>JBDGPY010000060.1:0-26592 GCA_042219425.1 Haloarcula sp. | reverse complement strand
GCGGGCGGGAGTTGTCGCTGCTGTTTGCGCTGGATTCTTAAGCGATAACGGGTGCCGACGAGCAGTTCCAGGCGGTGTGGGAGACGTTCGACGCGGAGGCCCGCGATCTCGGCGTCTCGGTCGTCACCGGTCACACCGGCCGCTACGCGGGCTGTAACTACCCGATGGTCGGCGGCGGCACGGCGCTCTCGGTTGGGGAGTTCGACCAGCTCGTCCGGCCGGACGGCGCGGAGACCGGCGATACAATCATCGTTACGAAGGGACCGGCCATCGAAGCGACGGGGTTGCTGTCGATTCAGTTCGAATCCCTCATGGGCGAGGAACTCGACACGGAGACGGTCGCCGACGCGACCGACCGGTTCTACGACATGAGCCCTGTCAGAGACGCGCTCACGGCTGCGGCCGCTGGACCGGTGACAGCGATGCACGACGCCACGGAGTGTGGCATCTACGGCGGCCTCTACGAGATGGCCCGCGCGGCAGACGTGGGTATCGAACTGGAGACGGAGCGGGTTCCGGTTCAGCCCGGTGTCGAAGCGGCCTGTGACTTCTTCGACATCGACCCGTGGATCTCGATCAGCGAAGGGACGCTGCTGGCGTCCGTGGCGCCGTCGGGCGTCGATGACGTGCTCGCGGCACTCGAATCCGAGGGTATTCCTGCCGCTGCGGTCGGTGAAGTCACCGCTGGCAGCGGACTCGTGGTCGACGGGGAACCCACGGACCACCCCGGTGTGGACCCCTTCTGGGGGACCTTCGAGGAGTACATGGGGAAACTCGATGGTGGGGCGTAGAACTCAGACCTATTTTCGTTCCGACGAGCATCCCACCTGTACCGCATAGCTCGACTGGAGCCACGCGGTCGGGTTCTCAGTGTCGTAGACGACGACGTCGCCGTCGCCGGTGGTGAAACTGCCGTACTGCTCGTCGGACTCGTTGGTATCGCTCGATGCCGATTCCATTGTCGTACGCGCTGTGTTCGGCGAGAGTAACATATAAGCGTTTCTCAAATGTGATATGGAGTATTATTAGCATACTAGGACCAGGTAGTCGAATACAGACGGGTAGTGGCCGTCGTGAGCGAGACCAGTATCGCTTTGTGGCCGCCGATGGAGCAGTCGAGTATGACACGAGCTGACGCCCCGGTCACACCGCCGGTAGTGCTGACCATCGCCGGCAGCGACTCCGGCGGCGGGGCCGGCATTCAGGCCGACCTCAAGACCATCGAGTCTGGCGGGGGCTTCGGTACCAGCGCGATAACCAGCGTCACAGCACAGAACACCACGGGCGTACAGAGCCAGCATCTGCTCCCACTCGAAGAGATCGAGGCACAGATCGAGGCAGTCACCGAGGACTTCGACGTGGCCGCGGTCAAGACGGGGATGCTGGCCACGAGCGAGATCATAGACCTGGTCCTCGAACACGCAGCCGACCTGCCGAACCTCGTCGTCGACCCGGTGATGGTAGCGGCGTCGGGCGACCGGCTGCTGGCCGCCGAGGCGGAGGACGCCTACGAGGAACTCATCGCCGAAGCGGCCGTCGTCACGCCCAATGCCGACGAGGCCGCTGTCCTGACCGGTCGCGACATCGACGACCCCGACGACGCGGAACAGGCGGGCCACGACCTCGTCGAGATGGGGGCCAACAGCGCGCTCGTGAAGGGTGGCCACGTCCCCGGCGACGACGTGGCCGACGTCCTCGTGACCGACAGCGAGGTGACGACGTTTCGCCACGACCGCATTGACACCGACGCCACACACGGCTCTGGCTGTACGCTCTCCTCGGCCATCGCAACGCGGCTGGCCCACGGTGACGACCTTTTGACCGCGGTCGGGAGCGGCATCGACCTGCTGGCCAGCGCGGTCCGGTACAACCTCGACGTCGGGGAGGGCCCCGGCGCAGTCCATCACCTCGTCCAGACGCGAAACGAGGCCGCCCGCCACGCGACGAGTGAGGCTGCCGAGCGCGCCGTGTCGGCGCTGGTTGAGGCGGACGTGTCGCCGCTGGTCCCCGAGGTCGGAATGACCGTCGCCGGGGCGACGCCGTATGCGGAGACCCCAGACGAGGTCGCCGCCGTCGAGGGCCGCATCACCCGCACGATGGACGGCGTGCGCCCGAACCGCGGCGTCCGCTTCGGTGCGTCGACGACGGTCGCTCGTTTCCTCCTGGCCGCGCGGGAACACGACACGGCCGTCCGGTTTGCCGTCAACTGCCGGCTGACCGACGCCGTCGAGGCGGCACTCGAACAGCTCGACGGCGCTGTCTCCGAGTACGACCCCGCCGAGCGACCGCCAGACGTGCCGACCGACAGGACCACCCAGTGGGGCGTCGGGCACGCCTTCGAAACTAGCGGAGAAACGCCAGTTGCCATCGTCGACCGCGGCGACATCGGCGCCGAAGCGAGCGCAACCCTGCTCGCGGCCGACGTGGACACACTCGTTTCACGGACGGAGCGGGTCCGCTCAGCTGTTGCGGACGAGTAGCCGGGTGAGCGCCCATCACCGGTACCGGAAACCATTATACACGAACACTCGGTATTAGTTGTAATGCCGTCTCTCGAGGAGCGTGCAGCCCGTTCGTCCGTGGCTCCAGTCAGAGTTCTCCACGTTGACGACAATCTCTCGTTCAGAGAGCTGGTCAAGACGTTCCTCCAGCAGGAGGACGACCGGTTTGAGGTCGTCAGCATTGGGGACCCAACTGATACGATAGCGAAACTATCCGAGACAGATATCGACTGCGTCGTCAGCGACTACGAGATGCCCAACAAGAGCGGCATCGAACTCCTCCAGTGCGTCCGCGAAGAGTTCCCGTCGCTACCGTTCGTCCTGTTCACCGGGAAGGGGTCCGAGGAGATCGCGGGCGAGGCGATCTCGGCCGGCGTCACCGACTACCTCCAGAAGAGCGGGAGCAGCGAACAGTACACCGTCCTCGCAAACCGGATTCTGAACGCCGTCGAGCGCTACCACGCACAGCACACCGCCCGGGAGTCGGAACGCCGACTGTACCAGAGCTACGAACGGATAACCGACGGATGCTTCGCCCTGAACGAGGACTTGGAGTTCGTATTCATCAACGAGGCGGGAGCCCAGCAGTTCGACGCATCCGCCGACGATCTCCTCGGCGAGCGGTTCTGGGACGCGTTTCCGGAGCTGTCGGGGACATCCTTCGAGACCGTACTCAGGTCGGCGATGGACACGATGGAGTCCACATCCAGCGAAGAGTACTACGAGTCACTTGATGCGTGGTACACCGTTACAGCGTACCCGGACGAGGATGGACTCTCCGTCTACTTCAGGGACATAACCGAGCGCAAGCAGTCCGAAGCACAGCGCAAGCGGCTCACGGAACGCTACGAACGACTTGTCGAGGTGTTCCCCAACGGCGGCGTGTTCCTGTTCAACAAGGACCTCCAGTTCACCGCCGCGGGCGGGTCCGAACTGGAAGCGAGCGGCCTGTCGGAAGACGTAATGGTCGGACGGCGACCGTCGGAAGTGTTCCCCCCGGAGAACGCCGCGCTGCTGGAGCAGAAGTACCGGGCCACGTTAGCGGGCGAGCCACAGTCGTTCGAGGACAGTTGGCAGAACCATCACTACCGCATCCAGACACAGCCGATCCGGAACAGCGACGGCAAGATCATCTCCGGGATGGCCGTCGCACAGAACATCACCGAACAAAAGGAGCGGGAGCAAAAGTTAGAGCGACAGAACGAGCGGCTGGAGTCGTTTGCAAGCGTCGTCAGCCACGATCTCCGGAGCCCGTTGAGCGTCCTCGAAGGATCTCTCTATCTCGCCGAGGAGACTGGTGACGCGGAGCACTTCGAGCGCGCTGGAAACGCGGTTGATCGGATACGTGAACTGGTGGAGGGCCTGTTGTCGCTGTCCCGCGAGAACGAGCGGGAGTTCACCACCACCAGCATATCGCTGGCCGACTGCGTTGAGAACTGCTGGCAGACGGTCGAAACGTCGGGGGCGACACTCGTTGCCGACGACGAACTGGTGTTCGAAGCTAACTACGTCCGCCTC
This sequence comes from Haloarcula sp., assembly GCA_042219425.1. Lineage (GTDB taxonomy): Archaea > Halobacteriota > Halobacteria > Halobacteriales > Haloarculaceae > Haloarcula. The sequence continues at coordinate 22,573 of JBDGPY010000060.1, read as the reverse complement.
ACGCAGTTGCTCGAAGCCCTCATCTCGAACGCGGTGGTACACGGCTCCACAGACGATGCGGTCGAAGCCGACGCAGACAAACGCGAGGGCCCAGCCGTGACGGTCACGGTTGGCTCACTCGACGGTGAACCCGGATTCTTCGTGGCAGACGACGGTTCCGGCCTCTCAGACGACATCGGCGAGGCAGTGTTCGACATGGGGTACACCACAGCAGAGGACCGGAGCGGGATGGGGCTCGCTATCGGCAAGCAGATCGCCGAGGAACACGGCTGGGAAATCTGCGTGAACGAGTCCCCCGATGGTGGCGCGCGGTTCGAGATCAGCGGCGTCACCGTCGTTGAGTGACGGGGCCAGAACGCAACGCCACAACTGTTAGAGCCTCTATCTGCGGTGAATCGAGAGGGTTTCCCGCCATAGTCGGTGGCCGCGTTTAACCGCGAGCAACCCATATCCCGTCGCATGAGTGAATCACAGTCGAGTGAAGCGATCACAGTTTACTCAGACTACGTCTGTCCGTTCTGCTATCTCGGGCGTGAGTCGCTCCGACAGTACCAGTCGACTCGCGATGACGAGTTGGAAATCGACTGGCATCCCTTCGACCTTCGGAGCGGGAAACGCAACCCCGACGGCTCCATCGACCACTCCGTCGACGACGGCAAGGACGACGACTACTACGAGCAGGCCAAAGAGAGCGTCCGGCGGCTACAGGCAAAGTACGACGTCGAGATGGATCTCGACATCGCCACCGACATCGACTCTCTTCCCGCCCAGATCGCCTCCTACTACGTCGCGGAGCACTACGACTACGAGACGTGGCTGACGTTCGACGTGGCGATTTTCGAGGCGCTGTGGCAGGACGGTTCAGACATCGGCGACGAAGACCTGCTGGTCGAACTGGCGGATGAGGCAGGCGTCGATGGCAAAGAAATCCGGTCGGCGCTGGCGGACGACGCCCTGCGAGCCGAGGTCCGCGACAAGTTCAGGCAGGCCCAGCGGCAGGGCGTCACCGGCGTCCCAACCTTCGCATACGACGGCCACGCCGCCCGCGGCGCGGTCCCACCCGAGCAGTTAGAACGACTCATCGAGGGGCCTTGAACGCCCGACCGGACACAACGCAGTTCCAGAACGGCCCGCCGCGGTCGCTCCGCTCAGGTTCTCGGATCAGGACCGCGGTGGCAGACAAAATTACAGAAGGGTATCGAATCGACTAGTCCCAGCGGCTGGCGAGCGCGTCGACGCGCATCTCGACATAGCGGCGGGACCAGCGTTTTGAGAATCTACGCAAGGAACCAAAGAGTCCCGCTGCCTCCGCAGCATTGGTAGCACGACTCTCGTCATAGCTCGATGTATCAGTTGCTTCCATTGGTTCCTCTGGAAAACTCATGACGGTACATGGTAACACGGGGTGGGAAATAAATATTAGGACGTGACTGGAATCGCCAGTCCTCCGGGTGATTTTATAAACCCTAATGGAAATTAACAATAATTCTCGATATCAAGACATACGAAAAAGAGTTTAAGCGATAATTTACAATTCTGCGGTCACGCGTCAATGACCACGCCGTCACCGTCAAGCCGACTCCAGAAGGGGTTTCTCAAATACCAGCACGTCTTCGTCTTTCTGGCTCCACTGCTTTTCATCGCCGGTGTGTATTTTGCTGCACCGACGCCAGCCGACGCCGGGACAGGCTACTGGTTCGAGTACTGGTGGCTGTGTCTCGCCTTCGTCACCGGTGCAACTATCGTCAACACAGTCGGTATCAGTGGATCTGCGCTGTTCGTTCCGTTTCTCATCTTCATTTTCCCGATTCTCACCGGGGAGACACTGACCCCTGAGACGCTGGTGAAGGTCGGACTCATCAGCGAATCGTTCGGTCTCTCTAGTTCGGCACTTGCGTTTATTCAGTACGGACTCGTCGACCGTCGGCTGGCACTGAGTCTCGTTGCCGGAAGCGTTCCGTTCGTCATCGCTGGTGCCTTGCTCTCTTTCGTGATCCCGGAACCGCTGTTTCACGCACTGCTTGGGATCGCACTCATGACGGCGTCGTATCTGCTGTTCAAAGCCGACCTCGGGCACGAAGAGCCGGGAGCAGCAGGCGACGGCGAAGCGGAGGTGTCGACCGACGGCGGCGCTGACTCAACGCTGCCAGACGATGCCAACAAACTCGGGCCGGCCGGTGTCGAAACGGCTGATGGCGGGACCGTTACTCGTGTCGACCGCGACGGCAACGACTACGGCTACACGCGCGGTGGCTATCTCGAACGCTTCGCGAACTACAGTATCGGCGGTGTCTTCCAGGGCCTGGCCGGCTTCGGTGTCGGTGAACTTGGCATCATCTCGATGCTTCGAACGAATGTGCCGGTCAGAGTTGCCATCGGAACGAACCACATTGTCGTGGCACTAACAGCCGTGCTGGCGTCGCTTGTCCACGTTTTCGGCGGCGGGCTCATTCCCGGTGGACACTCGATGGACCTCGCGTCAACGCCGTGGAACATGGTCGTCTGGACCGTCCCGGCGACGGTCACTGGCGGCCAGATCGCGCCATACGTGTCGACCGCACTGGATACAGGCACTATCAAGAAGTTTGTCGGTGGACTGTTCGCGATCATCGCCGTCGCGCTGTTCCTGATGGCGGCCGGGGTCTAGAAACGATGTACGACAGTATTCTGCTTCCAACGGATGGTAGCGACGGAATCGACGCGGCGACGAGACACGCGGGAACTATCGCCGACCGCTTCGATGCGACAGTGCACGTGCTCTCAGTCGTCGACACGCGCAACCGGTTCGAGAGTCCATCGAGCGGTCTCTCTGCCGACGCGTGGGTTGAAGCAGAGCGCGAACGCGCTATGGAGGCAATCGAAGCCACTGTCACCGAGTTGCCCGACGATATAGCGGTCGAAACTGCACAGCGTGAGGGTGTCCCGACAACAGAGATCATCAATTACGTCGAACAGGAGCCAGTGGATGTCGTCGTGATGGGAACGCACGGCCGAACCGGACTGGACCACTATCTCATCGGGAGCGTGGCCGAAACGGTCGTCCGCAAATCACCGGTGCCGGTGCTGACCGTTCGGCTAACAGACGAGTGAGCGCTACGGGGGACCGCCTTATCAGGCCGTCGTCGGCGTTCCGGCCTCGCTCGGCGTCGACGGCGGCATCTCGTCAGCATCCCAGAGTTGCTCGAACGCGACAGCGATGACCGCCGTACTGTACAGCGACACCGGAGCCTGAATAACGACAGTCACCAGCTGTGATGCTGGCGGCGAGAGGGCAAGCGCACCAACGAGACCGGCGATGCCGCCGATGAATCCACTGGCCGCGATAACGATGACCAGCAGCCCGAACAGTGCCAGTCTGTTCCCTTCGGTGAGCCGGTAGCTCTCTTTGAATGCTGCGATGAAGTTCTGGTCCGCAACGACGATGTAGGGCATCGTGAAGATGAACACGACATAGGCGAAGATGCCGGGAATGACAAAGAGGAGCGAGCCTATGAACATAAGCAGGCCATAAACGAGACCGCCGATCAGACTGTTCACCATCGCACGTGGGATATTCCGGGTAAACGCACCCTCTGGGAAGCGGTCACGCGTTCCGGTAACGAACGTCCGGAAGGTCACGATAGTGAGGTATAGCGAAACGACCATACCGACAGCGAGACCGGCACCGGCAACAGCAATCGGAATGTCGACTGTGAGCGGGAGCGCCGAGGCGATTTCACCGGATCCCAGTCTGGCGTATGCAGCCGCAAAAATCGAGTTGAACAGTGTCTGGAATCCAATCATCAGGACGAGAAACGCACCGAGCAGTAGTGCGCCAGTACGACTGAGTAATCGGTGCCCCGCCTCTTGGAGAGCGGAGCCGATCTGGAGGGCCATCAACCAAACATTTCAACAACTGGACTTAAAATCACTGTCTATGTATGACAATCCAACACAGCCTCTGCAGCCCGCTTTCACCTAGTTTTCGACAAACTCGATTAGTTCCTCCGACGGAACGAAGCCGTCCGCGCGGCGGTCGACCACGGCCCCGTCCGCAAACAACAGGAAGGTCGGGACGCTTCGGACGTCGAAAGCCGAAACCGCATCGAGGTCGTCCCTGGGATTGAATACCACCACTGCGGCGTCGGTGGCCTTGGCTGCAATATCGAGGATCGGCTCCATCGACTTGCAGATGGTGCAGCCGGTTGTCCGGACCATCACGAGCACGCGGTCGGTCGCCGCCAGCACATCGTCGAGTTCGTCGCGCGTCTCGACTGTCCGAACGCGGTTCTGCGTCGTACGGTCCATACAGTCAGTACGTGCCACAGAGCGAAGAACCCCGCGACGAGAACAGGAGAGCGGAGCGCCTATGAGGGGTGGGCTGTTGCCACCGGTATGGACGCTGCGCTTGGCCCACCTGAGAAGATGGCCGAGCTTGAGGACGACCTGACGCCGATGATGGCACAGTACTACGAGCTGTGTCAGCAGTACGACGAGGCGCTGGTCCTGTTCCAGGTCGGAGATTTTTATGAAGCCTTCTGCGAGGCCGCAGAACGGGTGGCCCGCCTGTGTGAGATTACGCTGACCCAGCGCGAAGACTCGACTGGGGAGTACCCGATGGCCGGGATTCCAATCGACAACGCCGAATCCTACGTCGAGACGCTGCTGGAAGCGGGCTACCGGGTCGCTATCGCTGACCAGGTCGAGGACCCCGACGAGGTCAGCGGCGTGGTCAAGCGGGCCGTTACACGAATCGTCACGCCCGGAACGCTCACCGAGAGTGAACTGCTTGGTGGGGCGGACAACAACTACGTTGCCACATTGACCGCAGGCGAGCGGTACGGGCTGGCACTGCTTGATGTTTCGACCGGCGACTGTTACGCGACCAGCGTCGGCTCAGCGACAGCGGTCGCCGACGAACTCAGTCGGTTCGGACCGGCAGAGGCCATCGTCGGTCCAGATGTCGACGTGGACCAGGACGCTGTCTTCGGCCCGGCCTGTCTGGTGACACGCTACAACGCGGACGCGTTCGACCGTGAGCGCGCCGAGGACCGCGTGGCACAGTACTTCGGCCCACCGGAGCGACTGCTTGCAGGCGATCCCGAAATCCGGGCCTGTGGCGGACTCCTGGCCTATGCGGAGTACACCCGCGGGAGTAGCGGTGCGGTCGGCCCCGACGGCGAGCCGGTCGATCCGGATGTTGATCCCGCTGGAACCCTCGACTATCTCAATCACCTCACGCGGTACGACCCGCGGGAGTACATGCTGCTTGATGCCGTCGCTGTCGAAAGCCTCGAACTGTTCGAGCGGCGGTCAGTCCGGGGCCACGAGAACCGGACGCTCGTCGACACGGTTGATGAGACCGCGTGTGCGCTCGGGCGGCGAAAGCTGACTGACTGGCTCCGTCGGCCGCTGCTCGACGCAGACCGGATCGAAGCCCGCCACGGCGCAGTCGCGGAGCTCCAGCGGGACCCAGCGACCCGAGAGGCGCTGTCGAGCCTGCTCGCGGACGTGTACGACCTCGAACGGCTCATCTCACGTGTCTCTCGGGGCCGGGCGAACGCGCGTGACCTGCGGTCACTGGCCACAACGCTGTCAGTTGTGCCGGAGCTACGCGACCAGCTTGCCGACGCAGATTCGCGCCTGCTTGGGGATCTACATGCGACACTCGACCCGCTGTCTGACGTGCGTGACGGGATCGAAGCGGCGATTCAGCCGGACCCGCCACAGGAAGTGACGGAGGGTGGCGTCATCCGCGAGGGATACGACGAGGAACTGGATCGGTTGCGCTCGACCGAGCAGTCCGGCAAACAGTGGATCGACGATCTCGAAGCGAGCGAACGTGAACGCACCGGCATCGACTCGCTGAAGGTCGGCCACACCTCGGTTCACGGGTACTACATCGAGGTGACCAACGCCAACCTCGACGCCGTTCCCGACGACTACCAGCGCCGCCAGACACTGAAAAACAGCGAGCGGTACTACACGCCGGAACTCAAGGAGCGCGAAGACGAGATTCTGCGCGCCGAGAGCGCGGCCGACGACCTCGAATACGACCTCTTCTGTGCGGTCCGGGACGACGTGGCCGACGAGGCCGAGCGCGTACAGGCGCTGGCTGACCGCCTCGCCCGCCTCGACGTGCTGGTTTCCTTCGCCGAGGTGGCCGCCCGCTACGACTACTGCCGGCCCACCGTCGGCGGTGACGGCATCGATATCACCGCGGGTCGTCACCCGGTCGTCGAGCGGACCGAAGACGCCTTCGTTCCTAACGACACGGACCTCGGGAGCGGGCCGAGAAACGCGAGTGGGGAAGACCAGAACAGTGATAATACGCGCTCGGAGCAGGATCCCTTCCTCGCCGTCATCACAGGCCCGAACATGAGCGGGAAGTCGACGTACATGCGTCAGGTGGCACTTATTTGCCTGCTCGCACAGGCCGGGAGCTTCGTCCCGGCCGCGGCGGCTGCTCTCCCGATTCTCGACCGGGTGTTCACCCGCGTCGGGGCCAGCGACGACATCGCTGGCGGCCGCTCGACGTTTATGATCGAAATGACCGAGCTGGCGACGATTCTGGACGCGGCCACAGCTGACTCGCTGGTCCTGCTGGATGAGGTGGGCCGTGGGACCTCGACAGCCGACGGGCTGGCCATCGCTCGTGCCGTCACTGAGTATCTCCACGACGAGGTGGGCGCGTACACACTGTTTGCGACACACCACCACGACCTGACCGCCGTTGCTGGGGCGCTGCCGGGCGCGACAAACCGTCACTTCGAAACCAGTCACGAGGACGGCGCTGTTCGGTTCGATCACGAACTCGCACCCGGCCCCGCGGCGGCCTCCTACGGCGTCGAGGTGGCGAGTATGGCCGGCGTGCCGGCGTCGGTCGTCGAACGCTCACGCGAAGTTCTGGCGGATGCTGAGACGGGTGCCTCCGACACGGACGTGACAGGGGAGGACGGCGAGACAGGGAGCAGTGCTAAAACGGCCACCGATGGCTTCGAGTCAGACGAACCAAACGAGAACGGGACAGATGGACAGATGCGGGACACGGCAGGTGGGCAGACACAGGAGATAGTGCAGACGAACGGGATAAGCGCTACAACCGACGGCCTCTCAGACGAGGTGCGAGAGCGCCTGGCGTCGCTTGATGTGGCGACGATGACACCTATCGAGGCGATGAACGCGCTCGCAGAACTGCAGGACCGTCTCGACAGGTGCGACTGAGACAATCACGAACGCTACGACGGGGGCTCAAGCGAAACGAACTCCAGTCCCTTCTCGGCGAGCAACTGCCGTGCCCGGTCGGTCACAGAGGGAGCGATGAGAACGCCACGTACCTCTGTGTCAGCATGAAGATCGCGGTCTAAAGCCTCGACGTACCGGTCCAGTTGGCCGACGGCGTCAGGGCCGACGCGGCGGCGTTTGAGTTCAAGGATGGTCGTCCGGCCATCGGTGTCCTCACCGTAGATGTCGACCGCGCCGGCCGGGGTCTCGCGTTCGGTCGCCAGCGGCGTGAAGCCCGTCTCGACCAGCGCCGGGTCGTCGAGGATACGGTCCTTCAGGTCCGACTCAGTCCCGGTGAGAGCGAGGTCTTCAGAGTCGTTCACGTCGAAGGCGGCGGCGTGGGCGACCGTCTCGAAGACGACCTCCAGCGACTCCTCGGGGGTCGACCGCGTGGACTGGACGACGAGCGAGCCGTCGTCGACAGTGACCTCGTGATCGCACCCCGGCGGCTGCCAGTTCACCGGCTGCTGGCCCTCGTCGGTGTGGACCAGCGCGGCCCCGTCTGGCTTGAGCATCACATGGCGGTCGCCCAACCCCAGCGAACTGGCGGCACGGCCCTCGTACTCGACCGTACAGGGGCCGACCAGGGTCACCAGTGCGCCCCGGTCGGCGTTTCGCGACGCAAGGTCCAGTGCGTTGTCCGGGTCGGGGTAGGTCAGCGTTTCGACGGCAGTCACGGGTGTCGGTTAGCCTCCCCCGCGTAAAAAGGACGCGTCGTCGGGGAGCTGGACGGTTGCTGCGCGGTCACGGAGCGACGCGAGCAGTTCGCTCCGGACGGTGGCCGGGTCCCGTTCCGCTCCCGTGACCGCCCAACAAGCTTCGTCTTTGCGGGCAATCCACCACGCACGGAACGCACCGGGGTCGTCAGTGCGGGCAAGGGCGATGTCGTCAGGCTCCAACAGCGTCGGGTCGAGCCAGCAGACGGAGTAGGTCCGGACCGTCCCATCGAGGACAACCAGCTGCTCGTCGGTTGCATCGAGCCAGTCGAGAACAGCCGACGCTGTCCAGCCGGTCCCAAGCGGGCGAGACTGGGCCAGCGGGTCGGCATCGATGCCCCAGTGAGCGACGCGGCAGTCGTAGCGCCCGTCAGTGCGGGCGACGGCGACGAGCGTTCGACGGCCCATCAGTGACCACCGAGTGTGTACGCGTGCATAGGCCCCGACTGGCCCTGGCATCGTACTTGAACGCTTGTCTGTGCTTGGCCGCTGGGACTGTAAGCGGTCCAGCGTGAGCCGTGGGCGGGGCCTCAGAGCGGCCCCAACACTTCGAAGACAAAGAAGAGATAGTACAGCGATATTGCGAGTATGACGGTTCCGGTGAGTCGGTTGATTACCGTCTTGTGTGCCGTGCCGACGGCGAGGACGCGGTTGCGCCAGGGCTCGGAGAGGAGACCAAGTGCGACCAGCGGGGCAGCGATACCGCCGTGTCACCGCCCATCTCTGTCTCAGCAGCACCGTCGTTGGCCACCTCCGGCGAAATCGACTCGGTGGCATCCATCGCTTGCAGTACTATCCGTCCCTGAGCAGCCTGCGACACCGACAAGACCGAGGCCGGCGAGTCGCAGGAAGACGCGTCTCGAAGCAGGCATGTCTGAATCCAGGCACAGACCGGCCAGAAGAGATTGCTCCGATTTTGTCCCGAATATGCCCCAAGACAGCCGAAAACGACAACCATTGGTAACACGGCACAATCCTCAAGTAGCACGTCACCGTATATACATATATGATGGTGAGCGAGTGGGTCTACGGTGCGATTGCGCTCCTCGTCGGGCTCCATGTACTGACCATGCTGTACGCCTATCGCCATCGCGGTGATCCCGCCGGTGCCAGCGCCGGATCGGACACAGAGACGCCCCGTGGCAACGCTACTGACGACAGTCCGAAATCCATCAGCTGTCCCAACTGCGGGACGAGGAACAACCGGGACTACCAGTTCTGTCGACAGTGCGTCACCGATCTGACGACCGATCATCCACAGCGCCAGCCCACAGACCGAAGCCAGCCGTACTGAACAGGATCCGAAAATGGCCGTTCGGTAGTGCTCCCGACCGAGACGTGCCGAAGCGTTTATTTTTGGCTGACGGTATATCGAATATATAGACAGCAGCGAATAGACTATGGAGAGGGTAATCGACGTTCAGTCGTCAGGCCGGCCTGCGGTTTTCGACCGAGCGGACACCGACAGCCTGTTCGGCCGCACGCAACTCGTCGAGCAGCCGCTGTCCCAGCATTTGCTTGAGCGTGAGGAGCCGCGGTTCGTGGCCTGGAACAAGCAAAGCGGTATCAGAGCGATTCAGGGGGACAGCGAGACGCTCGCGCCGACGGGAGACTACCGTGCGTTCCTGATCGCGACGGACGTTCGCGTGGTGTTCGTGATCGGCGACGCTGACGGCGACCGCACCATCTCGCTCCCATACGAGGATTTCGTGACCGTCGAGTATACGGCGTCGTTCCGCAAATCGACGCTGGATATCGTCACCGTCGCCGAGAAGCGCTGGCAGTTCGACTGCCGGGGTGACCTGGAGCCGGTTCAATCGTTCGTCGACGAAACTGTACAGGTCTGGACCCACGCACTGACAGAGCTAGACCGGGCGGAGTCACTGGCAGCGGACGCGAAAGCGGCAGTCGTTGACGACGCGCTCTCGACAGCGGAATCGAAGATCGACGCCGCGCAGGAAGCACTCGACAGCGCGCGGGAACGGGTGTCTGAGCTAGGGCCGGGTGCGGAGTCCACGGTCACAGACCGACTGGAAGCCGCCCGCAGAGCGATAGCCACGTGCCGGCGCAGTCGCCACGTCGGAGCGGGCGACCGGGCACACGAGGCGGCGCGGGAGGCCTGGGAGGAACAGGAGTACGAACGTGCCGCAGACGCGTACGACCGGGCACGGACGGCGTACAACCGGGCGCAGGACGTGACAGCTGACCAGCCTCCAGCCGACGCAATCGAAGCGAGACGCGACAGAGTCAGGGCTGAATACGAACAGCTCATGTCGGCACCGGTGACCGCAGCAGAAGCCGCTGCGAGCGCGGCCCGAGACGCGACTGATCCTGCGGCACAGGCGCAACGCTGGGAAACGGCCCTGTCTCGCTACCGCGTGGCGTACGAACTCGACTGGGCTCGAAAGCGACGGTTCGACGGCGATCCGGCGTCGCTCCGCGAGGCCGCCGCGGATGCCGCCGTCGAACTGGTCGAGGCCAACTGCCGGGCCGGGCAGATGCGACTGGACGCGGCCGACGCGGAGGCGGACGCCAGCGGCGCGGCTGGATCGAAAGCCGCGCTCATGGACGCGAAGGCCCACTTCGAGCGTGCTCGCGAAGTGGCGACCGATCTCGTCCCGGACAGATGTGACCCGCCGACAGACGGGCTTACCGCCGTGGCCGAACGACTGGTCCAAGTGGAGCAGTAAGGTCGATAGCTGTTTATCCCGCGAGTGAGCGGACTATATGTATGCGCTTTGGCGTGATCTCAACGGCAAAAATCGCGCGACAGGATGTGATTCCGGGCATCAGAGCGTCGGAACACACGGTGGCAGCGATTAGCTCCCGAACTCCGGACCAGGCAGAGCGAGTGGCCGAAGAGCTCGAAATCGGCGACGCGTACGGTGACTACGAGGCGATGTTCGCCGAGGCAGATATCGATGCTGTCTACAACCCGCTGCCGAACGCGCTCCACGCCGAGTGGAGCCGGCGGGCTGCCGACCACGGTCTCGACGTCCTCTGTGAGAAGCCGTTAGCGGTCGACACCGCCGAGGCTGCGGATCTCTTCGAGTACTGTGCCGAACAGGACGTGGCGTTGATGGAAGCGTTCATGTATCAGTTCCATCCGCGAACGGAGCGGGCCCGCGAAATCGTTGCCTCGGAGCTTGGCGAGATACACACCGTCGACGCGTCGTTCAAGTTCCGGCTCTCCGATCCAGACAACATCCGTCTGGACCCGGAGCTGGCCGGTGGAAGCCTCATGGACGTGGGCTGTTACGCCGTCAGCGCGGCCCGTGGCTTCCTCGGTGATCCGGACCGCGCCTTCGCCCACGCCCGAGACTCGCGGAACAGCGGCGTCGACACGAATCTTAGCGGCGTCCTCGCCTACGACGACGGGCGCGTCGCCACGGTCTCCTGTGGTTTCGACGGTCCGAGACGGGAGTACTACCGCGTTGAAACCGACGATGGCTGGCTCGAAGCCCCCAACTGCTTTGGCCCGGAACGCGACCAGTCCGTGTCGCTGACCTACAGCGTCGACGGCCGCGAGGTCACCGAGACGTTCGATCCTGTCGACCACTACCGGCTTCAGGTCGAAGCGTTCGCTGACGCCGTTGAGAGCGGCTCGACACCGCTAATCGGGCCTGCCGAGACGCTGGGGAACATGCGTGCAATAGACGCGCTGACTCGGAGCGCGGACACCGGCGAACCGGTCGAGGTCCCCCAGACGGAGTGAGCAGCAGGGCCGGCATAGCCAGCGCGGAAACCGCGCGAAACGGTTTTGCCCGCGGCGAGTGAGGCAGGGAGTGTGACACCCCCAACAGTGACACTCCCGAGCGGTGACGAACTCCCGTCGGTCGGTGTCGGGACGTGGGACATTGCAGGCGAAACTGTCAGAGAGTCCGTTCGAGCTGGGCTCGACGCGGGCTACGCCCACATCGACACCGCAGAGGGGTACCGAAACGAGGCCGAGATCGGCGAGGTCCTCGCCGACTACGACCGGGACGACATGTTCCTCACGTCAAAAGTGCTCCCGAAACACCTCGGATACGAGTCCGTCATCGAGGCGTGCGAAGCTTCGCTGGACCGCTTTGGAACCGGGTATCTTGACCTGTATCTCGTCCACTGGCCCAACCCGGCCGTCTCCATCCGCGAGACGATGAACGCGATGGCCACGCTCCGCGACGAGGGCAAAATCCGCAACGTCGGCGTCTCGAACTTCAGCGCGTACCAGCTTGGTGCGGCACAGCACGTCTCCGACGTGCCAATCGCCGTCAACCAGATCGAGTACCACCCCTGGAACACGCAGGACCAGGTGGTCGAGTTCTGCCGTGAAACCGACACCGTCGTCGAGGCAGCCGCGCCGCTGGGCCGGACCGAGGTGTTTGCCGACGACGTCATTCAGGATCTGGCTGAGAAGTACGACAGGTCGCCTGCCCAGATTATCCTGAAGTGGGCGGTCGAGAACGACGTGGTGGTTCTGCCGAAATCCTCCTCACCCGAGCACGTTCGCCAGAACCTCGCGCTGTTCGACTGGGAACTCGATACGGCTGACCGCGAGCGCATCGACGCTATCGAGCGCGAGCAGGCGGTCTACGACACTGGCGTCTACGACTGGGACAACGACACCTACGGCATCTCGCAGTAGTCCCCGATGACCGCGCCACCCGCGCTAGACCGCTGGGACGCCACGGCCGCAGCGAGCGTCGCCGGCCTGCTGATCGTGGCGTACGTCCTGGTTCCCGACCCGACGGTCCAGTACGGGGTGTGGCTGGTCATCTTCTGTATCTGGATGGGCTGGTTCGTTTTCTTCGGAGCCAAATGGTTATACGGCCGGTAAGCGCACCGTTGAAGGTTTTACTCGGTTCCGTGTCAGCGGAGGTTTATTTACCACCGGCCAGTATACACAGTTGATGCCCCGTATTGAAGTCTCGGAAAGCCTGTACCGGCAGATCGAGGACGAAGCGAACGACGACGACTTCAACGACACGCTGTGGAAGATGGTCGGCTCCTATCGGCGCACGAACAACCCGGAAGCGGACCAGACATAACACGAATACCGCGGTCGACTGCCCGTAACGAGACAATTCTGAGAGGTAATCAAGTCACGGTAGCCGCCGCTCCAGCAGCTGCGTCACTACCAGCGGAGAGTAGCGTATCGAGAATTAGTTCTGACGGGGACAGACGCGTCACTGTGAGCGGCAATCACTGCCGTCGGGACGGAGTTTTTTAGGGTTTGAGCCGTTTCGTACTGGTAATGAGGCCACGAATCGCCCTGCTGAACACGGCCCACGACGGCGAAGACAACCGCCGGAACTTCCGGCGGGAACTCGACGCCGACCTCGTGGAATACGACGTGACCGAGCGCGAACTGCCCGACACATTCGCGTTCGACGGCTGTCTGGTCACGGGCAGTCGAGCGTCCGTCTACTGGGACGAGCCCTGGATACGTGACCTCGAATCCTGGGTCGAGGAGGCGATCGACCGCGACATCGCGTTCCTGGGCGTCTGTTTCGGCCACCAGCTGCTTGCGCACACGCTCGGCGGTACCATCGAGCCGATGGACGAGTACGAGATCGGCTACCGCACCGTCGAACACGACGGCGAGAACGAGCTGCTGGCCGGCGTCAGTGACTCTTTCACCGTCTTTACGACGCATTCGGACCACGTCGCCGAGCTGCCGCCGGGCGCGACCACGTTCGCCGAGAACGAGTACGGCATCCACGGGTTCCGGAATGGGAACGTCTTCTCCGTGCAGTTCCACCCTGAGTACGATCCCGAAACGGCCGAGATAGTGACGAAGGGGAAAGACGACCAGCTCTCGGACGAGCGCATCAAGCAGGTCCTCGATGGCATCACCGACGAGAACTACCGCGCCGCCTGCGAGGCGAAGCAGTTGTTCGACAACTTCACCGAGTTCATCGCGGGCCGTCAGAGCGAGTCCACCGGCACGTCCGCCGCTGCCGACGACTAACGGATAGCTGGAACGCGTCAGGTGAACCGACCAGTCTCGGAGTCACATTCCTCACAGCGTGTCAGCAGCGCGTCCCGGTCGTCTGTCATCTCGACGTAGTTGTGTGTGCGACCGTCACACACTTCGCAGTGCCGGAGCATGTCGGTGTCGCCCATCTCCTGTGGAGCGCCGAGGGCGAACGCGACGACGCGTTCGTCGCCCTCATTGCGTCCGAGCTGCCACTCACCGGGGGCGAACCGAATAGCGTCGCCGGCCTCGACGCGCACGTCGCCGACCTCCGTCTCGAACGTCACCGTTCCGGCCCGGACGAGAAACACCTCTTCCTGGTTCAGGTGGCGGTGGTAGCCGAAGCCAAAAGACTCGCCGGGTTCGAGCTCGTAGTAGTTCAGTGCGATGTCGGTGGCCCCGAGGGGCCCGGCAAGCGCCCGCTTGACCGACGCCGGCCCCATTCGCGACTCGATGGCGTCGATAGTGACTTTCTCCATAGCTACCACGTACACCGGCGCAGTCCTTAACGGTTAGTCAGGGCGTAACGGCGGCGCTGGTGGTCGCTTGCTTCGACAGGAGAAGAAAAACGGAGCGAGTCAGTCACTCGCGTCGGTCAATATCGAGTTCCTCGTCGAGGTCCTGGAGCCAGTCGGCGTCTTCCAGTTCCGCCATCTGTTCACGGAAGTGGGTCTTGCAGACACCGACTTTGACACCGTCGTTCTCGACGGCGATGTCGGCCTCACGGTCGCAGTAGTGACACTGCATACCTGAATAGAAGACCCGGACGACATTGAACCCTCGGGTTCCGTCTGCCAGTCGTCAGACGCGGAGGGCCGTTTCGACCCGGTCCCAGGCGGCCGCGTCGAGGCCGGTACCGCCAAGCGTCTCGCCGTGTGCATCGCTGCCACCCGTCGGAACGAGGTCGTACCGCTCGATAGCGTCGTCGACGAGACTGTCGTCGACCGTGCGGCCGTAGGGATACCACCGTTCGATGGCGTCGAGCGAGTCACATCGGGACAGCGCGGCTGCAGTATCAGGGTATCGGAACGGGTGAGCCAAGCCGACCAGCCCGCAGGCCGCCGAGAGAACCGCGCAGCCGCGCTCGAACGAGGGGACCTCCCGGGCGACGTAGCAGGGACAGTCGTCGCCGATGAGCTCGTCGAAGGCTGCCTGATAGCTGTAGTCAGTCGTCTCGGCGATAGCGCGGGCGACGTGGGGACGACCCAGCCCATCGCGCGGGTCAACAGGGAGCGACACGCCAAGGTGGTCCTCGACGCAGTCGATGATGCGCGCGCCCCGCTCACGACGGTTTCGCTGGATGCGCTCACATTCGGCCCGAAGCTCGGCGGTCGGGTCGACACCGTACCCAAGCAGGTCCAGCCGCTGGGTCTCGGTTTCGACCCGAAGCTCGATTCCGTGGACGACGGTCACGCCGTCGCGTTCCGTCACCGGGCCGTCAAGTGCGGGCTGGAGACGGTCGTGATCAGTGACGGCGATAGCGTCGACGCCCGCCTGCCTGGCGACTGATGGCAGTGCGTCGAGCGTCAGCGTCCCGTCGGACCGGGTTGTGTGGACGTGTAAATCTGCGACGACCATACCGTGTCCTTAACCCCTAGACGGAAGCCGTTTCGGCCGCCCTCATGTCAATTGCCCGCACCTTTCACACGTTCCTTATACGCATTAAGGGACATCATAATTATCAATAGTTAAGGTTTATTATCGACCGTGAGGTTTCAGTGACTATGCGAATGCTAAGCGACGCAACGGACGCTTTCGAATCGTACGACTATCCGATCTCCGCCGAGGAAATCATCGAGACAGACGGCGACATGGAACTCGAACTCCCGAACGGGACCGAACGCCTGGGTGAGGCGCTCAGCCGCTCTGCACCGGAAACCTTCGAAAACGCCGAAGACGCCGAGTTCGCGGCCTTCGCAGGCGTTTCGAGCAAGGCTATCGGTCGAAAGGGGTACTCTGACCGTGACCCCATCTGCATGGGAGAGGACGGGCCGGACGAAGTCTCGTTCTGAGACACCGGCCGCTCGGGGCTCCTGACCTCATGGTGAAATCCGTGGGTTCCATCGACCGCGCGTGACCAGCGGTGATTCGAGGTCCCTCTCACAGCCCCCCGACCGCTGTTTCGCGCGGTCTCCTCAGCTCTGGACGGCTTTCAGTTGCCGTCAATCCGTTTTTCACATTGTCGAGTCGCGGCGTCGTCAACAGGTTCGATATGCGTTGGACTGTCGCGAGCGCGCTCCTGACGGCTGTTCCGGTGAGTGCTTTCGGAAAACAGTCTTCGTGGAGCGGTGCCGGTCACCGTTCGAGTCGGGACTCAGAGCGGACTGTCCCGGACTCCGACTCGCCGACAGCGGCGTAGTCACTGCTCGACTTAATAATGGAGAGGGCAGTCATGATGTCAGAGCGGGTGATCAGGCCCTGGAACGTTCCGTCGTCGTCAGTGACGAGCAGGCGGCCGACGGAGTTCTGCTGGAGTGTCGTCAGCGCATCCATCGCGTCGGTATCCGGACTGATTGTGATGATTTCGGTGGTCATCACGTCGCTAACGGTGTAGGCCCCATGCTCGACTTCACGGACCGCGCGGGCGTCTTCCAGCGTGACGAGGCCGGAGACTTCGCCGTCCTTCCTGACTGGATAACCGGTGTGGCGCTCCTCGAACATCGTCTGGATGAGTTCCTTGACAGAGAGATCTTCAGACACCGTCGTCACGTGGTCCGCCGGGGTCATGACGTCGGCAACGGTGACACCCTCGAACGCCGCCCGCATCGTCGTCTGGCGGGATTCGCCCTCCGCGCCAATGTAGATGAAGAAGGCCAGTCCGGCGAGGAAAATGTTCCCGAGGACGAAGATACCGAAGAGGCCGAGAAAGACGGCGAATATCTTCCCGACTTCGGCGGCGATTTTCGTCGCGCGAGCGTACGGCCGTCGCCGGGCGAGCAGTGCCCGCAGGACGCGGCCGCCGTCCATCGGGAAGCCGGGAAGCATATTGAACGCCGCCAGTGCGAGGTTCATGAGTGCGAGATAACCAAGGATGAATCGTGCTGACTCGATAGCGGTCACCGTGCCGCTTGGCAAGAGCTGGAAAGCGACGTAACACACCGTGCCAACGGCGACGCTCACAACCGGCCCGGCGATGGCGATGACCAGCTCCTGCTTCCAGTCCTCCGGCATCTCGCTAAGTTGGGCGATACCGCCAAACAGCCAGAGCGTGATGGAGTCGATGGGGAAGCCGTAACGTATCGCGACAAGAGAGTGACCGAGTTCGTGGAGAACGACGCCAGCGAACAGGCCGACGGCCGCACCGATACCGAGTACCCAGATGAGCATCCCCTCGGTGAGGACAGCGGGGTCAAGCCCGGCGTTCAGCGTCCCGTTCAACAGCTCGGTCGTCTGTTCTATCTGTGTCCCGATAATCCAGGCGAACAGCGGTAAGACGAGGAGAAACGTCAGATCAAGCTGGATGGGGATTCCGAACGCGCTTCCGATGCGGAACCGGCGCATACCAGAAGATTGTCGGGGAACGGTATTAAGCCCACTTGACGGTTCGCTGCCGACACACCTTTGCGGGGAGCGGGCATTGCCACCGCATATGAGCACCCCACTCGTTCGTCGGGCCGAAGACATTGAGTACGAAGACGTTGACGTGGCTGAGGGGCTGGCAAAGGGCGTCCTCATCGGCGAGGAGCACGGCGGCGAAAACCTCGCTATCCGGCGGTTCACGCTCAATGCCGGTGCAAGCGTTCCGAAGCACACCAACGAAATTGAACACGAGCAGTACGTCCTTTCCGGGCAATACACCGTCGGTATCGAGGGCGAGGAGCACGAGGTTGAAGCTGGCGACAGTCTCCATATCCCCGCTGGTGCTGTCCACTGGTACCGCAACGACAGCGACGAGCCCGGGGCATTCCTCTGTGCGGTACCCGCCGGTAACGACGAGATCAAGCTTCAGGAGTGACTGGTAGCAGTAGTTCTTTGCCGCGGTAGTGTAACGACTGTGAGCCGGACTGTTCTACTCGAAGCCGGTTGCACAATCCAAGCTGGGTGGGACTGAAAGGGGCCGAGCGGCGGGCGAGTCTGACGACTGTCGCCCCGCAGCGACGCGAGGCGGGCACGGAGTCGGACGCGTCGTTCATGAGGAGGCTATCCGGCTGTTTGTACCCGTAGACCTGTGATTAGTAGCTCTTCCAGAGCTTTCCGGGGGGGACATCACACTCTCGATTCCTTCTGTATCCATATACGATATATCGGACAGAGCGGCACACTACTGGTTAGCAGATGTTTGCAGAGTTAACGTACAGGTGGGCCAGTAGGCAATCCTCGAAAATACGTCCGATGGCGGTGAACTGTGTAAAAGCTCTATAGATAACTCAGCGGCTGCCGATCAACTATCGCTCAAAAACACTGGCCAGAGGCGTCTGAGAGTAGTCGGCTGGCCCCATCCGGACGCGGCGTAGAATCAGGTACAGCGGCGCGGTGAGCGGAACGCTGATAACAACTGACGCGATGATCCACAGCGGCCACACTGGTTGATAATACGCGTTAGCTTCTTTCAGTAACTGAGCATCGCCGAAGAATGCCCACATCGCACCGATGCCGGTCAGGAGTGCCAAGAACGAGATGGCTAGCAAGAAGATGACTAATACTTCCCTGAGACCAGGCAGTCTCAGTCCACCCAGGTCTATGATAAGGCCGGCTATCGGCCCTAACACCCACACAATTAGCGTGTGGTACATATGCCAGCGATAAGCTGGCTTCTTCCGACCACGTTGTTCGCGCTCACTCACGCCATCGCTTTGCCCTTTTCCTTGATCCATGCAGATATTACAGAATTTAATAGCTTAACCTTATAGAAATTAATATCGCCTTCATTTTTTATCATTAGCTGTACCAGAATTTAATAGGTTAGATTGCACTCCTGACTCACTTCTGCAGCCCTGTATGTGCGTATCCGGAAGGACGGCACGCCTCCAGCTGACAGATGTGTGCGGCTCGGTAAACTACAGAGCCAATTCGATAGCACCCCGCTCAAAAGTATGCTCGATAGCGACGAACCGTATGTAATGAATACGAGCAAAGCCTGATATAACTGCGACGGACTGATGCAACAGTCGCCCACATTCTGAAGCCACTGTTACTCTCCCTCGAAACAAGTCCGAACCGCTCAAGTAGCGCAGTTGCCTCTAGACGACTGTGTCACAGCAGGCCGCACAGGTAGAGACGCTGTTCCTCCACGAGCACGGCGATGAGTTCCGCGTCGTCGCCCAGCGGGACGGCGACCGGCTGTTCCACGGTGTTCTCGAACTGAAAGAGACCGACGCCGGCCCCCGTCCGCGCAGGCTCCGAATCAAGGACGGGACCAGCGAGGAGCTTCGCTCGCCCGACCAGTTCGTCGAACTCGCCCGCCGTGCGGCCCGCATTCGCATCTCAGAACAGACCGCACCGCTGGCACGTGAGCGCATCCGTGACCTGCTCGACGCCTATCAGGTCGACGCAAAGGTCGTCCGGACCTGCCGTCTCTGTGCCTCCGACGGCCGGTACTCGCCGATTACGAGCGAGACGGCTATCGAGGCCGACGACGAAACCATCTGTCCAGACTGCGCGCGCGAACAGCTCGACCGCGAACTCGCCTTCAAAGGTAGTATCGGGAGCAGCGCGCGTGATCGGCTCGAAGACCTCCTGCTGGAGGTGCAGGACCTCGAACGGGTGACAAATCTGCTGTCCGGTCAACTGGACCCAGATCTGACGAAGTTCGACGAGATTTCGGCGACCGTCGACGAGGTGGACCCGGTCCGGGTCGATTCGTTGGATCTCCATCCGGGGATGCAAGAGCACCTCGAATCCCGGTTCGACACCCTGTTGCCGGTCCAGAGTCTGGCCGTCGAACACGGGGCAACGGAGGGCCGCGACCAGCTGGTCGTGAGTGCAACCGCGACAGGGAAGACACTCATCGGCGAGATGGCCGGCATTGACCGCGTATTGAACAACAAGGGAACGATGCTGTTTCTCGTTCCGCTGGTCGCGCTCGCGAACCAGAAATACGAGCAGTTTCAGGATCGCTATGGCGACATGGTCGACGTGTCGCTGCGCGTGGGGGCGAGCCGTATCGCCGACGAGGGCGGGCGCTTCGACCCCGAGGCCGACGTTATTGTCGGGACCTACGAGGGGATCGACCACGCGCTCCGAACCGGGAAGGACCTCGGCACGGTCGGCACCGTCGTCATCGACGAGGTCCACACGCTCGGGGAAGACGAGCGAGGCCACCGACTCGACGGGTTGATTTCACGGCTGAAGTACTACTGCGAGACTGGTGGGGCACCCGATAGTGGCGATACCCAGTGGGTTTACCTTTCAGCGACGGTCGGCAACCCCGGACAGCTGGCCGACCAGCTCCGGGCGACCCTCATCGAGTTCGAGGAGCGTCCGGTCCCCATCGAGCGCCACGTCACGTTCGCCGACGGCCGCGAAAAGATCGATACGGAGAACAAGCTGGTCAGGCGCGCCTTCGACAACAAGTCCAGCAAGGGGTATCGCGGCCAGACAATTATCTTCACCAACTCCCGGCGACGCTGTCACCAGATCTCACGGAAACTGGAGTACAGCTCCGCACCGTACCACGCTGGTCTGGACAACCGGAAGCGCCAGCGGGTCGAGCGGCAGTTCGCCGACCAGGATCTCGCGGCCGTCGTGACGACGGCGGCGCTGGCCGCCGGGGTCGACTTCCCCGCCTCGCAGGTCATCTTTGACTCGCTGGCGATGGGTATCGAGTGGCTCACCGTTCAGGAGTTCAGCCAGATGCTCGGCCGGGCCGGTCGTCCGGACTACCACGACAAGGGTACCGTCTACATGCTGGTCGAACCTGACTGTTCGTATCACAACAGCATGGAGATGACCGAGGACGAGGTGGCGTTCAAGCTCCTGAAAGGCGAAATGGAGCCAGTTATCACCCGCTACGACGAGGGCGCGGCCGTCGAGGAGACGCTCGCGAACGTCACTGTCGGCGGGAAACAGGCCAAGCGACTCAACGACCGGATGGTGGGCGAAGTGCCGACGAAACACGCGCTCGGGAAACTGCTCGAATACGAGTTTATCGACGGGCTCTCACCGACGCCGCTGGGCCGAGCGGTGACCCGGCACTTCCTCGCGCCCGACGAGTCCTTCCAGTTGCTCGACGGGATCCGAAAAGGGCAACATCCCTACGAAATCGTCGCCGAGATGGAACTGCGCGACGAGCACTGAGTGGACCACGCCCCGCGCGGATCTGTCGGTCGAGTATCCTTTCGGCGTACATTCTTGTAGCGGCACGTCCTTCCGAAATCTATGGGCCTGTTCGATACCATCCGCCGCGCCGTCGGCGGCGAAGGGGCGACGACCGACGGAGACGAGCAGGCGGCCGGGGACGACCAGCCGTCCGACGACGAACCGAGGCTGCTCGATACGCGCTCACTCGACCCGACGGCGTTCCGCGAGTATGCCGAACACGTCGTCGACGGCGCTGACCCGCTGACGTTCTCACCCGACACACTCGGACGGCTTGATAGGGCCATCGAGAAGAACTCCGACGACAGGACAGCAGGCGAGGAGAGTGGCGAGACGGTGTACACCGAGAACACAATCCGCTTCGGGAGCTATCTGGGCGAAGTCCTCGTCCGTGCCTACGACGGCGAGTGGGTCGGGAGCGACGGACGCTGGGGCGTCACCGTTGCCGACTCAGACGACGAGAGAACCGTCGCTGTCTTCGACGTAGCCGCCCACTCCTTCGGTGGCGAACCAGTGTTTGCGGCCGTCACCGCGCGCCTCGAATCAGAACTCGAACTCGATACGAACCGAGAAGGCGAGAGCGGCGACGGACCTTCGACAGACAATGTCGTCTCCGCACCGACGCAGGTCGCCAGTTCAGCGGCCAGCGAGACAGTCGAGGGAGAGAGCGCTCCCGAGCCAGCTGACGCGTCCCGGTCCGACACGGAGCCGACGCGAGTGGTCCAGCGAGTGCAGTCGGAGCAGGCGGATGGAGAAGCCACCGACGGATCAGCGGGCGAGGAACCGGCAGCCGATACCAGTCCGACCCGGGTCGTTCGGCGGGTTTCCGAGCCTGCAGAGACAGAATCTCCGAGCGAATCCGACACCGCATCCGAGGAAGGAAAAGATCCACGTGTAGACGACACCGCAGCGACCGAGGGTTCGATTTCGGGAGGGGCCGACACGGAGTCCACGGTCACGGACCAGTCAGAGTCGGAGCGCGCAACTGCTTCCACCCGAGCCGAGCAGGGCTCCGACGGTTCCACAGACACACCGGTTCAAGGGACTGCCGACCAGTCCGCAGTGGCGGACACGACTGAACACGCGACAGGCGAAGTGCCACCGCAGGAGTCGGGGAAGTCGGTCGCTCAGTCATGGGAGCCGGAGACTCTCCGCGCGAAGCACGCCGAAACGGCCGTCGAGTTCGCCGACTTCTGGGGCGAGTACGATCTGAACTTCACCCCGGAGTCGCTTGGCCGCCTCGACGACCTCGTGGCGGCGCAGTGGGACGACGAGCGCTTCGACGAGTCGACATTCGGGAGCGACGCCTCGTTCGATGACCGGGCCTTCACGAGCGTGGTTACGGAACTCGGGAGCTACTTCGGCGAGGTGCTCGTCC
>JBDGPY010000069.1:17778-26772 GCA_042219425.1 Haloarcula sp. | reverse complement strand
ATCAGGCCGTCACTACCGGCTCCGCGCCGGTTTTAAATACTCGAAACGCGACAGCGAGACATGCGACAAATCTAGTATATAAATCCATTGGCCGTTCACGCGACAGAGACGATAGTGCGGACTCAGAAATGGTATTAAACATTTTAGCGCTGTCTCGGAACGCAAGACGGAGTGTAATACGCTTCCCTCTGGCGATAAACAGTGCTGAACGAACCACAACGGAAAGGGGTTTTTATACTACTCACCCCGGCAGGAAACAGGTGGGATGGCAGCGACAAACGACGGCGTCGATATGGCTGAAGACTGTTCGACGTGTGACCGTGAGACCCCGCACGCAGTGCGCGTCCAAATCCGGACAGAGAGCGCTGAACCCGAGAACGCGGAGTTCTCCCGCGAACCCTACCGGGTCAGCGAATGTCAGATCTGCGGGACAACCACGGCCACACGGATGAACAACGCCTGACCATCCCACATTCACCCCCACACCTCATTTCAGGACGCCACGCAGTGATCAACTGTGTGGCTCACACACCCCTACTTTCCGTACGTTGAAAACAGTTCCAGAACTCACCGCTACCGTGTCACGGTATCGTTAGCGTGAGCGTGTCGTCACTTCACAGCCATCCTCGGTGATGATGACCGTATGTTCCTTCTGGCTGACGTACGCGTCGTCCTGCTCCTTGAGAACCGGGTAGCCGTGGACGATGTCCTGTTGCTTCAGACGGCGAAGCGCCATCTTCGCACGGGGGGAATCAAGCCAGCGGGCGGCAAACGGCAAGGTTCGGAACTCCTCGGTAACCTGTTCGAGTACCTGTCGGGCCTGCCGGTTCCGGATCGACCCTTCCCGTTCGAGGGCGAAAATCTCCTCGTCTGCACCTTCCTGGACCTTGCCGCGCCCGTCGGTGGCGAACGGTTCGATGGCGACTACGTCACCGACCTCCAGCGTCGCCCCCTGGGCCACCTCGCGGTTGGGGATGTTCGGCGACGTGTGCTGTTCCCAGTGACCGAGCCCATGGCCAGTGAGGTTCACGACCGGATTGTAGCCGTAGCCATCAATGACTTCCTCGACGGTCGCGCCAATCTGGCCCACGTCGACGCCGGGGCCAACAACGTCGAGTGCGGCGTCTAGGGCCTCGGCTGGGGCCTCGGCGAGTTCGACCTGCCCCGAGAGGTCGACCGTCACGGCGGTGTCGGCGAGCCACCCGTCGACGTGGACGCCGATGTCGAGGTTGACCATCTCCTCGCCGAAGGTGGTGTCGTCGTCGCGCTCGGGGGTGGCGTGGGCTGCCTCCTCGTCGATAGAAATGTTCACCGGGAACGCTGGCTTGCCGCCCAGTTCCCGAATTTTGTCCTCGGCCCACTCGGCGATTTCGAGGTGCGAGACACCCACCTCGACGCGTTCTGCCGCCTCATCGCGTACCTGTGCAAGAATCTCGCCCGCTTCACGGCACTTCTCGTACTGCTCGGCATCGAGGTCCACGTCGGTCATGCGCACCGGTTAGTCGGTGGCGGGCAAAGGGGTTTCCTTCTGGCTACCGCGTCGCGGTTTGCATCGCGGCGGTGTTACGTTCGGCTCCGGTGTGACCGGCGTGGTCGAGCAGTATGACACCGGCCCGCCCATTAGTCGCGTCCTCGAACTCCGTCATCGCTACCTCGGCAGCCTGCTGCGGACCGTGCGTGTCCAGAAGCTCGACAGCGCGGCGGGCTAACCCAAACCGGGCGATGGCTTCCCCTTCACCAGTCGCGCTTGCGCCGCCGCGGCCGTCCGCGTAGAAGCCAGCGCCGACCTGTGGCACGTCGCCAACGCGGCCGGCCAGCGCATACCATCGGCCAGCAGTCGAAGTCGCAGCGGCGAGCCGGTCGCCATCAGTCGCCACTGCGCCGACAGTATCCGTCCCGCTGAACCGCGTCCGGACCCATTCGAGGTGGTCGGCTGGTCCGCCATCGGGCGGGTCAGCAGTCTCGTACCGTCGCCGTGTCTCTGGCGTCGTGAGATCACGCCCCGTTTCGATGCCCATACCCGCTGCGAACTCGACAGCTTGGTCACCAGCTACGAGGACGTGTGGTGTCTTGGTCCTGACTGCACAGGCCACGTCGACAGCGTGAACAACGCCGGGCATTGCACACGCCGCGCCGATCTGCCCGTCATCGGTCATCACACCGCTATCAGTTCGGACCGTCCCGTCGCTCTGGATGGCCCCACCGACACCAGCGTTGAACGCAGGTTCCGATTCCAGTGGGTTGAGAGCGTCCAGCACCGCATCTATCGGCGAGTCCGCATCCGCGGCCCGCTCGGTTGCCGACGTGAGCGTTTTCTGTCGGTCGGCCGGGGCCTCCGGCGGACTCCCCGCACCACCGTGGACGATAACATGCATTGAGGTACTACTGACACACAGCAGACATATTAGCTCCGGTTGTGGCAAGGAGTCAACATGGTTCGCAGACGGACGCCAGCGCCCGCGGAACGCTAGTTATGCACGGTGTTACCATATTTGATGGAAAGCGGCACTCCTTTAGGGTCGACTATCAATTTCCGGGATATGGGCTACGACTACGACAAGGTGGAAGTTCCCGACGAGGGACAGCAGATTACCGTCACCGACGACGACGAACTCGACGTTCCGGAGAACCCGATCATCCCCATCATCCACGGGGACGGTATCGGGACAGACGTGGGACCGGCCGCACAGAAGGTGCTTGAGGCCGCCGCGAACGCCACCGGTCGTGACATCTCCTGGATGCGCGTCTACGCCGGCAGTTCCGCCCGGGACAAGTACGACGAGAACCTCCCTGACGACACCGTCGAGGCTATCAAGGAGTTCAACGTCGCCATCAAGGGTCCGCTGACGACGCCGGTCGGCGCTGGCTTCCGCTCGCTGAACGTCGCGCTCCGGAAGACGCTCGACCTCTACGCCAACGTCCGACCGACCTACCACATCGATGGTGTCCCATCGCCGGTCAAGGACCCCGAAGAGATGGACATGGTCACCTTCCGAGAGAACACCGAAGATGTCTACGCCGGTATCGAGTGGGAAGCCGGTACCGACGAGGTGCAGCAAGTCAAGGAGTTTGTCGAGGACGAGATGGGCGACGACGATGTCATCCACGATGGTGACGTGGGTATCGGCATCAAGCCGATCACCGAGTTCGGAACCAAGCGCCTCGTTCGCGAGGCCATCGACTACGCCCTCGAAGAGGACCGTGACACCGTCACGCTGGTCCACAAGGGTAACATCATGAAGTTCACCGAGGGTGCCTTCCGTGACTGGGGCTACGAGGTCGCTGAAGAGGAGTACGGCGAGGACGTCATCACCGAAGACGAGCTGTGGGACGAGTACGACGGAGAACAGCCCGAGGGCTCACTGGTCGTCAACGACCGCATCGCCGACAACATGCTCCAGCAGCTCCTGACACGGACCGACGAGTACGACGTCATCGCGACGATGAACCTCAACGGGGACTACATGTCCGACGCTGCGGGTGCCCAGATCGGTGGGCTCGGCATCGCACCCGGCGCGAACTTCGGGACGGCCCGCTGTCTCGCGGAACCGGTCCACGGCTCCGCACCGAAGTACGCCGGTGAAGACAAGGTCAACCCGACCGCAATGATCCTCTCCGGTCGCCTCATGCTCGAGTACATGGGCTGGAAGGACGCTGGCGATCTAGTCCGCGACGCTGTCGAGGAGACCATCTCCTCAGGCAACGTTACCTACGACCTCGAACGCCAGATCGAAGGCGGTACGAAGCTCGCCACGAGCGAGTTCGCTGAGAAGGTCGTCGAGAATATAGAGAAACTCGCGTAAGCGAGTTTAAGCGAGTTTCACTGGCCGTCGCGGCTACGCCACAAAGACATCAGGCTGCGTATCTGCAGTTTATTTTTTCCGAAGGAGACGACTGTACCAGACGCGAGAATTGGTCTATCTGTAGTGTCTTTCCGTGAGTCCAAAAGCGGAGCTTACTCGGTGAGTGGAAGGATCACGCCAAACACAAGCGGTGAAAACAGTCCAACAAGGATTCCGAGTATTTCTATGTCGACGAGTAGCGTGTCGCCCCATGCGGGAAACGTCCCGAGAACGGCATGGCCACCGGCTTCACCGATGATGCCGAGCAGGAACAGCCCGACACCAAGCAGGAACCCCCGCTTGGCGAGGAGCGCATAGTCTGTGTTCCAGTTTTGGCTCATACAGTGTCGTTCGCGTACGTCTACTAATCGTTTTTCTTCTCGAATCGAAAGAGTTACAACTACATTTACACTGATATTTGCTCATACATGGTTGGCACTGAATCGGCCCCAGAACTGCTTGAACTACTGCTGTCTACGCTTCTCGCGGCTGGCCTGACTGTCGGGGGGACGCTCATCGAACAGGCTGCCCTCGCCGAGCTGTCTGCTGGTGTTTCGATCTTTGCTCTCTGGGAAGTTTACATGGGGACGCTCCTGCTGTATGCTGGCGTCTACATGCTCGGGTACCAACGAGTGTTGCCGGCTGTCAGTAGCGCCTGACGCTCGTTTCTCGTGGTCGGTCGGATCACCGAGTTGACCGCTTGGTCGTGTTTGCGACCCAGTCCGGCTTCCGCACCGTCGTCGACCCGACGTTTGTCACGCGGATGTCCTGCGTAACCTGTACTTGTTTCCCGCTCCGCTCGGCGTCGAACACCAGCCGGAGTGCTTCGACAGTTCCCTCTGGGGTGACACGCATCCGAACGGAGGCATTGTTCGGGTTCTTGACGAACAGCGGAGTGATGAGTCAGTCCGGGTTGGGAATGCGGTGCCCGACGAGGACGACACCGCCGGACTCGGTTCGGTCAGCGACGGACAGCTCGATGGCTTGCGCGACACCCAGTACCGTCCGCCGTTCGGGGTGGTCCGACACGGGGCCGTCGTCACGGACAGACCACTTGACCTGCCGTGGCCGACTGACCCGCTCGTCGTACCGAGCGGCGATAATCGACCCATTGGTCCAGTAGTCGATCTGCATGGTGAGCGAGGTTACCTCGGTCCCGTTCTGGCGGAACCGTCCAGCGTAGACCGTGCTGTTCGTTGAAACCCAGCGTGTGTGGGTTGATTGTCGGAGCGTCGTCCCGTTGCTGTCCGTGACTCGCTTCCGATGGACCAGTGTATAGTTCGTCCCAGTCAGCGACCGTGCGTGAGCGGTAGCCAGAACTGACGGGGCCACTGCGTCGCCGCGTACCCCCGGCGGGAAGGTGTCCTCTGGCGTCGGCACCGCAGCCGGTGTGACGGTCTCCGGACTGTCCTGGTGGACAAAGCCCGCACACCCGGCAAGCAGGAGCGCGAGTGCCAGAACGACAGGCCCAGGCCGCGGCATTGCTCTTTCTACGGCCGCGTGGCCCAAACGCTTGTGGTGTGGTCAGTCCTGCCAGTCAGGGTTCGCTCTGGGAGGACTGAACACGTCGATACCGCTGACCGGTTCCTCGCCGTCATTGTGGGCCTCGTGGGGCTCCTCACTCGGGATGACATAGGAGTCGCCGGGACTGATGACGAACTCCTCGCCGGCGACGTTGAAGCTGAACGTTCCCTTGACGACGTAGCCGACCTGTTCGTGGCGATGGCTGTGTTCGGGGATGACAGCGCCGGGCTCGATATGGAACTGCTGGACGCTCATTCGCTCGCCGACTGCCAGCTGTGTCAGGTGAACGCCATCGACCGCTTCGATAGTCTCACAGGCTGCCTGTGGTACTTCTTCCATACCCCGTGGCGTCGCACCCGACCCACCTAAGCGTTCGTTCGCTAGGCGTGGGTTCCAGTGCCATAGTAATCACTGTTGACAGCTAGAACGCCCCGGCTGGATGATCTTCCATCCGGACAGCACCCTGCGAACTCCCGTGGTGTTTGCTGTCGGTGGATTCAGTACCGTCGGGTCCCGACGGTTGCGTATGTACGCGGTGGTCGGTTGTAGCGACTGCAGCGCGCTGTGGATCACCGAGGGACAGCCGGAGACGTCCCAGTGCCCACGGTGTGGAACACGTCGCAAACACGAGAAGCGTCGGAAGTTCGTCGAGACTGACGACAGGGGCCATGCACGCGAGGTTCGGGCGTCGATGCTGGCAAACCGGCAGGGAGAGGGCGACGCCTTCGCCGAACTGGACTCCTACACCGAGATGGAGCGACAGGTCGACGCCGCAGGTGTCGACGACGAGACGTATCTCGAAGACTCGGGGGTGGATACCGACGCCGTGTCGGCGGCCGCCGACCGCATCGAGCAAGGGACAGCGGGTGGACCGAGCCGCAAGGAGACGGTCCTGAACGCACTGCGTGACCTCGATGAGCCGACCGAGGAGGCGATTGTGACCTACACCGAGGAACGCGGGGTGCCGGCGTCGTACACACAGCGAGCGCTTGAAAAGCTGGTCAGAGCGGGCGAGGTGTCCGAGAATCGGGGGCACTACCGCCTCCTATGAGTGCCACGCTGGATCTGGAACCCGGACCGGTCTTGTCGGGTTACTTGTCGGCCTCTCGGGGTTGCTGTTCCTGCTCACGCCGGTCGTCAGGCCCGTCGCCGTCGGCTCGCTCCGGGTGAGTACAGCTGCGCTCTCAGCGGTTGTGCTGGCACTGGGGTTCTCGCTTGGCACGGTGGTGTTCGCCCGACGGGGCCGGCGACTGTTCGCTCTCGCACACGGCGTGTTCGCTGTCGCGTGGTCGCTCCTCGTGCTGGGGCCGCTACTGAGGCAAGAGGCAGTGCTGCTTGCCGGCGTTGTCGTGCTCGTGGCTGGTGCTGGCTTTCTGGTGAGCCAGCAGCGGTAGCGGCGTAGCGAGGCGCTACCGGCCGAGGTCGGCGTGTGCCGAAGACAGGTGGCGCGATGACAGCGCCGCGAGGAGGGAGAGTTCGCCGGCGAGCGCGCCAGTCGCGATGACCTCCGCGAGCGCATCAGCGTTACTCCCGGCGGGATCACCACCGCCACTGTAGCCGAGCACGTCCAGCGCCTCGGACTGCGTCGGAAGGGATGTGCCGCCACCGACGGTGCCGACCTCCAGCGATGCGATGGTGACGGAGGCATAGAGCCCGTCCTCGCGGGCGTCGACGGTCGTGATAGCGTTGCTCCCCTCCACGACCTGTGCGATGTCCTGACCGAGCGCGAGGAAGGCCGCGGCGACGACGTTTGCGGCGTGGGCGTTGAACCCCAGCGCACCGGCCTTTGCCGAGCCGACGAGGTTCTTTCGGGTGTTGGCCTCGACAATGGCCTCCGATGTCGTGTCCAGCCGCTTTTCGACCTGTTCGTGGGGAATAAGCACGTCTGCGGCGACGGTCCGGCCACGTCCTTCGACGGCGTTGATCGCGGCGGGCTTCTTGTCTGAGCAGAGGTTACCCGACAGCGCGACGAGGTCGGCGGGCGTCTCAGACTCGACGAGTTCGCAGGCCGCCTCCGTCGCAATGGTAGCCATGTTCATCCCCATCGCGTCTTTGGTATCGTAAGAGAACCGCAGGAAGACGCTGTCCCCGACGACGTAGGGCGTTACGTCCTGTAGTTCGCCATGACTTGTGGTGGATTCAGCGGCGTCGGCAAGGTCAGCGACGTGTTCGCGAACCCAGGCCGACACCTCGCCCGCTTCGGCCACGCCTTCGACTCGGAACACCGGCGCACGGGTCATCCCGGATTTGAGGACGCGAGCGGTCGCCCCACCGGCGTTTCGGATCGTCGAGACGCCGCGGTTGACGGAGGCCAACAGTGCGCCCTCGCTGGTCGCCAGCGGGAGGTGGTGGTCGCCCTCAGCGGCTCCACCGTCGACGGGCAGTGGGCCGACGACCCCCATCGGAACCTGCGCTGCACCGATCATGTTCTCGATGTTGCTCTCGGCGTCGGCGGCGTCGAAGGCGTAGTCGCCGACGGTCGAGAGGTCCGCACCGGTCTCCTTGGCCAGCAGGTGTCTGCGGGCCGCCGCCGCAGTGTCCGGGTCAGCGTGTTCTTCCAGTCCATAGAGCCGCAACTCGCCCTCGCGGACGCGCTCTGCGAGCGCCGCGGCATCGGAGTCTGTCATACTGACCGGTGTGGCTTCGAAACTCCTAACAGTTGCTCTTGGTGGGCGAACCGTTTTGCGGCCGCCGCTCCCGGACTCTGTATGGGTGACCGCATGTTCACAAACTGCGAGGTGCGGCCGCTGTCCGGCGACGGCCCGGCATCGGCGGTCGCAGTGGCAGACGGGACGGTCGAAGCTGTTGGCAAGCCGGACGAACTCTCGACACCGAATGCCGAAATCGTCGACTGCCAGGACGGCGTGCTGCTGCCGGGCTTCATCGACGCTCACACGCATCTCGACATCGTGGGGCGCCGGGAAGTCGAGGCGGACCTGGCCGGCGCAGGCGGGCCGGATGACTGCATCGACCGCCTCCGCGCCGCCGACGACGGCGAAGGCTGGCTACTGGGGTTCGGCTACGACGAAAGCGACTGGGACGGCGACCTGCTCGATGCAGGAACGCTGGACCGCGCGAGTATCGAGCGCCCAGTCGCGGCCGCACGCGAGGACCTCCATACGGTGTCAGTCAACCATGCCGCGCTTGACGTACTGAACCTCCCCGACGACGGCGTCCGCATCGAGGACGGGGCCCCAACAGGCGTACTGGTGGAGACCGCCGCCGAAGCCGTCTCCGACGCTATCGCGCCCGATTACGAGAAAACCCGCGACTACCTGCTGGCCGCACAGGAGGTCGCGCTCTCGAAGGGTATCACCACCGTTCACGACATGGTTCGGCGCTCACACGCGCCGCAGGTCTACCGCGATCTAGACAACGAAGCTGCTCTCTCCCTTCGCGTTCGCCTCAATTACTGGGCGGACCACCTCGACGCGGTCAGAGAGGTCGGTCTCGTGACTAACCACGGGAGCGACCGCGTCCAGATGGGTGCGATCAAAACGTTCATCGACGGATCTCTCGGGGCCGGGACGGCTCGCCTACGAGAACCGTACGCCGATAGCGAGCGTATCGGCGAGTGGCGGACTGCGCCCGACGAACTCCGGGAACTTGTCGAAGCTGTCGACGACGC
>JBDGPY010000069.1:0-17678 GCA_042219425.1 Haloarcula sp. | reverse complement strand
AGTGGCGGACTGCGCCCGACGAACTCCGGGAACTTGTCGAAGCTGTCGACGACGCAGACTTCCAGTTCGCCGCCCACGCAATCGGCGACGCGGCCATCGACGCGCTGCTGACGGCTGTCGAGTCGGTTGACGCCGCGGACGAGCGCCACCGGATCGAGCACGCCGAAGTTCTCACCGGCGATCTGGTTGAGCGACTGGCCGCGTCGCCGCTCGTGGTTTCGGCACAGCCGAACTTCCACCGCTGGGCGGAGCCAGGCGGCCTGTACGACGAGCGACTCGGCGAGCGCCGCGAGCGGACGAACCGATTCCGCGACCTCGTCGATGCCGGCGCACAACTGGTCTTCGGAAGTGACTGCATGCCCCTTGATCCGCTATACGGCATCCAGCAGGCTGTGACCGCACCGGAACAGGGTCAGCGCCTGACAGTTACGGAGGCGCTACGAACGTACACCCGCGGCGGCGCATATGCAGGCTTCGATGAGGATCGACTGGGGACAGTCACATCCGGAATGGCTGCCGATTTCGTCGTGCTATCCGAGTCTCCGTGGGATGTACCGGACGACGATATCGCAGGTATTCAGGTCGTACTGACAGTCAGTGATGGCGACGTGATTTTCGACGGCAGAGCTTGAGTCTAACGGACTGGGCCATCAGTTGGATTTTGTTATTTGGTAACTAGTAACAAGTCCCGCAAGCCACCAATACCCTAGATAATACTCTGGTAGCCACCAACCCCCGTCTTTGAAGATAAAATCTTTTCACCAAGTAGATCCGAAGTGTGACCACCCACAGGTGGATACATCGTGCCCGAAATGGAAACAGCCGCGTTCGAAACGGACCTTAGCCTCTTCAAATACGACAACCTCGAGCAGCTTCCCCCAGCGTATCGGGAACTCGAGGCAGACGAGCGGACCAAGCGCATCGAATCGGCCCTGGACGTGCTCGGCGACGACGTGGTTATTCTCGGCCACAACTACCAGCGACAGGAAATCGTCGAGCACGCCGACTTCATTGGCGACTCCTACCAGCTCTCCAAAGAAGCCGCCAGCTCTGACGCCGATTACGTGATTTTCGGCGGCGTGACGTTCATGGCCGAATCCGCAGATATCATCACGGACGACGATCAGTCGGTCATCCTCCCATCGATGGAGGCGTCCTGCCCGATGGCAGGGATGGCCGAGGCGCTCCAGGTCGACGCTGCGTGGGCGGAGCTGACCGCAGCGACAGACGAGGAAATCATCCCGATCACGTACATGAACAGTTACGCCGACCTGAAGGCGTTCTGCGCCGAGCAGGGCGGCCTCGTCTGTACGTCCTCGAACGCCCACAAGGCGTTCGAGTATGCCTTCGAGAAGGGTGACAAGGTGCTGTTCCTCCCGGACAAGCATCTCGGTGAGAACACGGCCCACCGGCTCGGCATGGCCGACGAAACTGTCGAGTGGGACCCATGGGACGTCGAGGGGACCGACGCCGCCGACGCCGTCGAGAACGATATCATTCTCTGGGAGGGGTACTGCCAGGTCCACGAGCGGTTCCGCGAACACCACATCGAGTCCATCCGCGAGGACCACCCCGAGGCAAATGTCATCGTCCACCCAGAGTGCCGCCGCGAAGTCGTCGAAGCCGCGGACGTCTCCGGCTCTACCTCAACGATCTGCGAGTCCGTCGCCGAGGCCGACCCCGGCGACACCTGGGCCATCGGGACCGAGATCCACCTCACCCACCACCTCCAGCGGTGGCATCCAGACGTGAACGTCCTGCCGCTGTGTGGCGACGCCTGTATGGACTGCAACGCTATGCGTCAGATCGACCCGAACTACCTCGCGTGGGTACTGGAAGAACTCGTCGAGGGCCGCGAGCGCAACGTCATCGAGGTTGCCCCCGAGGAGAAGGAACTGGCCCAGGTCGCAATGGACCGGATGCTGGAGATCTAACTATGACAGACGACCCAATCACGACGGACGTACTGGTCGTCGGCTCCGGTATTGCCGGGCTGGCAGCGGCGCTGGCTGCTGCTCGCGAGGGAGACGACGTAACGCTTGCCACCAAGTCGACCCGTCCGGAAGGGGCCTCCTCGTGGTGGGCTCAGGGCGGCATCGCCGTCTCCCGAGATACACCGGAACAGTTCAAGCAGGACATCATGGCCGCGTCGGACGGCACCGCCGCCCCCGACGCCGTTGACGTGTTAGTCGAGAACGCCAACGACGCTGTGGAGGACGTACTGCTGGAGACATTGGATATAGAGTTTGACAGCGTCGAGCCGCGCTCGACGGGCGTGGACGAGCGGGCGTCGGAGACGCCTGTGAGTCGGGAGAACTTTGACTTCACCCGCGAGGCTGCCCACAGCGAGGACCGCATCCTTCACGTCGACGCCTCAACGGGGAAACACATCCACGTCCCGTTCCTGAACTACCTCGACAACCACGACGACGTGGAAATTCTTGACGGCACCGCCGCGCTCGAACTCGTGCGCCACGAGGGTCGCGTCCACGGCGCGATGCTCGAATCCGATGGTGACGTCGAGCCGTACTTCGCCGGCAGCGTCGTGCTGGCGACGGGCGGCATTGGCGATCTCTAT
Organism: Haloarcula sp.; assembly: GCA_042219425.1. GTDB lineage: Archaea > Halobacteriota > Halobacteria > Halobacteriales > Haloarculaceae > Haloarcula. The sequence continues at coordinate 15,100 of JBDGPY010000069.1, read as the reverse complement.
CCACAGACGACGAACCCCGATAACACGACCGGCGACGGTATCGGGATGGCCGCACTCGCCGGCGCTGAGGTCGAGGACATGGAGTACGTACAGTTCCATCCGACAGCCTGTACGATAGACGGTGACGTTGCCTTCCTCGTCAGCGAGGCCGTCCGCGGCGAGGGCGGCCTGCTCCGCAACGGCAATGACGAGCGGTTCATGCCCGACTACCACGAGGATGCCGAACTCGCGCCCCGCGACGTAGTGTCCCGGGCCGTCAAGGCGGAGCGAGAGGCGACCGGTGAGGTCACACTGGACGTGTCGCCACTGAATTTCGCCGAGGAGTTCCCGGACCTCGCAGCGCGGTGCGAGGAACACGATGTCGACTGGGAGACTGGGATTCCCGTTGCACCCGCAGAGCACTTCCTCTGTGGCGGTATCAGCGTCGACGACTGCGGCCGGACGACGCTCGACCGATTGTACGCTGTCGGCGAGTGCGCCCGGACCGGAGTCCACGGTGCGAACCGCCTCGCAAGCACGTCCCTGCTGGAGGGACTTGTCTGGGGCCTGCGCGCCGGTACGGACGCGGCCGGGACTGAACCACAGCCCATCGAAGCGCCGGACCTGCTCGAACGCGACCCGGACCTGCCCGAGCGGTTCGCCCGCGACAAGTTCCAGCGGCTGACCCGCGTGATGGACGAAAACGTCGGGGTCGAGCGTGACCCGGCCGACCTCCAGCGCGCGATGGCTGTCCTCCGCCGGCTCAAAGGCGAGGTGGACGCGTACGTCCGCACGCGGACCAGTCGGTCGCTGTATGAACTCCGCCACGCCAGCGTCACCGCCTTGCTGGTCGCGCGCCACGCCACCGAGAACGAGGAGAGCGTGGGTACTCACAACCTCGTCGACGGGTCGAGCGAAGAGCCTCCGGAGTCGACGGCGGACTAATGCTCACCGACGCCGACATCGAGCGGTGGCTCCGTGAGGACGTGGGCCACCACGACGTGACCAACGACGTACCCGGGACGACCGACGGTCGGCTAGTGGCAACGGAGTCCGGTGTCGTCGCCGGACTCGACGCGGCGACAGCAGTGTTCGAGTATCTGGACTGTGGCGTGGAAACGCCGGTCGAGTCCGGGGGCACCATCGACGCTGGTGATGTGGTGTTGCGCGTCGAGGGCGCGGCGCAGTCGGTGCTCCGCGGTGAACGCGTCGCCGTGAATGTCACGGGCCACGCCTCCGGTGTCGCGACGAAGACCCGGGCCGCCGTCGATGCAGCGGAATCAGCCGATAACGACACCGAGACCTGTATCGCCGGAACACGGAAGACGACCCCCGGCCTGCGCGGCATCGAGAAGCGAGCAGTGGCCGCTGGCGGCGGCGACACCCACCGTCTCGATCTCTCGCATATGGTGATGGTCAAAGACAACCACATCGCCGAGATGGGACTCGTCGACGCCGTCGAAACGTTCCGCGAGCGGGCCTCCTTCGCGACAAAGCTTGACGTGGAGGTCGAGACACCGGAGGACGCCCCGCGGGCCGCCGAGGCTGGCGCAGACATCGTCCTGCTTGACAACATGTCCCCCGCCGAGACCGAGCGGGCCGTCGACCTCGTCGAGGACAGAGCACTCACGGAGGCTAGCGGCGGTATCACGGTCACGGACGTGCCAGCCTACGCCGAAACAGGCGTGGACATCATCTCGATGGGGTCGCTGACCCACTCCGCGCCAACGCTGGATTTCTCCTTCCGAACCGGCTGACTGCGGGGGTCGTCAGCCTACCGATCCGGTGGGTGGGCACTGCTGTCAACGAGAAACTGTTTTTGTCCCAGCGGGTCGTATGCTCTCGATCCATGACGCTATCGGTGCCGGCGTCGCCGTGGCCGTGTTCGTCGGGGTGAACATCGGCGGGTCCTCAACCGGTGCCGCCTTCGGGCCGGCAACCGGGAGCGACGTGGGTCGCAACGCCGACCGTCGCGGGCGTCATCGCATACGCGGCGTTCGAAGCGGCAGAGTGGCTGCAACTCTCCGTCTGATGTCCGGGTTACATTTTTGAACGGCTGTGGCTGAGTTTCACACGCGAACAATGTCGTTTGCCAGTCGATTCCGCGGGCGACAGATCCAGTTCGACCCGCGCGTCGCCGCGTTCGAGGGCGGGTTAGTCCTGGGCTACCTCCTGCGCGTCTGGGAGAGTCCATCTACGAGCGGATACTTGAAGAGGCGGTTTCGAGGGAGGCGGAGATACAGGTCACCGATGAGGTCAAGGCACAGATCGCGGCCGAGATCGGCGACATAGAGCAGCAGATCGACGAACGGGTCGCGTCCGACAACGAAGCGACCGAGGATGAAGCAACCAACGACCGCGAAGAAATCGATCAGTCCGATTCCTCCAGAAACTCGATTGACGCGGCCTCATAGTGTTCACCCGTCTCACCGTGGCGGAGAGCGACGGTGATGTCCCCATCAGCGGTGGTTTCGATGAGGGCGTCCCGTTTGCGGATGGAGACGTGGTACTGGAACTGTTCGGGATCTCCGCCGAGTTCGAGGGCTGCTGGGGCATCCCGCTATGGGCCGGATCTTCGTGAGAATAGTCGAGCCGACCGCCGGAGACTCCAGGCAGACGCAAACCGTAGCCGTGGCGACAGTCTATCTCGAAACCGTCAGTAATATTTGACAAGTGAGATATCTTTTTACACAATGGGAGCTACCACTCGTGCAATTGGCCACATGTCTGGAGAGAGTACTGTCCTTCTCGTTGGCAATATCCTGAAGTCGATGGCATCCCCACTCTCATCGACCTCGTCAGAAATCGCCGCTGACACCGAACCGTCGGCGGAAAGCGGGCTGCAACGAGTCAAACAGTGTGACGTCGACGCAGTCGTGAGTGCCTACGATCTCCCGGACACCGACGGGCTAGACTTCCTCCAGCGTGTCCGAGATACGTATGCCGGTATGCCGTTCGTGCTATGCGTCGAAGACGGCTCGGAAGCGCTCGCCAGGCAGGCAGTCGACGCCGACGCCACGACGTACCTCCCCATGTCGGATGCCGAACCGGCTCAGCTCGCTGCCACGCTATCCGACGCCATGTCGACATACCGACAGCGTCGGCGCGAGCAGCGCCGTGCGGAAGCCATGGAATGCACGACAGAGGGGATCGCGATCATCGACGAGCAGAAACGCTACGTCGACGTGAACGGGGTGTACACGGAGATGGTCGGCACAGAGCGGTCGGCGTTACTGGGCGCGCAGTGGTCACAGACGCTCCCAGATGAGGTGGCTGCGTTCATCCGGACAGACGTTCGCCCAGCACTCGCCGAGACAGGTGAGTGGTCCGGGGAGGTCAAAGCGCGACAGGGGGATGGAACACAGTTTCCGAAATGGCTCTCTATCGCCAGGCTCGATGACGGCTGTCACGTCTGTGTCGCCCGCAATGTCTCTGATCGGGTGGCAGACAAGCAGCGGCTCAAGCGACGGAGTGAGCAACTCGACGAGTTCGCCAGTGTTGTCAGCCACGACCTCCAGGGACCGCTGAGCGTCCTCAAAGGGTCACTCGATCTCGCAGAAAAGACGGGGAAAACCGAGAACTTCGACCGGGCCAGGAACGCGGTCGAGCGGATGGACGACCTCGTCGAGGACGTGCTCACGCTCGCCCGGGAAGGGATGGTAATCGGCGAAGTGGAGACGGTTGATCTGGCGGCGCTCGCCGCGGAGACCTGGGAGACAGTCGAAACACAGCGCGCTGAGCTGCAGATCGAAACGACAAATCGTATCCGCGCCGATGCCAGTCGGTTGCGCGGACTACTGGCAAACCTCATGAGCAACGCCGCCGAGCACAGCAACGGAGCGGTGACAGTGACCATCGGCGATCTCGAATCGGGGTTTTTCATCGAAGACGGCGGGCCCGGAATACCGCCCGAGAAACGCGAGCGAGTTTTCGAGACCGGGTACTCCACGAGTACGGACGGGACCGGATTCGGCCTCGGCATCGTCGAGCGGATCGTGGAGGCGCATGGCTGGTCAGTTGCGGTGACCGAAGGCACTGACGGCGGGGCTCGGTTCGATATCCGCGGCGTCAGTATCGTCGAGTGACGCCGTCGTGACTCTTTTGAGCGGGCGCGGACCACTGTTGACCATGCCAGACGCGGTACGTCGGTGTCCGGACCATGGCTTCTTCGAGGGCGAAACGTGTCCGGTCTGTAACGGGGCGGGTACCAACGTTCTCGACGGGGCGCGGCGGCGGCAGCTCTCGAAGTTCGTCTCCGGCGCGCTCAGGCACTTCCCCGACGACGCAGGCATCGAACTCGATGCTGCAGGGTGGGCAGAGTTTGACGCACTCCGGGCAGCCGTCGAGCGGAAGTACGACTGGGGCGACAGCGAGGCGCTCGCCGGTGTCGTCGCCACCGACCCGAAGGGACGGTTCGAGCGGACCGGCGTCAGTGACGGACCTGGCGCAGAGACCGACGGCGACCGCATCCGGGCGACCTACGGGCACTCCGTCGACGTGTCCCTCGACGGGACCGACGACCCCATTCCTGAAACGCTGTATCACGGGACTGCCCCGCGAAACGTCACGTCGATACGCGATGCGGGGCTCGAACCGATGACCCGCCAGAAGGTCCATCTCTCAGAGTCAGTCGACGAGGCCCGCGAAGTCGGGCGTCGCCACACCGGCGACCCGGTCGTGTTCGTCGTCGACGCTGCGGCGATGCAGGCTGACGGTCGTCGCATCGTCAAACGGGGACGCGCGACGTACACAACCGACCGCGTGCCGCCGACGTATCTCTCGGTGCTAGAACAGTAGCAAAGCGTTGGCGGCTCGTCGCCGGGCTACTCGATGAGCGGCGTGCCGGTCATCGCCGCCGGTCGGTCGATTTCCATGAGCATGAGCATCGTCGGCGCGAGGTCGGCAAGCGTTCCCCCGTCGCGGGCGGTCCAGCCGCCAGCGGTCCCGTCTGGGGAGAGATAGATGAACGGGACGGGGTTGGTTGTGTGGGCAGTGTGGGGATCGTCCGCAGTCCCCATATCGTCGGCGTTCCCATGGTCGGCACAGACGAGGACGTGCCCGCCGGCGGCCTGGATCGCCTCAGCCAGCCGACCGAGCTGTTCGTCGACGACTTCGACGGCGGTCACCGCTGCATCGAAGTCGCCGGTGTGGCCCACCATGTCCGGGTTCGCGAAGTTCAGGACCATCGCGTCCGGGTCCTCGGTCTCGGTGAACTCGATGGCCGTCTCAGCCAGTTCCGGGGCACTCATCTCCGGTTGCATATCGTATGTCGCAACGCCGGGGCTGTCAACGATTTCGCGGCTCTCGCCGTCGAACGCGACCTCGCGGCCGCCGTTGAGGAAGTACGTAACGTGGGGGTACTTCTCCGTCTCGGCGAGGCGGATCTGGGTCCGGCCGGCCTCGGCGAGCACCTCGCCGAGCACGTCTTCTGGCTGGTTCGGCGGGAAGGCGACCGGGAGATCGAACGTCTCGTCGTACTCGGTCATCGTCACGAGTCGGGTGTCCGGCGGCTCGGTGTCAGCCCCCCAGTCGTCAGGCCGGATGTCAGCGAGCAGCCGCGTGAGTTGCCGGGCGCGGTCGGACCGGAAATTGAAGAATATGACCGCGTCACCGTCTGTGAGGCCGTCGTGGTCGCCGACGGTCGTCGGTTCGATGAACTCATCGGTCGTGTCGCGGGCGTAGGACTCGGTGGCGGCCGTGACGGCGTCGTCAGCGTGGTGATCGCCCTCGCGGTGGACGATGGCGTCGTATGCTCGCCGGGTACGGTCCCAGTTCTCGTCACGGTCCATCGCGTAGTAGCGGCCACAGACGGTAGCAACGTGGCCGGTGCCGTGCTCCTCGGCGTGAGCTTCGAGATCGGTGAGGTACTCCTCGCCACCGGTTGGCGAGGTATCCCGGCCGTCGGTGAAGGCATGGGAGACAGCATCAGTCCCACGCTGGCCGGCGAGTTCGATGAGCGCGTGGAGGTGGTCCTGATAGGAGTGGACACCGCCGTCCGAGACCAGCCCCATAAAGTGGACGCGCCCGTCGTGTTCCTCGGCATGCTCAAACGCCGACAGGACCGTCTCGTTTTCGAAGAACGGTGGGTCCTGCGCGGCGTCATCCGGGGGCGACTCACCCCGCGAGCGGGCGATGCTATCGCTGACGCGTGCGGAGTCCTGCTTGACAACGCGGCCAGCCCCGATGTTGAGATGGCCAACCTCGGAGTTACCCATCTGCCCCTCCGGGAGACCGACGCGGCGGCCGTGTGTCTCCAGTGTCGACGCTGCACCTGTGGCCCGATACTGGTCGAAGTTCGGCGTGTCGGCGGCGGCGACGGCGTCGCGGACCTCCTCGTCCGGGTTCAGTCCCCAGCCGTCCAAGATGATGAGCCCGACTTCCATACCAGGTTGGTAGCGCGACCGGCGTAATACACTGTCGGTCAGCGGCGAAGGTGACGGTCGATAATGCGGTATCCGGCTGTGTTGGTGTCGATACTCGCCACTTCTGTCTCAGTATTACGAACTGTACCGAGATCCCCGATATTAAGAGGATGGACCGTCTTCAGTCGGCTATGACTCGGAACATTCTCTCGGACGATCTGGCCGACGAACTCGTAACGACAGCCCGGACGGCCACGGGCGATTCACTCCGGTCTGTGACCTACTTTACACGTGCGAACTTCGAACAGCTCTACCTGCGGGGCGACCTCGAACAGGACGCCGACCTCAACGACTTCGTCGGCCACGAATGGCAGGGGTACAAACAGACGAAAAACGCCTACCAGAAGTCCGAGCTGGGGGATTACCGGTTCACCGTACGCGCGTTCGAGAACGGGTACTTGCTCCGTGTGACGACCGAGCGAGCAGGCGTACTCATCACCACAGATGGGCTGACGATGCAGTCCTACGAGGAGATCGCCAAGGCTATCGAGCGGCTCCTCAGTGCCGAGTCCGATAGCGAGTGAACGCCAGGCGGCGGTGACCAAAGGATTATGCCTGTTCCGGCGAACCCACGGGCATGACACTGGACCCGGTCCACGTCGACGGCATCGCGAAGTTAGCCGGGCAGGTGCGCGAAACCGTCGAGACGAGCGACCAGGAGGCGGCCGCCGAGGAGGTGTGGGCGAACTTTCTCGACCCACTGTGGCAGGACGGGACGAAAATCCTGGAACCGATGGGCGAGCGGCGTCGCCGGAAGGTCGATATCGAGGACATCGCGCTGGCGGACCCACCGTATCCGACCCAGCACGGGCTGGATTCGGGCACTATCAATCCAACGACGTTCAAAAACGGGCTGGTCCTGGACGTGGCACAGGCGGCGATGAGCGCAGTCCCGTCGGACGTTGAACTCCACCGCGGCCGGACGATCATCATGGCCGTCCATTCCAACGACGCGACACTGGGATTCGATGGCGACTGGCAGGGTGGCGACCGCGGCTACGCCAAGCGGCGCGTCCTCGACGTGCCACAGGTCGACCGCTACGAGCAGCGCGTGGTCCACGCACTGGCGCTGTACCTCGCCGAGAGTCAGCACGCGCTGACGAACGCTGACATGGTCGAGGATCTGTTCATCCTCGACGGGCCAATCTACCCGACCGGGGTGCTTCGATGGGCCGACCGCGACACGGAACTGGCTGACCTCCTTGCGGAGGACGACCGCCCCAAGACGGTTGTGAACAACTACGTCGACCTCGTCGAGCGGTTCGTCCAGCGGGACGTGCCGCTAGTCGGGTTTATCAAGAACTCCTCGACGAAGGCACTCACGCAGGCGCTGCGGCGCAAGACCAACGCCCCATGGGTGAACGACACTGCCTTCTTCCGCCGCGTGCTGGAGCGCCGGGACGACGACGGTGAGCTCCGAACCGACTGCCTGACTGCGACGAACTGGTTCCGTTCCCGGGCCGGAACCGACGGTATCATGGCTGCTAGCGGCGATGCGCTGGGCATCGAGCGGTCGCTTGATCCCGAGGCGTATGAGGTGACTTTTTTTGTTCTCTATGACCCGCGGACTGACCTCGTGTTCCGCGTTGAGGCACCCTACGCGTTCACGAAGGACCCCGACCGCCGGGCAGAGCTAACCAGACAGATACTCCACGACGTGGCTGGGGAACAGGGGCCGCCTCTGGCGATTGCCAAGGCCGATGAACTCGCGAAAATCGACCGACAGGGCAGCGAGGAACTTACCCGCCGCATCGAGCGGGAGTTCGACATCGACCGCGAGCGGGAGTTCAACGACATTCGGTGGGGAGCCGTTGAAGAATCATTCTGAAACGTGGCGCGGCCGGCTACACCGTCTCGGCCTGCTGGACCGTCACGTCGACTGACTCACCCGGGACGCCTACACGGGCGAACTGCGTCCGGACGTGTTCCTTTGCTGCGTCGATAGCCGCATCACGCGTCTCGAAGCCGTGGGGGATCGGCGATTCGAAGGCGATGCGGAGTTCGCGGTCGCCGATGGACTGGACCTGGCCGCCACTCTCGACCTCATAGAACGCGTCACAGACCCAGACGTACGGCGTCCCCTCGTCTGGTGCGCCGTTGAACGACGGCGGTTCTTCGCCGGGCTCGTACAGCGTCCCCGTCAGCGCTGTCCCACCGGCGGTCCCTCGGACGAGCAGCATGGATGATTGTACGGTCCCCACCGGCAAAAGACTCACCCTGTCTTCACCACGGCTCGACATCGACCACGACCGGTAGATGGTCGGAGCCGAAGTGGTCGTCATCACGGTCGGTGAGAACCGCCCGTGTGTCGACTGCTACGTCCTCACTGACAAACACGTGATCGATACCCATCTCCGGGAGCAGTTCGTGGAAGTCCGTCCGACTCGTCGTCGGGCCGTGCGTTGTCGTCGCCAGGTCGCGGGCATCTACGAGCGTGCGGCCGTCGGGGAATTCATGCCCCTGGGCTCGCTCGTATGCTGGCTCGCCGACGACGCAGTTGAAGTCGCCAGTCACCACCGCCGGGGCGTCCCGTGCGATGGCGTCGAGATGATCGAGAACAAGTCTGATACCCTCGACCCGCGCGTCAGCGCCCTGATGGTCCAGATGCGTGTTCAGGCACAGCAGGTCCTCATCGAAGGGACGGTCACGGAGCCGGGCCCACGTCGCCACGCGAGGATGGGCCGCGTCCCAGCCGACGCTGCTTGGTTCGGCCGGCTGTTCGGAGAGCCAGAACGTATTCGTGGCCGTACAGTCGAAGCGCTCGGTCCGGTAGCCGATAGCCGTGTGCTCCCCACCGGCGTCGACAGACTCCCGAGGATCACCAACCCAGTCGTAGTCGTCTAGAAGCACCGCCAGCTCGCGGAGCTGGTGAGCCACCGCTTCCTGCACTCCGATGATATCGGGGTCGTGGTACCGGATGATCGAAGCGACCAGCCGTCGTCGGTGCGGCCAGCTATCCAGTCCGTCCTTAGCAGTGTCGTACCGCACGTTGAACGACATCACCCGCGTCCGCGTCATATGTTCCCGTTGACACCCATCGAGGTAAGGTTTCACTTCTGTCACTGAGAATGAATCATTGACTCTGTTTTTGCACGGGTCGTCAATGCTGATTGCTCTGGGGATCAGTCCAAACCGTGTCCAGCGAACGATTCCGGCGAGGCGGCCTCCTGCAGGGTCATCACTTTCCAGCAGAGCGGGCCGCTGGTCTCCAGATAATCTGTTGATACTACCGGCTGTACCAGTTCGAACGACTGCGGTACTCCGGTGTCCGAACGTACAGCCAACAGTATGTGTTGTACTAACTTTGTACGCAGAAACGGTTTCCTCATGCCGTTCGTATAGACTCCTCAATAAACTGCTGTCAATTAATTCTTAAATTAGTCAAATACTGGTATGGAGTCACTTCTTATTGTGTTTCGGTAACAAGAACCACCCCAGCTATGTCAGTAGTTGGTCTGGAGTTGATGGATGAACTTCCGTATCGCTCCCAGATATTTTATCTCGTTTTCGTTGCGCTCGCGATCTTCCCTCTGTTGCTCTACGTTCGACAGCCGCTGCTCCACGACGAGATGACATATTTGGTAATCGGCCGCGAGATCGCGTCGGGTGGGACGTTGTACGCGGGCATCGCGGACCACAAGGCACCTGGGATCTATTTACTGGCTGCCTGGCTCTGGTCAACCGTTCCTGAACCGTACCTTAGTGCCCGTATCCTCGTGTACTTGGCCAATGCGGTGACGGCCGCACTGTTGTTCAAACTCGGTGGTCACTTCCGAGACAATATCGGGAGAGTCGCCAGTCTGCTATTTTTGCTCGGCGTGTACAGTCCGGTTTTCGATGGATACATTCTCATGACCGAGCCGTTCGCCACGATGCTGGTGACCGGTGCGACACTGTTGCTCTTCGAAGAGCGCAAGAGGACTGATATCGGTGCTGGACTGTTACTCGGGTTCGCTGTCCTATTCAATCAAACTGTCTTGCTGTTCGGATTAGTAATCGTGTTCTGGTCTGTGGCCCGGATTGTCTCAGCCACCGACGAGACTGGTCTGTATAGGGTGCTGTCGAGATACGTCCCCATCGGCACCGGGTTTATCATCCCGCTCGGACTCACCGGGTTGTATGCGTTCAGCCAGGGAGCCCTCTCCGACATGATCTTCTATACTATTTATCTTCCCGCAAACTACTATGATGCTCCCTACTTTCTACAGGGACAACTCCGGAGTGCCGCCTCCTTTCTTCCAGTCTGGTTGCTTGCCATCGGCACGACACTGTACATCGGACGAACCGTTCTATCGAGACGTGCGTTCGAACATCGTCTTGTCTATCTCTGCTTCTGGTTCGGTGTCCTGTCAATTCCGGGGTTGATTTCGTTTCATGGCGGCCATCGCTACATATTTATCATGCCAGCCGCAGTGCTGCTCGCGGCGACCGGTCTGAGCTGGATTGCTGACTTCGTCGATACCAGCCCATCGGGGTTGTCACATCGACAGTGGATGGCCCTCGTCATAGTGTCGGTCGTCTCGGTGGCCATCTTCGTTGGCGCAGCCGGGTTCGACAGCGAATACGTACTGCTCGTCGCATTCGGCCTGGTCGGCATCTTCATCGGGACAGCCGTCGTCACATACGCTTCTGTGTTGTCGCTCGGGCGACGGTTTCGGCTGACGAACCAACAATTGACTGCGCTGGTGGCGGCGCTGTTTGTCGTCTTCACGGTGGTCGGCGGCGCGGCTGGGGTCAACGGCCGGTATCTCCTCCTGCTGTCGGACGATGATATAGAGACACAAGCTGAAAACGCCGAGCAACTCGGGACACAGATCGACGGGCGATTTTATATGCTCGGACCGCCCACCAGATACGAACTCGCATATTTCGAGGACGCACGGCCGGCACAAACATTCATCACTGCGCCCTATGGAGAACCACTGGCAGATCGAGTGATACGAACCCTCGAGCAAGACCAGGTTGAATACGTCCTCGTCGAGCGTCAACAAGTGACTAGCGGCCGAATAGATCCGGACCATACGTACTATGCAGGGCCTCGAAAGACGGTGATCAATTATATCGAGGCGAACTACGAACCGACGGCGACGACTGATGACTTCGTTATTTACTCTCGGACGGCGACTGGCGAGTAACCGGACTTACCCCATGGCTTTCGCCCAGCCGATGATATGGGTCGGGAAGAAGTCACCAGAGTTGATACAGATCGACTAGAGCCGCGGTGAATAGAGGGGGCACATTCATCACCAATTATAGCCATAGATAGGAGAAACGAGATGAGATGCTATGCCATCCAGTTCAGAAGGAGACTCACCTGACACTGATGTAGTGGTTGTCGGAGCCGGGCCTGGAGGCAGCACACTCGCCTATCTCTTGGCTCGGAGTGGTGTCGAGGTCGAGTTAATCGAACGCCAGCGTGACCTTGACCGGACGTTTCGGGGGTATCTCTTCCAACCCCTTATCCTCCGCATCTTCGACGAGATGGACGTGCTCGATTCGGTGTTGGAACTCCCACACCAGACCGTTCAGATTCCCACGGTAAACGTCTACGGGCAGCGAATTCCGGTATTCGATCTGTCGAGTTACGACGAGCAGTACGGGTACAGTATCCTGATGGAACAGCCCCCGCTGTTACGTCTCCTGATCGAGCGAGCGGACGAATATGACGACTTCGAATATCGAGACGCGACGACTGTACAGAATCTCCTCGTTGAAGACGGTCGCGTCGTCGGGGTGGAGGGCATGGATCGTGAGGCAGGCGAGGAGTTCGAACGCAGGTCTCGGCTCGTCGTCGGGGCAGATGGCCGCTACTCTACCGTCCGGGAAGCTGCGGGTATCGACCCGGGCCTCATGGAATCGAACATCGAACTGATCTGGTTCAAACTCCCCAGTCACGCCGCCACCGAAGATGCGTTGGCCCGATTCAATGACGGTGGTGCCCTCGGGTATTTCGGTCTTAGCGGCGATAGATCACAGTTAGGCTACTTCGTTGAGAAGGGTGGATATACCCAGCTCCAGTCAGCTGGCTTGGACGCCTTCTACGATGAGATCACCGGTATCGACCCCACTCTTGATGGGATCCTTCAAAACCACGTGACGGGCTTCGGTGAGACAACACTCCTTCATATTGAGCCCGGGCTGGCAGATGAGTGGGTAGCTGACGGTGTCCTGCTACTGGGAGACGCTGCCCACGTTGCCTCGCCCGTGGGCGGTCAGGGCAACGGGTTAGCGATTGGCGATGCCGTGGCCGCTCATTCGGTGATCTGTGAGAGACTCGATGAGATGTCAGGCACCCTTTTGAAAGCGTCCCTCCGAGAATACGAGCACATCCGCCGGCCGACCGTTGAGAAAATTCTCAAGTTCCAACGGCGAGGTGAATGGGTGATCTCGGCGTTTGTTCGCCATCACGACCGACTGCCGGTGGAGATGACAAAGATATTGCTTCGCGGATTCGTCACGCTCGTGGCCAGATCTCCGTGGGGTGATCGTGCCGGGAAACGGTTCGCGTGGGACAGTTGGGAACCCGTTGCTACCTCGAAATTTGTCGATGCAAGTAGCTCGTAGTCCGGACCGGCTGGCAGGGAGCAGCGAGATACTCGGGTGTCTTCTCAATAAAGCGACGTACCTCTTCATTTTCAAACTGTTACAGTCACGTCGAACCGAAGACAGCTGAAAATTGGTTACAGCGTTTCGCTCGCTGGCACAGTGCTCCAGACGAAACACTACCCGTCGCGGTGGGGAAAGGTGTTAATCCCCGGCTGTCCTGGTCTGGGATATGTCCGACCTCGGGGATTTCACTGATTTCGACGGCGACGACACCACTGACGCCGACGCAGACGACACAGTCGATAGCGGCAGCGATACATCGAGCGCTGAAGACCACGCAGAACAACCCACCGAGGACGATTTCGAGGAGATCGACGTCACTCCTGCCAGCACTGACAGCGGGCTCGGGGTGCTTTCGGCGACGAACGGCCTCCGGATCAGCGAGGAAGACGACGAGTCCGTCCTGCGGGCGTACGTCACCGCACGAAACCGCTCGCGCGTGCGCATTGGAACGTACCTGCTAGTCCCGTATCCCGGGGGTGAGCGCCTGTTCTGTCGCATCAAGGCGCTGGAGTACGCCCAGGAGTTCCGCGCGGACGACGCGACGGAGATTCACGCCCGGCGGGCGATGCGCGAGCAGGGCATCGACGAGCGGGATTTCAAGTTTATCGCGGAGCTGGAGCCGGTCGCGGTGTTGTACACCGACGGCGGCGAACTGAAGCGACGGATGACCGACCGGGTCCCCAAGCCCGAAACCATCGTCAGGGAAGCGACCGACAAGTCCGAGATCAAGACCGGGCTGAAGATTCCGGAGGACGGCGTCTTCCTTGGCCACCTCTCCGTCGGCGGCGAGAAGGTCCGGACAGGTGCCGAGCCCCCGACCATCGACTACCGGCTGAAAGACGACTACGACGCCGGGGACCCGCTCGTGTTCCGGCACACCCTTGTGGCGGGGGGCACCGGATCGGGGAAGACCCACAGCTCGAAGAACGTCCTGCGGCAGTATCTCGGCCGGACCTACGAGATGGCCGACGGCCGCACACCGGAACTCGCCGTCGTCCAGTTTGACCCGCAAGACGAGTACGCCCAGATGCACGACGACAACCCCGCGATGACCGACGAGTTCGAGCGCCGGTGTGAGCGCGAGGGCGTCGCCTACGGCGGCTACGACGACACCATCGCATTCGTTCCCAAGGTGGCTGGGGCCGACTACAGCGCCAGCCACCACCGCGCCGAGCAGGTGGAGTTCACGATCCCGTTCTCACTCGTCTACGACAATCCGTGGCTCATCGCCGGGTCAAGCCTGAACGATAACCAGTACGGTGCGCTGGTGAACACGCTGCTCCCACGGTTCAAGCGAGAGTACGGGTCCGGTGGGACCTACAGCGACTTCCGGACCTTCCTCGGGGACCCGGCACTCAAGGAGGAACTCGATGAGGCAGGCGACGTGCACGAGGCCACGTTCGACGCCATCAAGCGCCGTGTTCAGGGCTTCGATGCCGTCTTCGACCAGGATGCTCGCCCTATCACTGACCAGATCTCTCAGTTCGTCCGCGACGGCGGTCTGACGGTCATCCCGACGTACCACATCACGGATTCCCGAACGGCGTCGACTATCGTGCTGGCCGTCTCCAGCCTGCTCATCGACCAGAAGCTCTCGAACGACCCCGACTACGACCGCATCAAGGAGACGCCGCTCGTGCTTGGAATGGACGAAGCTCACAACTTCCTCACCGACGCGGACAGCGTCCAGGCTCGGAAGGTCATCGGAAAGTTCACCGAGGCCGCCAAACAGGGCCGCAAGGAGCGACTCGGGCTGTATCTCATCACGCAGGACCCACAGGACATCGCCGACCCGGTGTTCAAACAGATAAACACGACGATGGTTCTGAACCTCGGCGACGAGGACGCCATCTCTGCGGTGAACATTCCCAGCAATCTGGAGTCGAAGGTCCCCTACATGGAGAAGGGCCAGCGCGTCGTCTACTCGCCGGACAACTCCGAACCCGTCGAACTTATCGGCCTGTCGACCTGTGTGACCCGGCACGGGCGTGAGTGATACTGTCGGCTGTAAGCCATTGAAGAATTTTGCCACCCCGGGGTGGCAAATCTCTTCACGTAGTTACAGCCAACAGTATGAGGAAAACGAAGGG
>JBDGPY010000101.1:0-27065 GCA_042219425.1 Haloarcula sp. | reverse complement strand
CCACCGTATAGTGGCCAGCGAGATACGTCCGCTCCTGACCGGCACACCCGTTCGCTCGCGGGTATTCTACAACCGTCCTCAGTTCGAATTGGCTCCAGACGGGCTCGGGAGCGTTGACACGGTTCGGAGTGGAGCGACCGGTGTCGTCGGGACAATCAGATCGTACGACGGCGATACCGAGTGGTCACATTGTGGACTCGACCCGTCGGGCGTCGGACCACCGATGTGCCCACACCGTGGGTCCAGTGAATGTTTTAGCCTCTCCTAAAATCGGGAACTGTTTTATATTGTTAGGAGGGCCTAAAGAATATGCCAGACGACGCCACCGAGTACAGGGCACTAACACGGCGAGACCATGCTGAGATAGGTTGCGGACTTCTGGGAAGCGGCCTCCTCGCGGACTGTCTCGGCGACAGCATGGACTCACCAGAGCGATGAGTACAGCTCCGCAGTACCTGCTGGCGATCTACATCGCGCAGCATCGAGACGAACCACCCGTTCCGCCAAGAGTGCTGACGGAGATGCTGGGCCGTTCTCCGGCAGCGGTAACAGAGATGTGTCAGCGACTCGCTGATGAAGGGCTGGTCTCCTACGAGGCCTACGAGGGGGTGACACTGACCGAATCAGGACGCAAGAAGGCTGCGGAATTGCATGAGACGTATGTGACTGTCTCGTGGTTCTTTCGGAGTGTGCTGGACCTTGACGACTACGAGACAGAAGCAATGGAGATGGCCGGGCTGGTCAGCCCGATGGTCGCCGAACGACTGGCAACCACGCTCCCCTGTGAGGCTGAAGCGGAGAGTGTCCCAGAGGCTGCCGATTCGGGATCACTACTCTCAGACAGGAATCACTCCTGAGCGGGCCGAACGTTGTTTTAGGCCGTGCGAAAAATACCAGTATTCATAGAATAAATATTGTCTATATCTCTTTTCACGGTATAGGTCGGCCTAAAGCCGATATTTTAGGACCCCCAAAAACCACAGATTTATGATACTATGGCGAGTGGGTAGAACTGTCATGAGTGCTGAAGGCCTCGAACGGCAGACGCGGAACTACCTGAGCAACAACGTCCCACAGATCCAGCAGCACGGCGGCACCTTCGAGGTGCGCGATGTCGACGAGAGCGACGGCACAGCCACCGTCGCCATCGGCGGTGCGTGCTCGGGCTGTGGAATCGCCCCGATGACAATAAAAGCGATCGAGCAACGACTTCCCGAGAGCGTTGACGGTCTCGAAGACGTCGAGGTCGTTCGCTCCGGTGGGCCAAGCGCCGCGGTCATGCCCTCGAAGACCGACGAGATGGAGGACATGGAGGAGTACGAGGACTACAGCCCCCCGTTCTGAACACCCCCAAAGCCCGCGACGCGCGGATCGCGGCTTCGGAGTGCAGGGCTGTCGTCTCCAGCGTCCGTGACCGAGGACGCCGCCTAATCGACGGCAAACAGGACCCACCCCGCTCCGAAATCAGTGAACCGGCCCGGAAGCGCCGATTATTCTCACCCGTCTACGTAGACGAGCGTCAGGTATCCTGTCGTGTAGTCGACGAACCTTCCATTGCGCAGTCGTGCGGGCAAAGACCGGACACTGACAGACGAGACGGTCACTGACGAACAATCAAATATCGGTGAGACTGTTTATGCGCCGAACCGAACAGAGCGGCTATCTGACGGGGAGTCAGTCAGGAATTAAACTGGAAGGGTGCTTTCGGGAACTTTGCCGTCGTTGGACCAGCCGCGTTCGTCGTAGTACTCGTCCAGTGCAGCCTCGAACGACGGCAGTGAGTACGGGAGCGTATCGTCCGAGCGGTCGAAGCCGCGCTGGTTGTTGAAATGGCGTTCGAGCGTGACGGTACGGGCACCCACAGCAAGCAGGTCCGAGAAGTCGGCGTCGAACAGATCCTCGTAGCGTTCGGGCGTCATGAAGTCGCGAGAGAACTTGCAGACGACGCCGCTGTCGTTCAGCGCCATCAGGTTCTCCCGCTTGACCAGCACGTCGGCCTTGCCGAGCGTGCCCTCCGGGTCGACCGCTGCGTCGTCGGGGACGAGCGGGTACTCGACGGAGTAGAATGTCGCGTACATGTGGTCCGCACCGCGGTTCGCCACCGCATACGAAAGGCCTTGACCGTGGAGAACACGGCCTTCGTGGGCTGCGAAATCCATCCCTTTGACTGTCCAGTTCTCGACACCCAGATCGTCGTGACAGCGGTCGATGCCCTCGGCTAGCGTGTCGCCGATGCCCTCCCGATGGGCGATTTTCTCAACGGTTTCGTGAATCAGGTCAGTATCTCCGAAGGCGTCCTCGCTGTCGAGGTATGCTGCGACGGTGTTTCCGGCCGAGATAGCGTCCATCCCGAGACGGTCACAGAGTTCATTCGATTTCATCACGTCCACGATGTTGTCGACGCCGGAGTTCGACCCGAATGCCATTGCCACCTCGAACTCGGGACCTTCGGTCTCGACGCCGCGCTCCTCGTCCCGCGTCGGGAGTTTGCAGGCGAACGCACACGCCGAGCAGGTCCCCTTCTTGTACTTCTTTTGCTCGATGGCGTCGCCGTTGATGCCCTCTACACCCTGAAAGGACTGCTCGGAGAAGTAGTATGAGGGGAGGCCGTTGACCTCATTTGCGAGATCCATGACTGAGACGGTCCCCTGTCGCTTCATGATGTGGTCCTCGGTCGCGGCCTCGCGGTGGATGTCCATCTGCATCGCCGGGATCTCGATATCCGGCGGCGACTCGCCCTCGAACGTGAGGCCCTTGACGTTCTTCGCGCCCATAACCGCCCCGAGACCCCCGCGGCCAAACGCCCGCTCCTCGCTGGTCATAATAGAGGCGAATCGGACAGCGTTCTCGCCAGCCGGCCCAATGATGGCCGTCTGGTCGGGTTCGATACCGTGTTCAGCGTCGAGATAGTCCAGTGTCTCGGGGACGGTCGCGCCATCGAGGTCCGGGACAGCCTCGAACTCGACGCCATCGTCGCGCACATGGACGATGACGAGGTCATCGCTCCGGCCAGTGAGCTCCACAGCGCTGTAGCCCGTGTCGGCGAAGTTCCGGGACAGGAACCCACCGGCATTTGACGAGAGCAGGCCATCTGTTAGCGGCGAAACGCCGGTGCAGTTCATCCGACCAGTGAAACTCATCTGGGAAGCCTGCATCGGTCCCGTCGAGAACACCAGCCGGTTCTCCGGACCGAGCGGGTCCGCGTCGAAGGGAGTCCGCTCGTGTGCCAGCCGTGTTCCGACACCGCGGCCACCAAGATACTGTTCGAGGATACTGTCGATTCCCTCTGTGTCGGCCTTGCCTGCGGTCAAGTCGACCGTCAGGAGCGGACCGTCAGCATGTATCATTATTATTCGTAATTCGCACACGAACTTAGCGGTTGTGGCGGCCCCAATATCGGCGGATTAATCAGGAGACGGCGACGGGGTATCGCTATGGTTCTACCATGATGGGAATTGATGTCAAACACACGCCACTTCCCGGATTCATCCGGCCGGATGAGCCCGTGTTTCCTGTGGGTCGATCAGCTACTGATCCACAGCCGGACGGCCGACGGAAATACCAGCATCGTTATACTATAAGTGTGTAGGATGTCAACATAGTACACAACTTTCGAGGGATACGTGAATGTCTGATGACGCAGCTACCGATACGAGCACAGTTTCGCGACGGACCGTCCTTCAAAGCGCGGGCGTAGCAACACTGGCGACGCTCGCCGGCTGTAACACCGGAGATGATGGAAACGGCAACAGTAGCGCGAGTCTCGACCCGGTTCGAGAACGAGTTGAGGTTGCCGTCGACGACATCCAGGAGGGTGGGACACTCAGATTCGGGCTCGGTGCGGGCATCGACTCGTTCGACCCGTCATACAGCACCAGTGCGCCGGCCGGGAACGTCCACGGACTCATCTACGAGGGCCTTATTACGCAGGACGCTGCGGGGACCGTGTATCCGTGGCTCGCCAAGTCTTGGGAACGGGTGGACGTCCAAGAAGTTGAGGACGGGGCCTACGAACCATACATGGTGTCCGCCGAGACGGACGACAAGGGGAACCTCATCGCTGATGACCAGATAATTATCCGGAACCCGGAGGCCGGCAAAGTCCTCACAGTCAACGAGGCACCCGACGCCGTCGCAGACGGGACCTACGGGATACAGTACCAAGCTAAACTCCACGAAGGGGTCACCTTCCACAACGGCGAGGAGATGACCGCCGAGAACGTCGCCCGGTCCTACGAGGTGCTCGAAAACTCGTCGATTTCCGCACAGACCTTCGACTCGTTCCTCTACGCCGAGGCGGTCGACGACTACACTGTCAATATCTACGGGCAAGAGCCCGACGCCGAGGCCGACAGTCAGCTCCCCACAACGGTGTACCCGATGGAGCACATCGAGGAGTATCCTGACACGGGCGCGGACCCGCGGAACGACCTGACGCCCATCGGGACCGGACCGTTCGAGTTCGAGTCCTACGAGGCCGAACAGCGCGCCCAGTTCACCACGTTCGACGACTACTGGCTCGACGACCTCGGCCTCGACGCGCTGGAATGGTGGGACGGCCCGGACGGGTTCCCGACGAGTCCGGTTGTCGACGACATCATGGTCTCTATCGTCACCGACGACGCGACCCGCGCGGCCGCACTCAACAACAACGAGATAGATCTCACGTACGGACTCACCAGCGACACCTTCAGCGAGTACCGGAGTTCGGAGGAGTTCCGACTGAGCGTGACGAACGCCGGGGCGTACAACTTCCTCCAGTATCCCGTCACCGTCTCGCCGTGGGACGATGCCCGCATCCGCCGGGGTGTCAATCAGCTGCTTCCGCGCGCACAGATTGCGGAGAACATTTACAATGGCTATCGAAATCCAGCCTACACTCCGCTACCGGAACTGGCCGCTGAGGAGGGGTCTGCGGATTATAACGCATTAGTCGAGGAGCTACGCCCAAAAACGGAACAGGATACTGAGGCCGCGACCGAGCTACTCCAGAACGCCGTCGACGATCTCGGTGTCGAGACACCTATCAAGGCGACAATCGAGACGAACACGTCAGACGACCGCGTGCGCGAGGCCGAACTCATCGCCCAGGTGATGAGCAACACGGAGTTTTTCGACATCAGTGTCGAGACCTTCGAGTTCACGACCTTCGTCCAGCGCATCCTCGGCCCCGAGTACTATCAGAAAGGAAATATCGTCCTCATCGGCCTTTCGGGAACGTTCAACCCGGGAAGCTTCTACGACGCCGTGAACTCAATCGACAACTTCGGCCAGTGCTGTAACTTCCAGCGGGTCGACACGCCGGACCTCGACGAGATCGCGACAGAGGCGCGGTTCTCGGTCGATGCCGTCGAAGACCCACAGTTCCGCGGGGAGCAGTACGACAAGGTCTGGCGTGGACTTATCGAACAGGCCCCGAACAGCTACACCGTCTTCGGGACGAACGTCTCGTCGCTGTCAACCGACTACGTCGGCCACAACACGTACACGTTCTCCAGTGGTATCCTCCCGTATGGCCTGCACGACCCGACGGACCAGCAGGTCGCCTATCTGGACCGGGAGTGACCCACCTCGATGAGTCTCAGACGCTTCATCGCGATCCGCGTCGCCGCGACGGTTCCGATACTGTTCGGTGTCTCGGTGTTCACCTTCGGGCTGGTCCACCTGACGCCGGGCGACCCAATCGACCAGATGGTCGCGTTGAACCCCCAGATGTCGACAGCCGAGGAGGCGGCGATACGAGCCAGATACGGCCTCGACGGGCCGGTCTGGCAGCAGTATCTCACGTGGATGGGCAACATCTTCCAGGGGAATTTCGGCACAGTCATCAGCGTCGACCAGCCCGTCCTGCCGTACATCATGGCCCGGTTGCCGGAGACAATCGCGCTGGGCCTGTTCGGCTGGGCTATTGCCCTGCTTATCGCGATTCCGACCGGCATCTACGCGGCAGTGAACAAGGACACGCTTGGCGATGACCTCTCGCGGGTGTTCGCCCTGTCGGGTATCTCGCTCCCGAACTTCTGGCTCGGCCTGATGCTCATTCTCGTGTTCGCGCTCTGGCTCGACCTGTGGCCGGTGCTGGCTCCGGACAAACCGCTGCTCTCGCCAGAGATGCTGTGGTATCTCATCCTCCCCGGCGTCACCATCGGGACGGCGTCGTCAGCGACGCTGATGCGCGTGATGCGGTCATCGATGGCCGAGGAGATGAACAAGGAGTACGTCACTGCGGCGCGGGCAAAGGGGCTCCCCGAGCGGACGGTCATGTTGAAACACGTCCTGCGGAACTCGCTTATTTCGGTGACCACCATTGCTGCGTTTCTGACAGCGAGCATCTTTGCCGGCGCTGTCGTCGTCGAGCAGGTGTTCGCCTGGCCCGGACTCGGCCGAGCGTTCGTAGCGGCCATCATCGGCCGCGAGGTCGACCTCATCATGGCTATCACGCTGTTTACCGGCGTGACAATTATCTTGGCGAACCTGCTTGCCGACATCATGTACGCGGTACTGGACCCGCGGATACGCTACGACTGAACCTATGAGCACTGAACGCGGACGCATACGGATA
This sequence comes from Haloarcula sp., assembly GCA_042219425.1. Classification (GTDB taxonomy): domain Archaea; phylum Halobacteriota; class Halobacteria; order Halobacteriales; family Haloarculaceae; genus Haloarcula. Next base: position 20,503 of record JBDGPY010000101.1, on the reverse strand, counting down.
ACCGGGTTCGACGCCGAACGCGTCGAGCGCCGCGACCCGCTGTCTGATTGGACCGAGACGAGAGATACAGAGACCGAAAGCCGCTGGGAGCGCGCCTGGGGGGAGTTCCGTCGCAACCGGAGCGCGATGCTCGGACTGTACGTCGTGGTCACGATGTCGCTGCTCGCGGTGCTTGCCCGTCCAGTCACGATAGCCGGCACCACAGTCCAGCCCCTCTCGCTCGCGCCATACGACCCGGGAGCGATCCTGTACGCGCAGGGACTGGACGTCAGCGCGTACGAGGCCCCGTCGCTTGCGCACCCGTTTGGCACCGATGGCTCCGCCCGGGACGTGTTCTCTCGCGTGCTGTATGGGGGTCGGTTCAGCCTCTCCATCGGCTTTATCGTCGTGCTCATCACCGCTTCCATCGGCCTCGTGTACGGCTCCATCGCAGGCTACTACGGTGGCTGGGTCGACGAGGTGATGATGCGGATACTCGACCTTATCTTCGCGTTCCCCGGCCTCCTGCTGGCACTGATAATCGTCGCTGTGCTCGGCAAAGGCTACTGGGAGTTGGTGCTTGCGTTCACGGCTATCGGCTGGGCCGGCTACGCCCGCCTGATACGCGGTGAGATTCTAAAGGTCAAGGAAAACGAGTACGTGATGGCAGCGAAGGCTCTCGGTGCACGGGACAGGCGCGTCATCTTCAGACACGTCGTCCCCAACGCCATCGCGCCGCTCATCGTCCAGGCCTCGCTCTCCATCGGGACGGTCGTCATCGGCGTGGCGGCACTGGGCTTTCTCGGCCTCGGACTCCCGCCCAGTTCCGCCGAGTGGGGGACGATGCTCGACCAGACTCGCCAGACAATCGTCCAGGGACCGGGCGGGTCTATTCCGTGGTGGGTCACCGTGTTCCCCGGCGGCGCAATCTTCCTGTTCGTGATGTCGATGAATCTCATCGGCGACGGCATCAACGACGCGCTCGACGCACAGGAGGGTGGGGACGTGGCCCGCGGGGGCGAGGTCTGATGGCACTGCTCGAAGTCGAGGACCTCACGGTGACGTTCTACACCGAGGAGGGTGTCGTCACCGCCGTCGACGACCTCTCTTTCCACATCGAACGCGGGGAGAAGTTCGGCGTCGTCGGCGAGAGCGGCGCGGGCAAGAGCGTCACCGCGCTGTCGGTGATGCGCCTCATCGAGGAGCCCGGCCGTATCGAGAGCGGCAGTATCCGGTTCGACGGCGAGGACCTCATGGAAATGTCCGAGTCCGAGGTGCGGGACGTGCGGGGCAACGACATCGCGATGATATTCCAGGACGCACAGACCGCGCTCAACCCCGTCTACACCGTCGGCGAGCAGATTTCCGAGGCCCTCCGCCACCACCTCGACTATGACGACGCGGCCGCCCGCGAGCGCACCATCCGGCTACTCGACGACGTGGGGATTCCCGAACCGGAGGCACGCTACGACGACTATCCCCACGAGTTCTCCGGCGGCATGCAACAGCGCGCCATCATCGCGATGGCGCTGTCCTGTGACCCGGAGCTGCTCATCGCCGACGAGCCGACGACGGCGCTTGACGTAACCATCGAGGCGAAGATCCTCGACCGGCTCCAGCACCTCGCCGACGAGTACGACACGGCGATTCAGCTCATCACCCATGACCTGGGTGTCATCGCCGAGATGTGTGACCGGGTGATGGTGATGTACGCCGGTCGTGCCGTCGAGAAGGCGTCCGTCGAGGAGCTGTACTACGACCCGAAACACCCCTACACCGTCGGATTGATGAGCGCGATTCCTCGCATCGGCGACCAGCAGGACCGCCTCCAGACGATTCCGGGGACCATGCCGGACCTTGTGGAGGTGCCCTCAGGCTGTAGCTTCCACCCGCGATGTCCCTTCGCCGAGGAGGTGTGTACGCGCAAGCAGCCGCCGCTAGTTGATCCGGAAACCGGCGACGGCGTCGGACTGTCCGACCGGTCGGCCGCCTGCTTGGCCTACACCGGCGACCTCGACAACGAACTCGATTACGAGGTTACCGTGCGAGGACGAGGTTCCCCCTCCGACGAGTCGCAGTCCGATTCCGGAAACTCGCGATCTGACTCGAACCCACGCCGGGCTGACGAACCGCTCCGGGCCGACTCTAGCTCGCCGGAATCAGATGGCGGCACAGCCGACGACGGCTCCGGGGGACGACAGGATGGCTAAGCCGGCGGACGGCCCGATTCTGGAGGCCGAGAACCTCACGAAGTACTACAAGTCCGGCGGTAGCATTGTCGACACCTTGCTGGGCCGGAGCCGGGAGGTAAAGGCCCTCGACGGCGTTGATCTGGAGCTGTACCCCGGTGAGACGCTGGGTATCGTCGGCGAATCCGGCTGTGGCAAGACCACGCTCGCACAGACGTTACTTCGACTCATCGAACCCACCACCGGCTCGGTCCGTTACAGGGGAGAGGACCTGACGGCGGCCTCTGACAGTCGATTGCGAGAGCTTCGGAAGGACATTCAGTACATCTTCCAGGACCCGTTTGCCAGCCTGAACCCGCGACTGACGGTCGGTGATATCATTGGCGAGCCGCTGGACATCCACGACATTGCTGAGGGGCAGGAGCGAACCGAGCGCGTCGCCGAACTGCTGGAAACAGTCGGGCTCAACCAGCGCCACGCCCACCGCTATCCACACGAGTTCTCCGGCGGACAGCGCCAGCGAATCGGCATCGCCCGCGCACTCGCCGTCGACCCGGAGGTCATCGTCTGTGACGAACCGGTCAGCGCGCTGGACGTGAGTGTCCAGGCCCAGATCCTGAATCTGCTGGAGGACCTGCAAGCTGAGTTCGGCCTCTCCTACATCGTCATCGCACACGATCTGAGCGTCGTCGAGCATATCTCCGACCGCGTCGGCGTCCTGTATCTGGGAGAGTTCGCCGAGGTCGGGACGACCGAGGCGGTGTTCCAGCCGCCGTATCACCCCTACGCCGAGGCCCTGCTGTCAGCCATCCCGGAGCCGGATCCCGGCTGGGAGGGCGACAGAATCTTGCTCTCGGACGACGTGCCGTCGCCGCTGGACCCGCCGAGCGGCTGTCGGTTCCACACCCGCTGTCCAAAGATAATCCAACCGGAGGGTGCTGATATGGCGCAGTCAGAGTGGCGCTCACTCATGGACCTGAAACAGCGGTTGCGCGACGCTGACACGCTAGAGTCAGTCACCGCGGTTCAGGAAGGTACCGAAGACGAGAACCTCAGTCAGCTTTCGCGGGCGGAACTGGACGAACGCGTCCGAACGGAGTTCGAACTACCCGAGCAGGTCGGCGATAGCGAGGCCGAAGACGTACTCTCGACAGCGCTTGACCACCTTCACGACGAGTCCTTCGAGGCGGCGCGGGCGGCAATGAACGAGGCGTTCGAATCTCCATGTGAGCGGACTGATCCGGAACTGTTCGATATCGCCGACACCCACCGTATCGCCTGCTTCCTGTACGACGATGCGTATCCCGATACGCCTGAGCGGACGCGGTAGCCGTGTGCCAGTCGTCGCGGAGCGCTTCAGACAATCAAGAGAGACGCGACCGCTCCGCCCGGAGTCTGCGGGACTCGCACCGGAGCTATTCGAACTCGAACAGCCGCCGTAGTTCGTGCTCGATGGCGTCGGTGAACTCCGTGAGAACGGCGTTAAACGTCTCCTCATCACCGGGTAGCGACTGCGCCCGTGTTTCGGCATCGTCGGGCAGTTGAATGTGGAACTCCCCGTCCCCTTCATAGACTGGTTCGCTCTCGCTGAGTAGCTGCCGATCGATTGCGCGGAGGATTTCGGAGTCGCATTGCCCGTGCAGTTCCTGATAGGCGTTCGAGTATGCCTCTTCGAGTTCCTCGAAGTAATGGACGTACTTCTCCTGAAACTTCTCCGGGTCGAATTCGGTCATACCTGCGTTCCCGTCGGGACACAGATAAAGGGTTCTGCAGACGATTCGCGCTGTGGCTCACTGCGCTGGCGCGAGAGCTGATAATTAGCTATCAGTGATAGGTGTCTGACATAGATTTATTCTTGTTTGGTTGTGAGTTACTAACGAGATGTCGCAACAGGTGGGGAGCACATCGACCGGATCGAGCTACCAGACAGCGTCGCAGGCGACCGGCCAGTCAGCAAGTCTGGCCATCGTCGAAGCAGTTGCGGCCGCCACAGAGACAGCGCCAGAGGAGTTGCCGCAACTGACCGATGCCGTCGATCCCGACGCGCTGGACGCACTCTTTGCGGGACGCCAGACAAATGGACGAGTCACCTTTCAGTATGCGGGATACTGTGTCAGCGTTTCTGCCGACCAGACAGTGACAGTGGACCCAAGCGGCAACCGGCATGCGTGAGCCCTTGAAGGGCCGGTCAATCGAACGCGATCAGTAGCCCCAGGTAACGCTTTTGCGCTCGCCGATCCACGAATAGACTATGCGTCGCATCTACGACTCGGGAGCGCTCCACCGTGATGACGACGAGCCACAGGCCCCCAACGAGCGTGCCGACGGGTCCCCGCAGGCCGCGCGTTCTATCGACGCCGGGGCCTGGAGCGACGTGCTCGTTCCGACGTGGCTTCGCTATTGGGCTGTCTCGGTCGACATCGAGGTCCCACAGGCGGAGTATCAAGCGGGGACCGAAGTGCCATTTGTCGTGACGATGAAGAACGCGCTTCCGATTCCAATAACGCTCCCGACGAACTCACCGCGGCTCTGGACGTGGTACGTCGATGGTGTTCCCGAGGCCTCCCACGTCGACAGCGTGCCGAGCGAGGACAACGGCATCAGGTTTGACCGCGGCGAGCGAAAGCGGTTCAGACGGCGGTGGGACCGGATGTTCCGCATCAACGACGACGAGTGGGAGCCGGCACCGGCCGGAGAATACACTATCGGGGCGGGATTAAGCGTGGCCGACGCTGCGGAACGCGGACTCTACAGCGAGACGACTATCAGCCTCAAAGGGTAGCGAGGGTGGACTCAGGAACCGGGCGTCGGACCAGTTGGGGTGGGCGTCGGTGTCGGCGTCGCCCCATCCGGCTCTGTCGTAGGTGTCGGCGTCGCCCCACCGTTGGTTCCGTCAGTCGGCGTCGTGCCACCGCCTGTGTCGGTCGCTTCGCCGCCGAGGAGGTACTCCAGCAGGTTCGCGACGAACACCTCATTGTCGGCGTCGTACACTTCGGAGCTCGTGATGAACGTGGCGTCGGCGACGAACACCATGTTGTCGTTGCGGACGACTGTCGGGTACGTGCCGGCGCGCCGCGTGTCGAGCGTCCGGGTTCCATTGGCAGCGGTGAACTTCGTCTCGGCCTCGCTGTCCGAAGTTATCGTGGCATAGCCGGCAGTGTCGAAGGTGACCGACTCGACACCCTTGGTCAGTTCACCGTCATCGCTTGGCGACGCGTAGATGGCCTTGAAGTTGTTGTCGTTACTGTCGTCGTCAATGTTGTACAGCTGTTCGGCTCCCATCCTGACGCCGTACTGCTGGGTGGCGTTATTGGCTCCGAACGACACTGTCGTGGTTGTCGTGATAAACCCGGTTGAGAGCTGTGCCTGGGTCGGTTCGGCGAGGAACACTACACGCCCGCCGTCCTCGGTGTACTCACGGAGCGCCTCGCGTTCGTCCGGCGAGTAGCTCGCGAGCGGCTGGACAATGAGGACGCCGTCGTACTGGCCCAGCGAGTCGGCGAATCCGCCGGTGCCTGAGGTGCCGTACTCGATAGTGTGTCCCGCCTCGAACACCGCCTCTGTTATCGGTTCGAGGTCGGATTGTGCCAGCTGATTGTTGTGGCTCGTGTCGACCAAGATCCGCTGGTCACTTTCGTTGGTGTCGATGCTGATCTCACCGTCCTCGGGGTCGGCAGGTACGTTGACGGCCTCGGGCTGGTACTGCGACGGTGACTGGCCGTCGATGGACTGGCCGTCGGGTGGGCCCGACGAACCCGGGCCTGCGAGTGCGAGGAGTACGGTCCCGCCAAGCAACACCACCACGACCACGATGAATACGGCGAGCGGCTTGACGATGCGACCCTCAGTCATTGCGAATCACCGTTGCGTTGTTGTCTTCGGTGGGAATGCCCCAGATAGCGTAGTACTTCACCGGCTTCCGGAAGGTCGTCTCCCCGTTGTCGGGGTGGACGAGATACGTGACGTTGTTCTCGCCCTGTACCGTGTCAGCACCAGTCGGGACGATGATGACGTTGAACTCCGCAGCGCCGCTCCCCAGGTACGTTACGTCGTACTGGTCCCCCTCAATGCCATCAGCGAGGGTGGCGGCCCGCTCGATGGCCAATTGAGAGTCACCGATTCGGTCGGCAAAGCCGTTCTCTGTCGCCTGTGCACCGAGATACGTGTTCCCGCTGGCGACTTCCGCACGGGTGAGAGACAACTCATCACCCCGGTGACGCATGACCGTGCCGACGAACGACCGCTGGAGCACCTCGATATCCTCTCGGAGTCCGTCCTTGCTGATCTGTGCCTTGTCCGGGCCCGAACGGACGAACGTCTCCCCTTGCTTTTCTACCTCTTCGATGAGGCTGAGCGGGGCCTGGACGATGACGCCGATACTCCCGACGTTCGAACTCGGTTTGACGACAATCTCGTCCGCTGGGGTGATACCGTAGTACCCGCCGGAGGCAGCCGTTCCTTCGACGTAGGCGACGACTGGCATCTCGCTGGCGGTCCGGTTGACCGCAAGGTAAAACTCCTCGCTTGAGTCGACCGGGCCACCGGAGCTGTCGACCCGGAGGACGACTGCCTCAATGGATTCGTTGGTCCGTGCCTCACGGAGGTCCTGTTTGACGGCGTTGACGTTGGCGTCGGTCGTCCCGCCACGAAGGGTGATGACGGCAACACTCGGGTTGTCGGCACCCCCGCTTGGCACGCCGTTCCAGATGACCGGCGCAAATATCGCAGCGATGACGAGAGCAAGTGTGACCGCGATCACGTATGACGCCGTCATCGCTGAGAACAGTTTCTCTCTTCCGAACATCTCTCTACCACCTGTTCGGACTGAGAAGGTAATAAACCCCGGCCAGCGTGCCGTATCGTGGATCGTCCCGTCGTCTCACCCGACTTGGACGGTGACCTCCATGGCCTGAAGCCGAAGCGGCTGACCAACGGTTATCGGTGTCCGGGTCGTTCGACTGGTATGGAGAGACGAGCGCTAGGCGACACCGGACAGGAGAGCACACTGCTGACGTTCGGCTCGATCGCACTCAACTGGCTCGAACAGACGGGGGCGAACCAGCTTGTCGAACTTGTGCTGGACCACGGAGTGAACCACTTCGACGTCGCGCCGACGTACGGCGACGCGGAGCTGAAACTGGGGCCGAAGCTCCGCCAGCATCGCGAGGATATCTTCCTCGGCTGCAAGACACAGGAGCGCGAGTACGCGGGGACAGCGCGGAAGATCGACCGGTCGCTGGACCGCCTCGGCATCGACACCATCGACCTCTACCAGATTCACGGGCTGGAGTACGAAGCGGAACTGGAGACGATAACTGCAGACGGCGGCGCACTCGATGCGATACGCGAGGCGAAGGCCGCTGGAAAGATCGATCACATTGGGCTGACGAGCCACGGTAACCCCGGGCTCATCCTCGACGCCATCGACCGAATCGACGACCTGGAGACGGTGATGTTCCCGCTGAACCCAGTCGTGGCTGGCAAGGACGACGACCAGTATGACTACGAGGCCGTCCTGGAACGGTGCGAGCAGGAGGGTATCGGCACGCTGGGCATCAAGGCGTTCGCGAAGGGGTCGTGGCCGCCAACCGACGAACTCCCGGAGGCCGACCGCCCGTACGCGAACTGGTACGAGCCGGTCGACACACCGGAGGTCATCCGCGAGCGGTTCGACTTCGCCGCCGCACAGGGCCTTGACACCGTCGTCAGCCCCGGCGACCCGAAGCTCGTCGCGATGGTGCTCGACGCCGCCAGCCGCTCGGAGGGGATGAGTGAGGCCCGCCAGCGCGCGCTCATCGAGGAAGCCCGCCACGACGACAGCCCGGTGCCCGAGCAACTGCACCACTGAATATGGGCGACGACGTGCCACGGACGGTGACGGCCGCGCTCGCAGACCGGCATGTCGAGGGGAAAGTCTGTCTCGAAGCCGGGGCCGGTGTTGGCAACACGACAGCGGGCCTGCTGGCCGCGGGCGCGAAACGAGTGTACGCGGTGACAAACGATGCTGAGCACGCCACAACAGTCCGGGAACGCGTCGGCGACGGCACCGCCGACCGGCTAGTCGTCGTTGAGGCCGACCTCCGGGCGACACCACTTGCAACAGACAGCGTGGACCTCATTACCGTCCACGGGCTCTGTAACGTCCTTCCGACGGCTGAACTGGGCGCTGTTGCGGCCGAACTGATGCGGGTCGCCGCCCCCGACAGCCACCTCGTCGTGGATGACTACGCAGTGCCGCCCGCTGATGCGGCCGTCAATCGGTTGTTTGCGCTGGAGAACGCCGCCGCCAGAGCCGTCGATGGCCGGCCGGCGCTGACGTTCTATCCGCCCGCCGTACTGGCCGCGGTGTTCGCCGACCACGGCTGGGCTGTCGAGCGAAAGAAGACGCTGCTGGACCCGGTTCCCTGGACCGAAGCCCATCTGGACACCCACGCCGAGGTGGTACGTGGGTACGCGGACCAGCTTCCAGACTCGCTCGGGGAGCCACTGACCGCGATGGCTGCGGATTTGGTCTCGGCTATCGGCTCCGAGCGAACCGGGACGATGTACAGTCTCGCGTTCAGGCTACCAGATGTGTGAGATGCTCGGTATTCGTTCGAAGGGAGCGAGTGTTCAAACAGCCAGAAAGCCCCGTAGCTGTTTGGCCAGCCGATACGGGTGGGACTGAAAGGGGCCGATACGCTCCGGGAACCCCGGCGATGTAAGCACCGCAGGGAGTGAAACGACCGAGGAGCACAGCGAGCCGCGGGACCGGAGCGTATCGGGGGCTTTCTGGTTGTTCAATCACGCAACCACACAAACGGACACAGATTTTCCTAGCAACCGAACGGCTAAGGAAGCCCCGCCCGACGAACCGATATGACACTCAACCGCTTGTCCGAGTTCGACGCCGACCCGGCAGAGGGCGACGTTATCGACGGGGAACTGGCAGTGACCGACGACGTGCTGGTGAAGGCGTTCGCGCTGGGACCTGACGCAACAATCGACCCGCACGAACACGACGGGGCGACGAACGTGTTCCACGTGGTCCGTGGCGAGGTGACGGTCCAGCAGGACGACGCCGAGGAAGTCATCGCTGCGCCGGGTGTCGTCCTGAACGAGCGCGGGCAGGCCCACGGCGCGCACAACCACACTGACGAAGTCGCTGTCCTGACAGCGAGTCTCTGTCCACTGCCGGGGCAGTAGGCGCGCGGCCGTCGAGATAGTAGTACTGGTCGGCCGTTTCAGAAACGCGCTCGCCGGTATTACAGTTCACTCAAAAGGACGGCTGTATCACTGCAGGCAGTCCTGAAAGGCGGGCGCGATGCAGGTGTCGGGAACAGTGGAGAGCAGCAATCAACCGAGCGCAGTGCGACAAAACGAAGCGTCAGCGCGGACCGTTCAGGCGCTCGCGCCGGATTCAGGGCAACTCGTCGCATCGACAGTACTGTCTTCGCGTTCCGACTCGGCTTCCAGCAGTTCGCGGTAGCGTTCGCGGATCGTCACAGTACTGATGTCAGTGGCCTCGCTGACCGTCTCCTGTGTCATCTCCGTGCCGAGCAGCAGGCCAGCGGCGTAGATTGCCGCGGCGGCGAGGCCGACCGGGCTCTTGCCGCTGTGGACGTTGGCTTCCTTCCCCGCTTCGATGAGGGCGCGGGCCTGCCGTTCGAGGGCGTCATCGGCGTCGAGTTCGGAGACGAACTTGCTGAGGTAGGTGGCAGGGTCCGGCGGGCCGACCTGTAGCGAGAGTTCGCGGTTGAGGTAGCGGTATGCACGGGTGAACTCCATTTCGTCGACGCGGCTGACGACGGCCATGTCGTCCAGCGTCTGCGGGAGGTTCGCCTGTCTGACCGCGGCGTAGAGGGCGGCAGTCGCCATCCCTTCGATGGATCGACCGGGCAGCATGCCCTCGTCGAGCGCGCGGCGGTAGATGACGCTTGCCGTCTCGCGTGCGCTCTCAGGGACGCCAAGCGCGCTGCCCATGCGGTCGATTTCGCCCAGCGCTTGCTTGAGGTTGCGCTCGGCGTGGTCGCGGGTACGGAACCGCTCGTCCCAGGTCCGCAGGCGTTGCATCTTCTCGCGCTGGCGCGTCGACAACGAGTTGCCGTAGGCGTCCTTGTTCTGCCAGCCGATGTTAGTTGAGAGCCCCTTGTCGTGTTTCAGTTCCGTCGTCGGCGCGCCGACGCGGCGCTTGGCGTCGCGCTCCTGGCTGTCGAAGGCGCGCCACTCCGGCCCGTGGTCGATCTCGTCCTCGTCGACGACGAGGCCACAGGCGTCACAGACGGTTTCACCGCGGCTGTCGTCAGTGACCAGGGTGCCGCCACAGTCCGGACACGCGTGGCCAGTGCCCGCCTCGGACTCGGCCTGTTCGTCCACACTGTCACCGCGTTCGTCAGGGGAATAGATGCTGCGTGTCGTCATAGTGTGTCTGCGAGCGCCGCCAGGGACGCCCACGTTCGTACCTATCTAGGAGGGGTGCATCGGGTATCAGGACTCGTTTGGCATACGCCGAATCGAGTGTGACAACGACACATATGTATAATAAGCGTCACTAGCTGCCGCGTCCCGGCTACACTGATCCGGCCTCGCGGACCGACATATGCTGCTGGTGTTCACCGTCGTGACGCTTTTCGACCGCACGCTGGCAGATCCATCTGCTGTATTCGGTGTCTCCACCCGGCGCTCTGTCGGGGGTGTCCGACTCGGCCAGCGGGCCCGGACAGAAAGCTGATGGACCGGTTGGAATCTGTCTCAGCGACCATCACACACCGGAACGGCCGATGCGAAGCCGCCCACCCTCGGCGACATCTTCGTCGGCCTGGACTGGCCCCATCGACCGCGTGACGAAAGAGCGGACGATCCACGCCTCAGCCCGCTGGAGGCGATACTGGAGCGTCGATCGCGACACGTCCAGCGTCTCGGCCAGATCGGTAAGCGAGATGTCCCGCGGTGTCCGATAGTAGCCGTGTTCGACGGCCGCCTCGACGGCCGCCTGCTGCTCCGGCGGCAGTTCTGCCAGCGTCACGGCCTCGTCGACCCAGTACGACGGCGAACTGAGCTGTCGGAACTCGACGGTGAGCCCATCTCGGAGTTCAGACTCCATCTCTTCGAACAGTCCGTCGACGCCAGCGTCGCTACACAGGAGGAGCCGCCACTCACACCGGCTACCGCGGCGCTCAGTCTCCACGAGGACGCCGCGGCCGACGTGGTCGATCGCCAGCCGCGGAATCGAGTGGCAGTCACCGGCTTCGGATCGGTAACTGTACACCGTCCGGACTCCGGGGTCCGAACCGATGACCTCGTACGTCCAGTCAGTCTTGCAGTTGCGGGTCCCGATACACTCGGTGCACTGGACCGGGTCGTCGTATACGTCGTCCAGTCGTTCGAGCGCCGCCTCCGGACCAGCGACCCGTTCGAGCCGCCACATCCCGTCCTCGGTGACATTGCACGCGATGGTACGGGAGTGGGCCTCCGGGTGGTCGATGAACACGTCCATCACGGGATCGACACCCTGGCTATACTCAATGGTGAAGATGAATTCTCGCATATGCGCCCCGTAGCGTGTCGAGCATCTTATACGCACGGGCTCGTTCGGCGTATGCCAAACCAGCTGTGATTGGCGAGCAGTGCGATATACAAGTATGTCGTGTTCCGCATCTCCGCCTACTGGCAGGCCAGCCACTGGCAGCCCGCCGGACGACACCTCTTCGCAACTCCGTGGCGACGAACTGCCAGTGCACAACTGGCGACACACCGTCATCTACGGAGTGGTGTTCTGGGCGACGGTTGTCGGCGGGTGGCTCGTGGTTCCTGCCAGCCACCCGTTACAGCTAGGAGTCGCGCTCTCTGGACTGTTTGCAGCCCCGCTGTTGCCGGTCGCCCTCTACTGTGACTATCACCAGGCCAGACGCGGGGGCACGTGTGACCCCGGCCTCCGCGCGTACCTCTCGAACCTCGTTCGTGACATCACAACCGCGGTCACCGGGCGGAGCGGTCTGGGCGAGCAGCGGCGGGAGTTTATCCGGTGCTGAGTTCCCGGTGCGACGTGGTCCGCCAGTGAATCCAGTCCGTCGCGACCCCCGAGAGTCGATGCTCCTTCCACCGGGTGGCGGAGTGCAGCGAGAACAAGTGTGGCGTCGAAGTTCTCTCTTCGATCATCCGGTTATATCATACAGTGGACGAACGTGCAAGTGATGACCGTCACCGCAATGCTCACCGTCGCGCCGCTTGACGACGATGACGCTGACTTCGATGCAGAGATCGCCAAGGCCGTCGACGCGCTGGACGCGTACGACGTCGAGTACGAAACACATCCGATGGAGACGACCATCGAAGCCGCGGACCTCGGCGAGGTGTTTGACGCAGCCCAGGCCGCGACCGAAGCGGTCGACGCCTCGCGGACGGTCACGAATCTCAAGATTGACCACTTCCGAGAGGAGACGCTGTCAGCCGGCGAGAAGGTCGACCGGATCGAAGCGCACCTCGGCCGCGACGCACGGAGTGACCGATGACCCGGCGACGCTCGTTCCTCCGCGCCCTCGGCGGGGCGGCGACAGCCGGCCTCGCGGGGTGTTCCGGTGGGGACGCCGAAAGCGAATCTACGGCGACTGACGCCCAGACGGGGACCGCCACCCCGTCGGAGCGCACCCTCAGAGTCGCGACGTACAAGTCCTTCGTGGACGCGCCGAGCACGAGCGCCGGTGACTGGGTGAAGTCGGAATTTGAGGCTCGCCACGACAATCTGACGCTAGAGTGGGTCGTCCGCGATGGCGGTCTCCAGCACTTCTTCCAGCGCCAGCAACAGGGCGCGTCACTCGATGCGGATGCGTTCATCGGGGTCACTGCGCCGGACCTCGTGAAGGCCGACGACGAACTCGACGACCCGCTGTTTGAACCGTTTGACCCGTCGGCCGTCGGTAACAGCGACAACGTCGTCGACGCCTACCAGTTTGACCCGGAGCGCCGCGTGCTGCCGACCGGGGCGTCGTACGTCAGTCTCGTCTACGACGAGGACGTGGTCTCGTCCCCGGAAACCCTCGACGCGCTGACGACCGACGCCTACGCCGACACGCTCCTGCTGGCGAACCCACAGAGCACGACCACGGGCCTTCTCTTTCTCCTGTGGACAATTCACGCGAAGGGTGCTGACAGCTACCTCGACTACTGGGATACCCTCGTCGATAACGGAGTCACCATCCTGGGGTCGTGGGGCGACGCCTACGCGGCCTATTCGGAGGCCGAGAAGCCGATGGTCGTCTCGTACTCCACCGACCAGGTGTACGCCGCGAACCAGAATCAGGATATGGCCCGCCATCAGATCGCGTTCCCGAACGACCAGGGGTATGCCTACGTCGACGGAACGGCGAAGTTCCGCGGGACCGAGCGGAGTGACCTCGTCGACACGTTCGCGACGTTCATGCTTGACCCCGACGTCCAGCAGACGGTCGCCGTCAAGAACGTCGGCCTCCCGACAGTGTCGAACGCCTCACTCCCTGAGGAGTTTGCACAGTACGCCCACAAACCGGCCGAACCCGTCCAGTTCGGGTACGAGACGCTGGCAGAGAACCTCGACACGTGGCGCGAGACGTGGAGCAAGCGCGTCGCCGGGAAGTGATCTAGAGCCAGTCCGTGTCCGGATCGATGCGGTTCGGCGGCGTCTCACCAGCCAGCGCGTCTCTGACGTTCACTGCGACAGTACTGTTCAGATCGTCGCGAGCCTCCTCAGAGTACCACGCTGCGTGTGGCGTGACGATACAGTTGTCGAGGCCGACTAGCGGATAGTTTTCCGTCGGCGGTTCCGCGACCAGTACGTCGAGGCCGGCGGCCGCAATCGTCTCGTTGTCCAGCGCTGTCCGGAGGGCCGCCTCATCGATGAGACCGCCGCGTCCGGTGTTGACGAGGATGGCGTTGTCACGCATCGCTTCGAGCGCGTCTGCATCTATCATCTTGGCCGTCTGGTCGGTCAGCGGTGCGTGGAGAGAGACATAGTCAGCACGTTCGTACAGCGTCTCCAGTGTGACCTTCTCGACATCGGCCGCAGCCATCTCCTCGGTATCAACGTATGGGTCGTAGGCGACTACGTCGAGGTCGAAACCACGTAGCTGATCGCGTACTCGCCGAGCAATCGGTCCAAAGGAAACGAGGCCGAGCGTCCGGCCACGGACGCGGTGAACCGGGCGCGTACGTTCCCAGCCCCACCCGCCGTCACGAACGTCGCGGTCATAGGCAGTGAGGGTCCGGATGCAGTCAAGTAACAGCGTCACAGTGTGGGTGGCGACTTCGTCGGTGCAGTACTCGGGAACGTTCGTGACGGTCACGCCGTTCTCCGCCGCTGCCGGGACGTCGATATTGTCGATACCGACGCCAGCTCTCGCGACGATCTGGAGGTCGTCCAGCGCGTCGAGAATCGTAGCAGTGACAGGCGTGTTCACGTCCACAACAAGCGCCTGTGTACCAGCGGCCGCGTCCCGGAGCGCACCCGCATCACCCGTCTCCGCAGTGATGACTTCGGCGTCGAGTTCCGCCCGCAATTGGTCGACAGCTATCATTGGGTCATCACTTGCGACCACGCGTTCCATATTCGGAAGGACAGACGCCCGATATAAAACGGGTCAGCGTCGTTCCCACTGAGTAGGAACCCGAGTTGCATGCGAATACAACGAACCCAACCGCGCCGCCATCCCAGTCTCGCAGTCCTGAGCGCTGTGATTTAAGCCGCTCGAATGCCAATTCAGCGGTATGCAAATCGAACTGCGGTTTTTCGCCAACTTCCGCGAAGCCGCGGGACAGAAGACAGTTCAGCGCGAGTACGAGGATGGCCAGCGGGCCGGCGACGTGCTCCAGCAGCTCCCCGAAGAGTTCCCCGAGATGGACCTGTTTGAGGATGGCGAGCTGCGAGAGTACCTGACAATTCTGCGCAACGGAAAAGATATCACCCATCTCGACGGGCTGGATACGACACTGGAGGACGGGGACGAACTCAGCGTCTTCCCGCCGGTCGCTGGCGGATAGTATCGGCGGTCGGGCCCGACTCAGCAACAGAAGATGAACGGGTACATCAGCGCGACGCGGTCACCGGACTGGAGTTCCGTGTCCAGCCCGCCGAGGTGCTCGTTGAACCGGCCGTTGACTGCCACACGGGCGTAGCAACGGGTCTGTTCTCCCTCGGGGTTCTTCGCCCAGTCGCCCGGCAGGTCCGCCAGTTCCGGGGCCCAGCCGTTCGTCGTGGCGTCTGCTTCCGTTTCGGCGATGAGCATATCGCTCACGTCGTACTCCCGGAAGAAGGCGTCGAGAAAGTCACGCAGCGTGTTTCCTTCAACGGTAAACGAGAGCGACGGTTTACCGACGATCCGACGGATGTGCCCAGTACATCTGACCTCGACAGTCGTTGTCGGTTCGGTCGACGACTGTCGCCGCTCCGAAGCGTCACTGCTCATACTAGCGCGAGGGCACGCCGTCACAAGCCAGTAGATGCGAATATGTTCGGTCACTGCTGGGGTTTATTGGTGACGCGCCGCGTGGGAGGCGTATGGAGGAGATCGAACTGGGGATTCCGGCCGGAATTGTCGACTCACTGCCGTCGGACAGTGAAGACACGAAACGGGATATGGAACAGGCTGTCGGCGGCTGGGAGCGGGAGCTCAACGCTTCTCTCGATTCCGAGGACCCCGCCGGTGCAGTCGTCGACCACATCGAACAGTTCGAGAGCCGGTGGGAGGCCTACGATGAGTACGTCGTTGAACTCCGCGCGTGGGGCCAGTCGCCCATCTACGCCATGGCGTGGCGTGACCTCCACGCCGCCATCATCCACCAGATATACGATCACGCGGACCTCGACGAACGCATCAACCGCGAGCGGAACGCCCGCATCGTCGACGACGGCATCCGGCCTGGATAGCCCGGTTGTGGCGGAAAGGCGCGGAATCGCCAGTAGGTTTAGACGCCCACACCCCTAACAACGCCACAATGGAGCGTGAACGGACCTTTCGCGGTATCTCGGTTCGAGCCGCCATCGGCTATCTGGAGAACCTGGGCGGCGAGCAACGTGGCGAGACGACTGTCGAGGGCGACGGATGGGAGGCGACTCTCTCCGAGGAGAAAGTCGCCATCGGTCCCAGCCTCCAGCTCAACAAGGTGACTATCCAGTTCGAGGGGACGGCGGAGACACTGGATCCCCTCATCGAAAAATTCGCACAGAAGGCGATGCGAGCGGGCGGCTGAACGGCCCGTAGATGAGCGACTCAGCGTACCCCATAGAGGGGCAAATCGTCCTGCTGGCCGGCACGCAGGCCAGTGTTCCTCTCGACCAGCTTCCGGACCTGCTCGAACAGGTCCAGACGTATCTCCGGGCGAACCGAGAAACGTATGAGCGAGGCTATGAACGAATTAGCGGGCCTAGAGAGACCGATTACATCTGTGTCGAATCGGGCCACTGGGACACCATCGGTGGGGAGCTGGGACTGAGCGAGCGAGAAAAGGACGCGGTCCGGCGGGCTCACGTCGCCCAGTTCGAGCGGGACGGCCGCCGACTGGGCAGGACAGAGGAGTTCAAGACAACACTTGAGATCAGAGATGTACTGGCAGTCAGTGCCGCACCGTGACAGTCTCTAGCACGCGCTGAGAGAAGTCCGTCTCAGAGAGACCACCGTTTTCGAGTTCGTCTATCCACTCACTGTCGACCGCCCACGTGCCGAGTTCAGTCCCTTCGAGGTCCGTGACAGTCGCCTCGATATCGACGCCGGACCAGTCATCGGCGTGGAGGTCCCGAAAGACGTTGATGACCCGCCCGATTTCCCGGTGCGGGATGACTGCCTCCGTGTCGGCCGAGATCGATTCGTAGGTGAGGGTGTACGCGTCGCCCTCGTCGACGAACTCGGTGACGTAGACGCCGTGGCTAGTCAGTCGCGACTCGACCTGGAATTCGAAGTCTTCGATGTCTTCTTTATGCATTAGAAACGTGTCGAAAATCGACGTTGACTCAGTCGTCGCTTGGTGCCGTTGCGCCGCCGGAACTGACCCCAGTTCCGGGACCGATGTCGATTCCCAGTTCGTCGAGTTTCTCCTCAGTGACGACGCCGTCTTCCCAGCCACGCACCTCGTAGTACTCCGATTTCAGCTTGTCAAGCTCGGCGAGTTCGCCCTCTGACCCGCCCTGGGCCGGAATCGCCTCGTCGTCTCCCTCGACGAACCGGTTGGGGAGGTCGTCGTCGGCCCCGCCGAAGCCTGCGAGGTTGTTGTAGTAGCGTTCGAGGTTGTAGATGCGTTCGCCCGCCTGCATCAGTTCTTCCTCGCTCACGTCCAGCCCGGTCATGCCGTTGTACTGCAGGACGTACTCCTCGATACCCTCGGCGAAGGCGTTGAACTTGCAGATGTCAAAGGAGTCGCTGATGGCGTGAAGATCCTGGAAGGTGGCACACAGCTCGCCTTTGCCCTCCCACTCTCGCGGGTCGACTTTCTCCGGGATGCCGAGTATCTCAGCCGCCGGCGTGTAGCCACGGAGATGGCACGCCCCGCGGTTCGAGGTCGCATACCCGATTGCCATCCCCTTCATGCAGCGCGGGTCGTAGGCGGCCATCGTCTGTCCCTTGACGGCGAGGGAGTTGTTGTGGGCGTCGAACTCCTCGGCGAGGTGATCCGGCCCCTCGGCGAGGTGGTCCGCGAGCTCGGTCTCGCGGGTCGCGATCATGTCGATCATGTCGATCATCGTGTCGGCATCACCCCAGTCGATCCCATCACCGAGGTCGTCGAATTTGCCCTGCTCGGTCATCTCCATCGCCATTGCCATCGTGTTACCTACATCGATGGTGTCGACACCCACGTCGTTGCACCGTTCGAGCATCACGGCGATCTTGTCGCGTTCGACGTGGCCGGAGTTAGGGCCGAGCGCCCACGCGGATTCGTACTCGTAGGATTCTGTTCGGACGTTCATCTCCTCGCCCTTGTGCATCGCCTGCACCTCGACTTCCTTCTTGCAGGCGACCGGACAGGAGTGACAGGTCGGCTCATCGACGAGGATGTTCTCCCTGACGTTCTCGCCAGAGATATCCTCCGAGTCGATGATCCGCTCACCGTCGCCTTCCGACTCAGACATCGACCGCGTTGAGGAGTACTTCCCGTTTTTGCTCGGGAGGCCGTCCATCTCCTCAGTGAGGTTCATCAGGACGTTCGTCCCGTACACCGACAGACCACCTTCGTTGGGGCCAGTGACGTCAGACTCCTGGATGACCTGCATAGCCTGTTTGTGGCCCTCCTGGAACGTCTCCTGGTCCTCCGGTTTGGGCATCCGCGTCCCGGACTTGACCACGACGGCCTTCAGGTTCTTGTTACCCATCACGCAACCGGTGCCGCCGCGGCCCGAGGCGCGGTCGTCCTCGTTGATGATACAGCCGAATTTGACCTCGTTCTCCCCGGCCTGGCCGATGGCCATCACGGAGAGGTTCTTGCCCAGCGAGCCGCCCTCGATTTCGTCTTCGAGATCGTCGATAGTATCGTGGACACCCTGTCCCCAGAGGTGCGTGGCGTCGCGGAGTTCGACCTCCCCGTCTTCGACAAAGGCGTACACTGGCTGGTCCGCCTGTCCTTCGAACAGGAGTCCGTCGAAGCCTGACCACTTCAGGCGCGCGCCGGACCAGCCGCCATGGTGGGAATCAGTGACTGTTCCCGTCAACGGCGATTTGGTGCAGATAGCGATTCGACCACTCATCGTCACCTGCGTCCCGGTCAGCGGGCCGTTCATAAACGCCAGCAAGTTGTCCGGGCCGAGTGGATCCACGTCGGGGCCCTGGTCGAAGACGTACTTGACACCCAGCCCGCGTGCACCAATGTACTTCTCGGCGTCCTCCCGGTCGACACCTTCGTAGGCTACATCCTCATCTCCAAGGTCGATTCGAGCCACATGATCCTGAAAACCACCAAGGTATGTCATAGTAATACATGACCGTCCGGATGGCAGCAACTTAACGATTTGTGTTGTCATACCATGCCATTCCGACGTGTTTCATTGTGACTCCATACCCGAGCCGTCCGCGTGATCCAGTCACACCCGCGAGCGTGGTCCGAACTGCTTAAGAGTCCGAGCGGCAAATTCCGCGGTAACTCGCTGGACGACGGGCACCAGCGGGCACCTGCGTGTGCAGGTCGGGATGTGAGTCGCGCCGAGCGCGACTTGAACCACGCAACGCCCGTGGTGAATACATATGGCACGAAGCGCATATTCGTACATTCGAGACGCCTGGAAGAACCCGGGCGACGGACAGCTCGCAGAACTACAGTGGCAGCGCCAGCAGGAATGGCGCGACGAAGGGGCTGTCGAGCGCATCGAGCGCCCGACCCGCCTCGACAAGGCCCGCTCGCAGGGCTACAAGGCAAAACAGGGCGTCGTCGTCGCCCGCGTCTCCGTCCGCAAGGGCAGTGCACGCAAGCGTCGACACAAGGCTGGCCGCCGCTCCAAGCGCCAGGGTGTCACGCGCATCACTCGCCGGAAGGACATCCAGCGCGTCGCCGAAGAACGCGCCTCCCGCACCTTCCCGAACCTGCGTGTGCTCAACAGTTACTCTGTCGGCCAGGACGGCCGCCAGAAGTGGCACGAAATCATCCTCATCGACCCGGAGCACCCGGCTATCCAGAACGACGACGACCTGTCGTGGATCTGTGCTGCTGATCAGGCTGACCGCGCCTTCCGCGGTCTGACCGGCGCTGGCCGCCGCAACCGCGGCCTCGGCGGCAAGGGCAAAGGCAGTGAGAAGACCCGCCCGTCGCTGCGTAGCAACGGCGGCAAGGGCAAGTAGCGACGACGTAGCGGTTCTATCCGATATTTTTGCGGCTGGGAGTTCGTTCCGAAGAGCGGTGGGTCCGACAGGACCGGACAGCCACGACAAAGGGACCAATGCCGTCCGTGTCGCCAACGCACCTGTCGGAGCAGAACGCTCTTATCACTGTAGTGTCGCCCGGAAGTATGGATGCGTCCCGAATTCACCACTTCTCACTGCTGCTCATCGGCTTCTCGCTGGGTGTCAATGGGTACGTCACGACCCCGGCCGACGATGTCAGCGCTGTCGCCGGAGCGGCCGCGGCAGCCGGTGGGGCACTCCTGGCCGGCGTGGGCGTTCACAGTCTCGTGACCGGCGCGGAGTCGGACGTGGAAACACAGGTCGCGATGGTCACCGCTTTCGGCGCGGTACTCGCGGTTTCCGGAACGCTGCTGATGCTTTTCACGTAGCGCCAGCGAAGCCGACCGTCGAAAGACTACGCCCAGACGCCCTGTTCGCGGTCCATGATGCTGACGACGACGACGTGGGGCAGCGTGACGACGGCGATGAGCACCAGATACAGCGCGACCCACTCAGGAACGGACGCCG
>JBDGPY010000124.1:6486-27368 GCA_042219425.1 Haloarcula sp. | reverse complement strand
TAGCATCGGATACGTTCAAGAATGCGGAGATCCAGCAGGAGCGCTACACCGGAACCGTGACCGTGAGCAAGCGTGACAGCGCGGGCTACGGTGTCGTCACGACACGGAACATCACAGTGGCGGTGGTCGAATGACCGCCACGGAGTTCGTCGGTGAACTCCGACAGCGGGCGGCCGGATTCTCGCAAGCCCGCAAAACGGTGGTTTCTGTCCTGTTCGGTGACCGAAGCGGGCTTGTGGTGTTTCTCGCGTCGCTCTGTCTATTCGGGCTGGTCTGGCGGGCTGCGTTCCTGATAACAGATTCCTATACGCTAGCGAACGGGCTCTACAGTCTCTCGAACGGACAGCTGGCATTGACCGAAGCAGCCTACGGTCCGGGGTTAGACACACCGGGAGCGAACACTTACGGTGGGCAGCGGTTCGCACGGAACTACGGCGTTATCGTTCTCTCGCTGCCGGTGCTGTTCGGGCTCGAACTTCTCAGTGCCGTCGCCGAACTCCGTATCGCACTGGTCGCGCTCTGGTCGCTCGCACTGCTTGCGCTCGTCGTCCAGTGTGGCCGACTCACCGAGCGCGAGTGGATTATCGGCAGCGGCAGCGTCGCTGTGGCGGGTCTGTTCGGGCTGAACGTCGCACTTTCCCAGCCGCTTGACCCGACGCGAACACACTTGTACGCACTCCAGCTGACGCACCTACTCATAGCCGCGTTTACACCGGTGATTCTGTATCGGCTCCTCAGCCGCATCCAGACGCGCCGGCTGGGGCTTCTGGGCGCTGTCGTGCTCACCGCCGGTACCCCGCTCGCGTTCTGGGCGTCCGTGCCGAAGCGCCACGCCGTCACCGGCGCGGTCGTGGTATGCATCGCGTACTGTCTCTACCGGAGTCGCATCCCCGCCGATGGGGTTCTCGTCACCCAGCGACGGACCTTCCGCGCGCTGGCCTACGGGTTTGTCGGGCTGTACGCGTGGGTGCATGCGCCCGAGGCCCTACTGTTCTGTACCGTCCTGGCAGTCGTCGATGTACCGACTGCCCCGGACAACAGCCCCGGAACGCTCGTCAGAATCGGGGCCGTCTTCGCACTCTTTCTACTCCCATTCATCATAACGAATATCGCGATCTCCGGGTCGCCAATCAAACCACCGAGATTGCTTTCAGGCGGGGGCACGATAGGTGGAGAAGCCGCGAGCGGTGGCGGCGGTGGCGGTGGCAGCGGTGGCTCAGGAGGGGTCCTCACACTGATAGCCCCGCTCTTTACCATTCTTGAGAGGGGAACCCGGCCTCTGTTGTTGTTGGGCAGCGAACTCCTTGGCGGATTCAATACCCTCCAGCGCCAGCCAACTGACGTGTATCACACGTTTGTTCGCTCCGGCAGTGTAAGCACAGCACTTGACAACGCCGGAGAAGAGTCGGTCAATCTGTCAGTGCTTGAATCCGCACCGATCCTCGTCACCGTAGTTGGGGTCATCCCCGCCATCCGTCGACTGGGACCGTCGCTGGCAATTCCGAATCGCAAGCTCAGTGCAAACCGCGTCGTGGACGTGTTCGCGGTAACGGC
The DNA here is from genome assembly GCA_042219425.1 of Haloarcula sp. GTDB lineage: Archaea > Halobacteriota > Halobacteria > Halobacteriales > Haloarculaceae > Haloarcula. Next base: position 25,814 of record JBDGPY010000124.1, on the reverse strand, counting down.
ATTCAGTGGTATCGTACTACTATACACCAGCCGGTTACCGTTACACGCGCAGGTGACCGCCAGGTACCTGTTCCCACTCTATCCGCTCGGAGTGTACCTGTGTATGCGGCTCCCCGCTGTTCGGGAGGTACTCACAGTCCACTGGCGTGCGTTCCTCTGGGCACTCACGGCGACGGTGCTACTCGGAGGGCAACTCGCTGTCGTGGCCGGCGCGACGACAGTAAACGGCGTCGGCGAGGCGTTCCAGTTACACGCACTCATCGGTCTCGGAACAGCGATCCCGCTCGGCGGCTGGGTGCTAAGCGGACAGTCTAGGGGAGTGACAGGGCGGGCCGGATCGGTCCTGCTCGGGGTGGCAACCGGGGTAACCACAGTGTTCCTGTTGTTGACAGCGGTAGAGTACTACGCACTCGGCGATTCGCACCTGTTGCCGATGATGCGGGCACTTGGTGAACTAGTAGCACTCTACTGAGTCGGTGACGGTGAATTTTAGTACGGCCTTGTAGTACCGCCAGCATGGACCGACTCAAGGAGTCTCTGCTCGAGGCCCCAATCATCGAGAAGGAAGGCTACCACTACTTCGTTCACCCCATCAGCGACGGGGTCCCGATGCTCCGGCCGGAGCTCCTCCGGGAAATCGTCATCAAGATCATCCGCAAGGCGGAACTCGACGACGTCGACAAGATCGTCACACCCGCCGCAATGGGAATCCACATCTCAACCGCCGTATCGCTGATGACTGATATTCCGCTCGTTGTCGTCCGCAAGCGGCAGTACGGGCTCGACGGTGAGGTATCGCTCTCTCAGGTGACCGGCTACTCCGAGAGCGAAATGTACGTCAACGACGTGTACGAGGGTGACCGAGTGCTCGTGCTCGACGACGTGCTCTCGACAGGCGGGACGCTGGCCGGGCTCACAGGCGCACTCGAAGACATTGGCGCCGACATCCGTGACATCGTCTGCGTCATCAAGAAAGCTGACGGGACGAACAAGCTCGATGAAGCAGGGTATGACGCCAAGACGCTCATCAACGTGCGGGTCGTCGACGGTGAAGTAGTCATCGTCGACAAGCACGGCGACGATTAGGTATTTTCCGACCATTACCACCCGATAGCGCTGTTCGTGTTGGCAGCCAGTGCTACTCGCACAGTCCGGCCCAGAGGTACTCGGGACTCTGCTCGTCGTTGTATTGATCGTGACACTGCGCCGTACGGGTTCGGCCGCTAGAGTCGGCTACCTGCATGGCGGTGAGAGCCAGCAGTAACGTGTCGCAAGATCAACAGCGATGAGTCTACGTTCGAACCACGTTCACTTCCCCTCGTCGGTTGCTCGTAGCCTTCGTCAAATCTACTGAGCGAAGTCAATTGCGCACGAATTGTGTGCGATAAGATATAGCGGGAGGTAGATTTGAACTACCGATCTGCGGGTTATGAGCCCGCCGGAATCTCCTGGCTATCCCATCCCGCTACTTCTTCGTAATCGGGTCCCCTCATTAAGGGTTGTGATTCGGTTGCCGTCCGTGAATTAGTGACGCGCTACACCCCTTCGCCCCTATGGACCTGCCAGGTGAAGAGGCTCTCGGCGACGTAGTTGATCATCATCGCGATACCAATAGCGACCGGACTGGCGACGATGAACCAGAGATCGGTCCCGGCAACGACGAGGTCGAACGCCAGTCGCTGTGTCAGTAACCAGTACACTGCGAGCTGGACAGCGACACCGCCGGAACGGACCACGTGTGACTTTCCGAGGCGTTTGGCGAACGACCGGCGACCGGTCTCGCCCTCGCCGGCAAAGGTCCAGTGCTCGTTGGCCAGGAACATCACGACGATGGCCGTTTCGATGCCGGCCGCTTTGGCCCACATCTCGCTGACGCCAAAGACCAGTCCGAGTACAGCGAGGACGGTGTTGTCGCTGATCGCGCCGACGACGCCGACAGAGACGAACTGCCCGAATCGGACCCCAGATATCAGCGACTCGAATCGGTCGGGAACGACGCGCCGGACCCGTTGTTCAATGTCCGTCATCGGCCTTTCTCTACCAACGCGGTCGAGTCATCCAGGTGTTCGGACAGCGCTGCGTGCAAACCGTCATTTCGCAACTGCTTCGAGCGGTGGCGGGCAGTCAGTAGCGCCTGAAACAGGTCCAGCGACGTTCGAATCGGAGATACTGTCGAGCCAGGCTGGTCCTCCCATTCGATCGGGACTTCCGCTATCCGCAGGTCCTTCGCCGCGGCGATAGCTATGAGTTCCACGTCCCACGCGAAGCCGGGTTCGTACAGGTGGTCGCGGATGCGGGCCCAGGCGGTCGCGCTGATGGCCTTCGCGCCACACTGGTAGTCATACAGGCTGGCATCGAGCAATTGGCTGGCGAGCCACGCGAACCCATCGCCGAGGAACCGGCGAGCAAAGGTCTGATGGCTGGCGACGATGGCATCCGGGTGACGTCGAGAGCCCACAGCAAGGTCCGTTCGGTCACCGGTGACCGGTTCGAGTACTCGTCCGAGCGAGGCAACCGGTGTCGAGCCGTCGGCGTCGACAAACGCCAGTACATCAGTCTCCAGACGCTCGAATCCGGCCGTGATCGCTGCACCTTTTCCTCTGCGGTACGGCACAGTGTGGACCTCGGCGGGTACCGAACTGAACTGTTCGGGAACGCCATCCTGCGGCGCATCGAGTTCGACGACAATGGTCTGCGGGGCGAGGAAATCGTGAATAGCATCGATGTAGGTCCTGAGCTGGTCTGTGTCAGGACGGTAGGCTGGGAGAACAACCCCGACGGAACACGACATTGGAGAGTAGTCGGATAGGCGGAAGTAAAAACAGTTCGGAGCTAACGGGGCCCTAGTCAGTTTATAAGCCCGCTAGCAACGGAAAAACGTATAGGCCAGCGAACCGGTCCCTCCACTGATGGAATACGGGCTCCTCGTGGGCTGGCTCGCCCTCTACCTGCTGTTGCTGTATGTCGGTGGAACCGTCGCGAGACTGCTGTTCCCGCGATTCGCAGACTGTGGAATGGCGTTCGGTATTCCAGTTGCCCTTTCGATACTGTGGCTCGTCACGTACGCTATCGGTCGCCTCTCACTGACCCTAGGTGTCTGGCTCGGTGTCGCCGTTCTTGTCGCGAGCGCCCTCGCCACGTGGCGGGCCGAGGGGGCCCCCGATGCACGAATCTACGCTGAGACAGCCGGCGTGTTCACGCTCGCGTTCCTGTTCGTCGTCGGTATCCGGGTATTCGACCCGGCAATCGTCTCGCTTGGCGGCGAGAAGTTCCTCGATTTCGGCTTGCTGCAGTCGCTGGTCCGGGCCGACAGCCTCCCGCTTGAGGACATGTGGTTCGCTGGCGAGTCGGTCGCGTACTACTACGGCGGCCATCTTGTCGCAGCGATTCTCACCAGACTCACGGGAACGGCCGGGAAGTTCGCGTACAATCTCGCGCTTGCTGGCTTTTATGCGACGCTGGTTACAGCGGCGTACGGGCTTTCCGGGGCCATTGCCAGTGATCGCGACCTCCCGCGGCGACTGGCCGGAGCCCTCACCGCGTTTTGCGTTGGGTTTGCGAGTAATCTCTCGACACCTGCGCGACTCCTCATCTGGCTGCTGCCAGAAGGGCTGAGTCAGGCGGTCGCCGCGCGGGCCGGCTACAAACTAGAAGGGCTCGCAAAGGGGCCCGACTCGTTCAGTTACTGGGACGCGAGTCGCGTGATCGAGGACAGCGCAACTGATTTCGGGACGTACGAACCGGGCGCTGCCCTGGTCATCGACGAGTTCCCGCTGTTCGCCTGGCTCAACGGGGACATGCACGCCCACATGATGAGCACTGGCTTCCTGTTGCTCGCCGCCGCGCTGTGTTTCAGCTACTACCAGACACCAGCCGTCGAGCGACGGCGACGACTCGCGCTGGTGTTCGGTGCGCTCCCAGCTGTCGCCGGTATCATGTCCGTCACGAACACGTGGTCGTTCCCGTCGATGGGCGGGCTGGCACTACTGTCAGTCACGGTCGCGCCGGCCGACCCAACGACGCTCCTGCCACAGAACGTTGGGCGACGGCTTCGGCTCAACGGGCCAGCACAGGAGGGCGTCCGTATCGGGATGGGGCTGGCTGTCGCCGCTGGTGTCCTCGCACTCGGACTGTTCTGGTCATTCCCGTTCTGGCTCGGCCCGGCAAGCGGGCGCGAGATAGCGGTCCTTCCGGACCGAGCCTCGCTGTTGGAGATGCTGGCCGTTCACGGCCTGTTCGTTGTCCCGTTCTGGCTGTACCTGTACGCCCAGACTGGCCGTGCCGTCGGACGGAGCACGGCTCGCATCGTCGGTCTGGTGGCAGTGGGAACGGCGGCACTTGCCGCCACACTGGACATCGCCGCAGTTGGGCTGCTGGTGCCACTGCTGGTTGGCGCGTGGCTGTTCGAACGCTCGCCGACGCTTGACCGAACCGTTGACGCGGTCCCGGCACTGGCGGATGGCGGCGACCGGCCCGTTGGCTTCGAGGCGGTGCTGATTCTGGCTGGCACGGGGCTTGTCCTCCTCGTCGAGTTCGTCTTCGTCAAGGAGAACATCGGCCGAATGAACACCGTCTTCAAGACCTACATGCAGGTGTGGGTACTCTGGGGGGTCGCCGTCGGACCCGTTCTCGCGTGGCTGCTCACCCGCTGGCGGCCAGCCGGTAATCGCACGCAGGCGTGGGTCCACACCGGTGTGCGCGCGTTCGTCGCCCTGCTAGTCTGTTCAACCGCACTGTACGGCGTGTTCGCGCTCTCGAACCACGTTGACCACGGCGACGACCCCACGCTCGACGGTCTAGCGTATCTCGACGACGAGCATCCCGAAGAAGCCGAAGCGATCCGGTGGCTCGAAACCACGACCACCGGCCGACCAACCATCGTCACGGCCGCGCCAGCTGGGTACCACTGGGAGCCTGCTGACGGCGAGGGCGCGAGCGCGCCGTCGAGTCTGACCGGGCTGCCGACTGTCGCCGGCTGGACCCACGAAGCACAGTACCGAAACGACACGGTGTACGACCGCCGCGTCGACGACGTGGAGACTATCTACACTGGTGACGCAGCCGACCAGCGGCGACTCCTCAAAGACTACGACGTGCGCTACGTCTACGTCGGCCCCACGGAACGGGCTCGCTACGGTGACGTGACTGTCGACCAGCTACAGGGCGTTAGGGTGGCAAAACGGACCGATGGGGTCACGATATACCGTGTGCGTCCCAAGCAGTTCTGAAACTGGGCGGCTGAGCGATACAGTTCTGTGACAGAGAGAATAGATCCGTAGCGAGCGTCGGCGACCCGATTATGACTCGGCGTTCGGCGGCGCGCGCTCGCGGTGGATGGTGACGGCCTCGGCCTCGATATCGTCCGTATCGAGGTGCATCGGGACGTACTCCTGGGTTTTGAACGTCTCTTCCTCGTCTTCCTTCCCGATGGTACACCAGAGCTGGGGCCGGTCGGGACCATGCCAGTCACCCTGTCGCGAGACCGAGAACACCTCGTACTCCTCGTCCTCGTACTCAATGCGGCCACCCTTGCGAAGGCCAGGATCCCCGTGGATGATGAGCTTCTTCATGCGCTGGCCTTTGCCGACAGCGTACTTAGTGACTTCGAAGGCGACCGCACTATCGGAATGACAGAGCGCGATAAGCTACAGGAAGACTGTCACTAGTATGTCCTTATATTATTCCTATTCTGTCAATATGACTAGTATCTTGATAGGAGAGATTTATATATTCGAATGGAGGACAGTCGTGTATGTTGAAACAACAGCAGCGGTCGTTCGAGTGCGCCTCGGTGGTGGTCAGCCCGATGGACGGCGATGGCCGAATGGAACTTCAGGACGTCGAAACCGACGAGACGTACGAGGTCGTGGACTATATCGACGACGAGTTGGCGAAGAAACTGAGGTCGCTCTCGACAGGGGACGTGGTGGAACTCGAACTGCTTGCTAGCTCGGAATCGAATGAGATGTTCGGTGCGGTCAGAATCAAATCCATCGGTCCATCAGCGCTGGTTCAGTAGCGGTTGTCACGCACACTGATTGCGGGCCGCATCCTGCGGATGTCCACCAGACGGGGCAGCGGTGAACGGTACACGGTAGGTGCGAACCAAACGGGTTTTAAGCGGGCACGTCAAATCGCTCGGTAAGGCCGATATCTATGCAGATGCCACGACGATTCAATACGTACTGTCCGCACTGTAACGAGCACCAGGAACACGAGGTCGAAAAGGTCCGTAGTGGTCGCCAGACCGGCATGAAGTGGATCGACCGCCAGCGCGAGCGTAACTCCGGTATCGGGAACGACGGGAAGTTCTCGAAGGTCCCGGGTGGGGACAAGCCCACCAAGAAGACGGACCTCAAGTACCGCTGTGGCGAGTGTGGGAAGGCCCACCTCCGCGAAGGATGGCGCGCCGGTCGACTGGAGTTCCAGGAGTAACGATGGCGGGGAGCTTCATCACTGTCGAGTGTCCCGACTGCGAGAACGAACAGACCCTCTTCGAGAAGGCCGCGAGCGAGGTTTCGTGTGCCGTCTGTGGCCACACGCTCGTCCGTCCGACGGGCGGCAAGTCCGACATCGAAGGCGAAGTGACCGCCGTTGTCGAGGCCCGATAGGATGAAATACAGCGGCTGGCCCGAACCGGGCGAACTCGTCGTCGGCAAGATCGACGAGATCGAGGACTTCGGCGTGTTCGTCGACCTAGACGAGTACGAGGGCAAGCGCGGCCTCTGTCACATCTCCGAGGTCGCCAGCGGATGGATCAAGAACGTCCGCGACCACGTCAACGAGGGCCAGACGGTCGTCGCCAAGGTGCTGGACGTCGACGAGAGCGCCCAGCAGATCGACCTCTCGATCAAGGACGTCAACGACCACCAGCGAAAGGAGAAGATCCAGGAGTGGAAAAACGAGCAGAAGGCCGACAACTGGATGGAACTGGCCTTCGGTGAGGACCTTGACGACGAGACCTATGCCGCCATCGCCAACGAACTGCTGGCGGAGTTCGGGTCGATGTACGACGGGTTCGAGTCGGCGGCGATTCACGGCAAGGACGCTCTCGAAGATGTCGACCTCGCCGAGGAAGAAATCGATGCCATCGTCCAGACGGCCCGGAACAACGTCTCCGTGCCGTATGTGCAGGTCACTGGATACGTGGACCTGTCCTGTCCTGAGAGCGACGGCGTCGACGTCATCAAGGAAGCACTACAGGCCGCAGAAGGTAACGGCGACGTTCCCGAGGAAATCGACCTCGAAGTGACCTACGTCGGGTCGCCGGAGTACCGTATCCAGGTGCAAGCGCCCGACTACAAGACCGCGGAAGACGCGCTCGAAGAGAGCGCGGACCGCGCCGCGGCCGTTGTCGAGCAACACGGCGGAACCGGACAGTTCCACCGCGAGCGTAGCGAAGACGACGAGTAAGCTCGTCGCAAGCCGGAGAAACACTACCGATGAAATCGGATATCCGCGTCTGTTCCGCCTGGAAGTCCGAGCACGACCGGCCAGTGTACACACTCGATGACACCTGTCCGGACTGTGGGAGTGACGCGGTCAACAGCGCTCCCGCGCCGTTTTCTCCGGACGATTCCTACGGCGAGTATCGACGTTCTCTTAAGCGACGCGGCCGGGAATAAGCCGTATGGACGAATTCGACATCGAGTGCGTAGCGGATCCCGACCTTGACGACCCGGTACTCGTCGAGGGGCTTCCCGGCGTCGGCCACGTCGGAAAACTCGCCGCGGAGCACCTTCTGGAGGAGCTCGAAAGCGAGCTCGTCCGCCGCGTCTACTCGACGCATTTCCCACCCCAGGTCAGCATCGATGAGGGGCAGGCACAGCTCGCCTGTGCGGAGTTCCACGCTGTCATGCCGGAGGACGGCCGGGACATCCTTGTCCTCTCCGGTGACCACCAGGCCCAGGATAACCAGGGCCACTACGGGCTGACTGACACATTCCTCGACGTGGCGGCCGACTTCGGCGTACAGCGGATGTTCGCCCTCGGCGGTGTCCCGACCGGCGAACTCATCGAGGAGTACGACGTGCTGGGTGCGACGACGACCGAGGAGTTCAGCGAGACGCTGACGGATGCCGGCGTCGCCTTCCGCGAGGACGAACCAGCCGGCGGTATCGTGGGCGTCTCCGGGCTCCTGCTCGGCCTGAGCAAGCGCCGCGACCTGCCAGCGAGTTGCCTCATGGGCGAAACATCGGGCTATCTGGTTGACCCGAAGAGCGCACAGGCCGTCCTCGAAATCCTGCAGGAGGTCATCGGGTTCGAGGTCGACTTCGGCACGCTTGAGGACCGCGCTGACGAGATGGAGGAAGTCGTCCGGAAAATACAGGAGATGGAACAGCAGAACTCCCCATCACCCGCGGACGAGGATCTCAGATACATCGGCTGATCCCGGAGGGCGGGGATTTCTTTAGCATCCGGGCCTAACGGCAGGTCGTGCAGACCCAACCGGGCGTACCGCCGGAGTGGCTTGTCCTCGGGCTGGTGCTGGGTGTCGCGGGGAGCCTCGTGGTTGCCGGGCTATTCGTCCTCGCCGATCGGCTGTTCCCCGCGGAGCGACCGGACCGGCAAGCAACCGACGGCGGAGAGATGCGACGCCGGACCGAACTCCGCGAGTATCTCACTGCCATCGACGAGCAGTTTGCCGAGAACCACTTCGTCGAGGGCCAGCACGTCGCCTTCTACCTACCAAAGCGTGACGTGGCGATAACGTTCGACGCGCGGGCGTACTACCGCATCGAGCGGTCGCCGACCGTCCCGGTGCTTGTCGAACACGAGATGCCCGGTGTCGCCCTCGGTGCGCGCCTGCCCTTCGAGACGCCCGAGGTTGATCTCGGCCCAGATCCGGAGAACGAGCTGCATCCGACGATGCAGGCGTTCCGAGAACTGGGGCTCACGCAGAATGCCTCGCTAGATGACGTGAAATCCGCCTACCGCGAACGAGTGAAAGAAGTCCATCCGGACCACGGCGGGAACGAGGACGAGTTCAAACGCGTCAGAGAAGCCTACACGACCGCGAAACAGCACGCGTCAGGTACGTCGAGACAGCGGGCGTCGTAGCTGGCTCTTTGTTCAGATACCCTGACTCATGAGATGGCTGCGAAGCAGGTCAGCTTCCTTGCTGCCGGCAACCGGGTTCACGAGGACCACGACGTCGTCAGCTTCAAACGCGTCCTCGTCAGCCAGCGCCAGCGCTCCCGCCACGGCCGTCCCACCGGTTGCGCCAGTCTCGGGCCCCCTCTCGCATCCGTCGACAGCACCGGCCAGAATATCTTTGTCAGACACAGCGACACCGTCACCGCCCGAGCGGGCAATCGAATCGAGTGCAGCAGAACCGGCGGCGGGGTCGGGGACCTCCAGCGGGCCGACGATAGTGTCCGGGTGGTCGACGGTCGCCGGCTCTGTGTTGCCTGCTCTCGCGGCGTCGGCGATAGCAGCCGCCGAATCCGGTTGTGCGGCGTAGATTCGCGGGACTGACTCCGTGAGACCGCTGTCGGCCGCTGCTGCGAACCCGCGTTCGAGGCCGACGATGGTTTCGCCGTGACCGGTGGGGTGGACAACAGCGTCGGGGGCCGTCCAGTCGAGGTCGTCAGCGGTCTCGAACGCGACGGATTTCGCGCCCTCGATGCGGAACGGCTGGCCGGGTGCGACCGGAACCCAGTCGTCGGATTCGTCCGCCAGTGCATCAGAAAATACCGAGACGGCGTCGGCGTAGCGCCCCTCAACGACGCGCATGTCGCCGCCGTGGACGTTTACCATTGCTTTGTTGAGGAACGGGCAGCGCGAGGGGACGAACCCCTTTGATTCGATGTCTGCGCGGGCCGCGTAAGCGGCGTTGGCCTGTGCGCCGTTGCCTGTCGACGGCGTGACGACGCGCTCAGCGCCGCGCTGTGCAGCGGCAGTGACGGCAAGCGAGAGTTGGCGGTCAGCGATGGAAGCCGTTGGATTGTGCCCCTCATCTTTGACGTACACCGCGTCTACCCCGAGTTCGTCGGCCAGGTCAGGGATGGGGACCAGCGGCGTCGCCCCTTCGCCGAGCGTCACTGTTGCATCTCGCGCGAACGGGCGGAGTTGCTCGTATCGACCGGGCCCGGTTAAGTCGGGTAGCGCCGCTGGCGTCAGGTCCGGAACGTCGTAGTCGCCGACGAGAACGCCGCCACAGTCGGGACAACGGTCGGCCGTGCTGTCAGTTCCCTCGCCACACGCCGTGCAGATGAGGCCACGAAACGCCGCAGTCGTCTCCATGTCTTCTCCTGTGGCCGGGACAACCAAGTGTGGTCCGGTCCCGCTTCAGCACGCTCTTGTCCCGGGTGGCCAAACTGGGAGATATGACAGAGGTCGTCGTCGCTGGCGGAGGGCTCGCTGGTCTGGTCGCCGCCCGTCATCTGGCGGAGTCGGGCCATGACGTGACCGTCTTCGAGAAACGTTCAGACGTGGGTGGTCGCGTCCGGACAGTCAACGAGGACGGCTACACGTTCGACCGTGGGTTTCAGGTCATGTTCACCGCCTACCCTGCGGCGAAGCGAGAACTCGACATCGAGGCGCTGGCCCCGCGCACGTTCACCCCAGGGGCGACAATCGCCAGCCCGAACCACCGCTCGGTGCTGTCAGACCCACTCCGGAACCCCTCGGCAGCGCCACAGACGCTGCTCAACACCGATGTTCGAACGGCCGACAAGCTCAGACTGTTTCAGCTCCAGCGCGAACTGGCCGGGGTCGAGCCCGTCAAACTGCTCTCGCGTGGCGGGTCGACCATCCGGGAATACCTCACCGACTACGGCTTCTCCCAGAAGTTCGTCAAGCGCTTCGCCGCTCCGTTCTATGGCGGAATCACGCTCGACCGCTCGCTCGAAACGGACAGCAGCATCTTCGAGTACACCTACAAGATGCTGAGTGAGGGCGAGATATTCGTTCCAGCCAGCGGGATGCAGGCAATGCCCGAGCAACTCGCAGACCGGGCACGTGCGGCAGGTGCGACCATCGAGACTGATGCGGCCGTGACAACTCTCCAGACGCACGACGACGAAGTCACTGCCGAGGTGGCCAGTGAGACGATATCAGCCGAACACGCCGTCGTCGCCACTGACCCACAGACGGTGACGGAGCTGACAGACGTCGATGCGATTCCGACCGAATCCGCCGGCTGTGTCACCCAGTACTTCGCGCTCCCGACGAGCCGCGCGCCGAGTACCGGCTCGCGAATCATCCTCAACGCGGCCGACGACCGACCCAACACCGTCGCGCCGCTGTCGGCAGTCGCGAGCGAGTACGCCCCCGCCGGGATGGAACTGTACAGCGCCACGTTCCTTGGGACCCCAGAGGAAAGCGACGAGGCGCTTGCGAGAGAGGTACGGGACGCGATGCAATCGTGGTATCCGGAGGCGAGCTTTGATGCGCTCGAACTGCTCCGGACCGTCCGGGTCCCGTTCTCGCAGTTCGCCCAGCCGCCGGGGTATCGGGATGCGCTGCCGGACCCGAGCGCGCCGGACGGGACCGCCGTCCTGGCCGGCGACTACACCCGCTGGTCGTCGATACAGGGCGCGCTGGAGAGTGGCAAAGTGGCCGCTGACTTGCTCCGGTGACCGAAAAAGATACATCTGGGCGATCTAGGCTGCTGGATCGCCGCTATTCGTGTTTCCCTCGTGGTCGTGTCCCTCATCCCCATGGAGGACTTCCGAGACGTACTTTATAGTCGCGAAGTACAGCAACAGCAGCGAGAGCAGTGTAATCGCGATGAGACCGAGCGCGATTTCTGTCTGAACCATGTTCCAGCATCCACTGTGGTGGGTCAAATATGTACCGTTATAGCATTCGACGGAACTCCCCTAGCGGTGGGAAGGATAGTGTCTCACGCCCGCTTTCATCCCAGACGATGGGTTCCAGTCTGTCGGCGTCGGTGACGAGCGGGGACTGGAAATCGCTGGCACGCATTTCGTTGACTTCGACGCCGGCATTCAGTTTATTGAACGACGGGAGCATCACCACGTCACTGCCACGATACTGGCCGCTCCCGACGAGATAGCAGGGCTGGCGCTGTCCCTCGATACTGATTGTCGGATGGTCGTGACCGACGACGTAGCGGTCGGCGTCGGCGTCGGGGGCCGCATGGCCGTGGCAGATGACTGTTTCGCCGAGGCGGTACTCCGTCGTCGTCGGCCCGTCCCAGACGCTGTCGAGCATCGTGTCGTGGTTACCCGGTGTCACAAGCAGGCGTGCACCGACCTCTCGGCACGCACTCTTGAGCCCCGCTACAGTGCTCTCGACCGTTCTGGGTACGGTCTGGAATGAGTGCAGGAGATCGCCGGCAACGACGACCTCGTCGGGGTCGTGGCGGTCGAGAAGCGACTGGAACCGCGTGACCATGTCGGTCCCGGATCCCACTGGGAGTTCGAGGGCCCCACCGGTGCCGCGGCCGATGTGGAGATCCGCGACGACGAGCGTCCCGTCAAACACGAGCGCCCGACCGTCGTAGCTGTCTGTCATCGCCGTCCCATCGGCGCTGGTGACGGTTATATTGTCGGTCACAGATGCGGGAACGTCAGTCGTGCTGGCTCGCTTAGGATAGGTGGCCGCCCTGACATTGTCGGTGGTATTTTTACCCACGACTCCTGTGAATCCTATATGGTCGATGTCCTGGAGAACAAGCGGGCCGCGACGCGGTTTCGGGTCCTTGTGGAGATCGCAAAGCGCCAGCCCGCGGTGAGCCAGGGCGAAATCGCCGAGGCGGTCGGCGTCACGAGCCAGGCCGTCAGTGAGTATATCCGTGAACTCGTCGACGACGGACTGGTCGAGAAAGAAGGGCGGTCACGCTACCGCGTCACCAAGGAGGGCGTCGACTGGGTGTTCCAGTCCGCTACCGACGTGCGCCGGTTTGTCGACCACGTCACCGACGACGTACTCGGTAGTGTCCAGGAGGACGCCGCCATCGCGACGGCGGACCTGGCAGAGGGCGAGACGGTAACGCTCTCGCTGTCGGACGGCCTGCTCCATGCCGACCCCGGCGGCGGCGATGCGACTGGCGTGACGACGACGAGTGCGAAGGCGGGCGAGGTTGTCGGCGTCACCGGCTTCGAGGGCGTCATCGACCTCGATCCAGGCCACGTCAGCGTGATACAGGTCCCGCCGGTCCGGTCGGGTCCAGTCGATAACATCGAGGACATTGCGGCGGCCTGTGCGGACGTGCCTATCGTCACCGCCGCAGGCGTCGAGGCTGTCGTTGCGCTCCGAGACGCAGATATCGAACCGACGACCCATTTCGCGGCGGGCGAGGTAGCTGCCGATGCCGCATCGCGGGGGCTGGACGCCGTCGTCGTTGCGACGCAGGACACCGTCGGCCGCGTGACCGACGCGCTCCGCGATGCGAGCGTCGCCTACGACGTGACACAGTAACCCGCGGCGGAGTAGCGAGGCTTTTCCCGTCGGCCGCCGTCGGCACAGCCATGAGCGAGAGCGACATTCACGACGCCGTCGAAGCGTTCCTGAGCGAAGCCGACGACGCTTACGGCGAGTACGATCAGGGGTACAGTGACGCAGACGCGACGCTCCGGCGACTGGAAACGGCCATCGAAGAACTGCGGGCAGCCACGGACGAGTAGCACTGCCGTCTATCGTCGGGCGAACAATATTGTAGGATGGGAGTCATGTGGTTCATATGACCGACGTGGTTCTGGTAGACGGCGCACGTACCGCACACGGGGAGCTACTCGGAACGCTCTCGGGTCGAACTGCCATAGAACTGGGCAGCGCGGCCGTCGAGGGACTCCTGGACCGGACCGGCGTTGACCACGATAGTATCGATTGGGTCGGTCTCGGGAACGCAGTGCAGGCCGGCGTCGGTCAGGTTCCAGCCAGACAGGTCGTCGTCGAATCGCCGCTTCCTGACAACGTTGCCGCGACAACGCTGAATGAGGCGTCAGGGTCGGGGTTGCGGGCGATTATGACCGCCGTCGACCGTATTGAAGCGGGCCGTGCGTCTGTGTGTCTCGCTGGTGGTATGGAGTCGATGTCGAACGCACCGTACCTCGTGCCAGACATGCGTGGCGGCCGCCGCCACGGAAACAGCGAACTCATCGACGCGATGATCTGGGACTCGCTGTGGGACAAGCACTACGACGCCCACATGGGGACGCTAACCGACGAACTTGCGGCTGAGCACGACATCGACCGCGAGACACAGGACGAGTACGCCAGACGGAGCAACCACCGGGCTGGCGAAGCGATTCAGTCTGGGCTGTTCACCGAGGAACTCGTCCCCGTCGAGACTGCGGATGGACTCGTGACCGAAGACGAGGGGCCGCGGCCGGACACGACTCGGGACCAGCTGGCGAAACTCCCGCCGGCATTCCGCGAGGGAGGGACGATCACCGCCGGCAACGCCTCGAAGCTCTCGGACGGCGCGGGCGCAGTGGTGCTTGCCGACGCCGAGACCGTCGAGCGTGAGGGGATGGGCCCGATGGCTCACGTCGAGGACTATGCCGTGGCCTACCGCGACCCTGCGGAGTTCTCTATCGCCGTTCGGGACGTGGTTTCGAAACTGCTGGATCGTAACGACCTCGCCGTCGATGACGTGGATCACTTCGAACTCAACGAGGCCTTCGCCGCCCAGATGGTGTACGTCGCCGACGAACTCGATATCCCCGCCGAGAAGCACAACCCGCTCGGCGGTGCAGTGGCGCTCGGGCATCCGATTGGAGCCAGCGGCGGCATCCTCACGACCACGCTGTTGTACGCGATGGAGCGGGAAGATCATCACCGCGGCATCGTGGGGATGAGCGTCGGCGGCGGCGGTGCGGTTGCGATGTCGGTCGTCCGCTGATGAACCGCCGGCGGCGAGTTACAGCCAGAAGTCGGACAGAGGAATTTTAGCTGTCTTGAACGCTGACAGCAGTCTCGACACTCACTTCCGGAACGACTGGCAGCATCGGGAAGAATTATCGGGCCGGCCGTCCCCAGAGAGAGTATGACTGAATTTTCCCGGCGCGTAGAGCAAGTATCGATTTCGGGTATCCGCGAGGTGTTCGAGGCCGCGGGCGAGGACGCCATCAATCTCGGACTGGGCCAGCCAGACTTCCCGACGCCGGAGCACGCCCGGCAGGCGGCTGTCGAGGCAATTCACGCGGGAGACGTCGACGCGTACACGTCGAACAAGGGAACTGAATCGCTCCGGGAGGCCATCGCCACGAAGCACGCGCGGGACAACGACCTCGACGTTGACCCTGGTGATATCATCGCTACGTCGGGTGGGAGCGAAGCGCTCCATCTCGCGCTGGAGGCCCACGTGGACGCGAATCAAGAGGTAATCTTCCCGGACCCCGGGTTCGTCTCCTACGACGCACTGACTAATCTCGCTGGCGGGACGCCGCGGCCGGTCCCGCTCCGTGATGATCTCACGATGGCCCCAGAAACGGTCGAGGAGGCAATCACCGAGGACACGGCGGCGTTTGTCGTGAACTCGCCGGCGAACCCGACCGGTGCGGTGCAGTCGCCCGAAGACATGCAGGAGTTCGCCCGCATCGCCGACGAGCACGACGTGCTCTGTATCTCCGATGAGGTGTACGAACATCAGGTGTTCGAAGGCGAGCACCGCTCGCCGGCGGAGTTCAGCGACACGGGCAACGTCGTCGTCGTCAACGCCTGCTCGAAGGCGTACTCGATGACGGGCTGGCGGCTCGGCTGGGTCACCGGTGCGACCGACCGCATCGAGCGAATGCTTCGCGTCCACCAGTACGCCCAGGCCTGCGCGTCAGCACCGGCCCAGTACGCTGCTGAAGCAGCCCTTACCGGCCCGCAAGAACCGGTTGAGGAGATGCGCAAGGCCTTCCAGGAGCGGCGAGACGTCCTTCTCGATGGACTTGGTGAAATGGGGCTTGACTGTCCGACACCCAGGGGAGCGTTCTACGCGATGCCGAAGGTTCCCGACGGCTGGGTTGACGAGGTCATCGAGCGCGGCGTCGTTGTTGTCCCCGGCGATGCTTTCGGCGAGCACGGCGCGGGCTACGCTCGCATCTCCTACGCGACTGACATGGAGACGCTGAAAGAGGCTATCGACATCATGGCCGAGGCGACAGCGGCGGTCCGCTGACCACTCACTGACGCGATTGCATCGTGGGGGCTCGCTCCGAAATTGGAACAGTCTCGGAAGGAAGTACGAAGAACCACTTTATCCGTTGCCTGTCTTGGTTTCGATACCTGACCGTGGCACATGCATCCGAGTCCAGCGCGTTGTTCGGCGGGGAGAGACAGGATTATACGACGGGCCAACACAGTACCCGGGAGGACAGTGGGATGGAGAAAGCGCTCTGGTATCTACTGACGGCGACGCGTGGCGGTGCCAACCGGGCGCGTATCATCGACGCTCTCTCCGACCGACCGATGAACGCCAACGAACTCGCCGACGAACTTGACGTGGGATACAAAACGATCAGACACCACATGGAACAGCTAGAGGAACACGACGTGGTCGAACCCGGTGACGAGGAGTACGCCAAACTCTACTTTTTGACCGACCGGTTCGATAACTACCGCGATACTTTCGAGACAATCGTGGAGAAGATGGACGAATGACGGGGAAACAGTTCGAGGCCGCAGCTATGGCGGTCGTTCCCGAACAGTGGGAGGTGCGCCACTGATGGCGATGGGCCCGGTCATCACCGCCGCAGCCGTCCTCGGTGGACTCAACGTGCTCCTGTTGCTCCCGCTGCTGGGCGTCTGGGTTCGCAACTACGCGACCTTCCGGACCGGCCTCGTCGCCGGACTCATCGCCTTCGCCGTCGCGATGCTCGCCGAGAACGCCATTGCCGTCTACTTCTTCTTCTCGATGCAGAGCTTCTACGCTGGCGACCCGCACGTCCAGGAGGCCGTGCTGGTCCTGCGCTCGCTGCAGTTCATCGCGATTGCGGGCCTGAGCTACACCACACTCCGGTGAGGCTGGTCGGGAACCACACGTGACTCTCCGTCTCACTGAACGCTGGTCCGAGTCGCGTCACTCGAACACGTTCGGAATGTTTCAGGTGAACCGTTCGGCCACATCATGGACGCGCTCGACTCGGCCGGCGACAGCGAAGCGCTCCGGCTGGTGAACAGCTTCGAACCGGTCCCGCTGTACGACGTACTCGCGAAGAACGGGTACCAGTACGATACGGAACAGGTCGATGACGGGGAGTGGCACGTCACAATCCGGCCGAAGTGAGATGCGACTTGAGCGCGCCTCGCGGTGGTTCAGCACCGCGGATGCATTGTTTTATATCGGAGTTCACGTCTCGACGGTGGCCGCTACGTCCCGGCACACTCGGGCTGTGCGGCTTCGTCTTGCACGCCCTGTCTGGGAAGGCCTACGCGCTCGTGCATGTGGCCGTTCCGGTAGCGCTCGGATACCCCACGCTCGCTACGGGTTGGTCCTCATACTGTTGGCTGTAACTTCGGGGAGATATTTGCCACTCCGAGGTGGCAAAGTTCTTCATAGACTTACAGCCGACAGTATCAGTGTTCCACCGCCAGCGTCGTTGGTATCGATCCCCGGTTAGCCTACTTCGCGACGATGCTGTCGAGGAGTTTCGTCTGTGCGGCCGCGAGGTGTTCCGCGAACGTCGAAACCGAGATGTCCAGTTCCGCAGCCACGTCGCCGGCGTTCGCTCCTTTCGGGTATTCGAAGTATCCCATCTCGACGGCTGTTTCCAGTACCTCCTGTTGTCGATCGGTGAGCCGGCTCCGGTCGACCAGTATCGAGTCCACCGGATCCACGTCGCCGTTTCGACGCATCGACCGGAGTGAGACGCCATCATACAGCTCTTTCATCCGTGTTACGATGGCACGAACGCGGTCGACATCCGGCGCGTGAAATGTCACCCGGATCTGTCCGTTCTCTGCGCGGATATCCGCAACAGGACAGTCGAACGTCTCGACCGCCTCACAGAGGCAGTCCGATCGGGTCCGCGTGAACTGGTATCGCGTCCCGTTACCTGTAACGAATACCTTATCGAGGTCGCCACGCTCTTCAAGGGCGGCTTCGTCCTCGGTGTCCGTTGCGGTGAACTCCTCAATGACTGTACCGTCCGAGCCAGGTCTGCTCCGGGCCACATCGGTCACGGCGGTGCCAGCTTCCTCCGAGATATTCGCCACGGGACAGGCCCCGGGGGAGTCGACCGAAAGCTCCACTCTGATACCCGAGTCGCTCATATGTGTTTCTCCCACACACACATACAAAACGAGCGAGGCGCATTCCCACGGAATGAAAAACCCCTTAATCTGCCGGGTGCTGATCGGGAACCGGTCCGTCGTATCCCTCCGGCTGATAGTCACACAGCGGGTCGGACGCCAGCGGGTCACCCGTCGTTGCGTAGGCCCGCGACCGGCTCCCGCCACAGACGGTGCGGTATCGACAGGCACCGCACTTACCCGTCAGTGCGTCGTCGTCCCTGAGCCGTTGGAACAACGCCGACTCCCGGTAGATGTCGACGACGCTTTGCTCCCGGATGCTGCCCGCCGCTTCCGGCAGGAACCCTGAAGGGTACACCTCGCCGGTGTGGCTCACGAAGGCAAACCCCTTCCCGGCGCGGATTCCCATTCGTCGTTTGAGCCCGTTGCCACCGTCATCCTGCTTCTGCATAGCGACACGTCGATAATGGGGCGCTTCGGTCGTCTTGAGGCCGAAAGACGCCTCGTTGCTCACCTCGTGGAGCCACGACAGTACGCGCTCCGCTCTGTCGGGATCGATCGGCGTCAGCACTCGGCCGCGACCGACCGGGACGAGGAAGAAGACAGACCACAGAACCGCGTCGAGATCGGCGACAAGGTCACGGATTGCGGGCAACTGCTCGACCGTCTCTGCACAGACTGTCGTGTTGATCTGAAGGGGAATATCGAGGTCGCGGGCCGCCTCGGCTGCCCGCATCGTCGCTTTGAAACTCCCGGATTCACCACGAAAGGCGTCGTGAGCGTCGCTGTCGCCGCCATCGATGGACAGCGCCAGCCGACGGAGGCCAGCGTCGTCAAGTTCAGCCAGCCGGTCCCGCGTGAGCGAGGCCGTCCCGCTGGGAGTCAACGTCATTCGGAGCCCCTGTTCCGTGCCATAATCCACTAGCTCTGGAATGTCCTCGCGAGCGAGCGGGTCCCCGCCCGAAAGCACGACGAGTTGCCCCTCGCCGAACTCGCGCGCCTGGTCCAGGAGCGTCTTCCCCTCGGCGGTCGAAAGCTCGTCGGGGTGGCGGCGGGGCTGGGCATCGGCCCGGCAGTGTTTGCACGCCAGCTCGCAGGCCTGGGTCACCTCCCAGATCAGCACCAGTGGCTGCTGATCCAGATCCAGTTGCCCGCGCATCTATGCCACCTCGTGG
>JBDGPY010000124.1:0-6386 GCA_042219425.1 Haloarcula sp. | reverse complement strand
GTGGCCGTGGTCGGCGTGGCTCACCAGATTGACGTGGTTCGCCGCCGTCGTCATCTCGACAGCCTCGATGGCCTGCTTGACGGCGAGCCCCCGGTCGTCGGCGTGTACGGGCGTCTCCAGGTTCGCTGACCAGGAGTTGTCGTGGACCTCGGCAGTTACCGGCGGCACGTCTTCGTGGGGATGGCTCATAGACGATACTCGAGCAGCCACGTCCCTCCAACCTCCCCCATACATGTTCGGGTTTTTATTGGCAGCCAGTTACGAGACCTGCTCGACGAGCCAGTCGAACTGCCGGTTCAGTTCCTTGCTCCGCTGGCGTGAAATGATAGTCGAATCCAGCATCTCGCCGATCACTGCAAGGTCCAGGGCGGCATACTCGGTTGTCGCAGTCACCTCGGTCCCGCCGTCGGCGGCCTCGACGGTGTACTCGGTGACCATCGATTCGAAGATCCCCTCGCGCTGTTCGTACGTTAGAGTGGCATCGGACTCGACGATTTCGAGAGTCAGTTCGATCTCGAACAGACCGAGGCGGTTCTTGATATCGAGTGATGTCCCATCGAGCGTCACTTCGTCGAATCCCGCGGCCCGCATGAATGGTTCAACATCAGTAATCAGTGCGGTGACCGTCTCCGGGTCGGCCGGGACCGTTCGAGTCAACGAGACACGCTCCATACCGGACGGCGAGTGCCCGGCAGAATAAGCGTTCGCCACTGCCGGAGATGTTCGGTCGGATATTTTCTCCCGTCCAGAACTGGCTCGGGCGATATCTCGAATGATAGCATACCACAATATTCATTACCACATCACCTGTAGGCGAACATATTCGGGAGCATGGCCGCAGAGGTTGGGCGAATATATTCGGATATACCGATGCCACACGCTGAACTCACACTTACGATTCCAGAAGAGATCTGGATCGGCGACGTTTCGCGGACGTACGACGACGTAACGTTCCGAATTCTGGCGGCGCTGCCCGGCGAAGACTCCGGGGTGGGGCTCGCTGAAATCACGTCGGCGGATCTCCCGGCAGTCCTCCGGGACATCGAGGAGCGGGAGTCGGTCACGACGATGGAGATACTCTCCCACCGTGACAACAAGGCGCTGATCCAGTTCGAGACATCGATGCCGCTGCTACTGTTCCCGGTTCAGGGTTCGGGGATTCCCCTGGAAATGCCGTTCACGTTGTCGGACGGGCAAGCAGTCTGGGAGATATCGGCCCCGCAGGAACGGCTTTCGGAACTCGGCGAGCAACTCGAAGAGTTCGGGATTCCATTCAACGTCGACCGCATCCAGCAGCACATCGAGTCCGAGCAGCTACTGACCGAGAGCCAACTGGAACTTGTCGTGGAGGCCATCGAGTCAGGGTACTACGACACCCCGCGGAGCTGCTCGCTGACCGAGCTGGCGGACCGCGCCGGAATCGCAAAATCAACCTGTAGCGAAACGCTCCATCGCGCCGAGGAGAAGATACTGAAGCAGTTCATCGCGGACCTCCCTACCCACTGACGGGAAGTCGAAGGGCGTAAGACGCCCCTCTGTGAGTAGTACGACAATGAGCACTGACACGGTCGACGACATGCACGAGAACGCCAAACAGGAGGTTATCGCAGTGGACGCCGATGACAACCAGGAAGGACTGGTAAACCGGCTGGACGCTCACACCGGCGACGGCGTCCGCCACCGCGCGTTCACGGCGCTCCTATTTGACGAGGACGACCGTATTCTGCTTGCCCAGCGTGCCGCAACCAAGCGGCTCTGGGACACTCACTGGGACGGTACCGTCGCGTCCCATCCGGTTGAGGGCCAGACACAGATCGAAGCTACTGAGGAGCGACTTGAAGAGGAACTCGGCATCGCCCCGTCGCAGTACCAGAACCTCCGAGTGACCGACCGGTTCGAGTACAAGCGCTACTACGAGAACGCCGGACTGGAGTGGGAAGTGTGTGCGGTCTTGCAGGCCACGCTGCACGACACCTCGCTGGACCCGAACCCCGAGGAAGTCGACGGGCTCATGTGGGTCCCCTACGAGCGGCTTCGCGAACACCCGGAGTACTACCGCCAGCTCCGCCTCTGCCCGTGGTTCGAAATCGCGATGCGCCGGGACGAGGAGCGATAGCCACCGAACCGACCCCTTTTCGAGCCGGCGGCCTAACTGCGGGTATGGACGTTCCGCTGTACGATTCTCTCGACGGACAGGTCGCGCTCGTCACTATGTCCTCGGGTCTCGGAGCCATAGAGACGTATCGTGACCACGCTCCAAGACACAGTACAGCCAGTCAGTTTGATCTGTCTGCCCGCGGTGGCTCGTCCTCAGTTGTCGCCGGGTCGGCGGCAGGCAGTTGCAGTTCGACCGTCGTCCCCGGCTGGTCGGGCTCGACGAAGGCCATCCGGCCGCCGAGGTTCCGGACGATCCAGTTGACGAGCCAGAGGCCGACCCCGGAGCCGTGTTTAAGCGGTGTCTCCGTTCCCGAGCGGATGACCTCCTGCTCGTGGTCCGCGATGCCTGGCCCGTTGTCCCGGACTCGAACGACAACGGCGGGGGTTCCATCCGTGCGCGTGACGTCGAAACCGACCTCGACTTCCCTCTCGTCGGTGCAGCTGTGCTCCACCGCGTTCGTAACCAGTTCCTCGAAGGCGAAGCAGACCGACGGCCCGCCGTCGATCCAGACGGTCTCGTCGCAGGAGAGCGTGATACTCGCCTCGGGATAGCGGTCGCATGCCTCACTGACGACCGGTTCGAGTGCAGTCTGCAGTTGTATCGGACGGTGCTGTTCGTTTTCGAGCGCCTCGGACACTCTCCCAATCTTGTTACTCCGGTCGACGATGGTATCGACAGTCCGGATGATACGATTGAGCCGCTCGCGCTCCTCGGGGTCAACAGTGTCTCGCAGCAGATCCGCGTTCCCCTGAACAACGTTCATTTCGTTGCGGATGTCGTGGCGGAGCAAGCGGTTCAGTACGTCCAGCCGCTGCTCTCGCTGGCGGCGGTCCGTAATATCCCGTAGGCTGATGAGATGGCCCGAGACGGCCCCATAGGCGCGGTACAGCGGAGTCACACGAACGTCGTAGTACCGAACCTCCCCACCGCGTTCGAGCGTCGTCTCGGTCTGAGTGCCCACGCCGGATGACGGGACTGTCTCGGCGAGTTCCGGCAGTTCCGTGAGCAGAGAGAGCCCGAGTAGCGAGTCCTGGTCGCGCTCGAACAGGGCCGCAGCGGCCCTGTTGACGTCGACGATACGGAGCTCCTCGTCGACAATGACGACCTGATCGTCCATCTCGGAGAAAATAGCTTCACGGCCCAGTTCCCGCGTCACCGGAGCGACATCGAGCAGTCGTCCCCGGAGGATAGCGACCGAAAGGACAACCCCCGAGACGAGGTAGCCGAGACTTGTCGGATCGAACGCGGTCGGAAGCACCTCGAACGCGAACAGCGGCTGGACGACCGCTGGGACAGCGATAGCAAGCAGCAACGCGAGCCCCTGGCCACGGAATAGCTGATTGGATCGGACCATCATTCTCAGGAGAAGGAACCCACCGGCAAGAATTAACAGCAGCATGTACGACAGGTGGCCCCAGTAGGCGAGCCCGTACGACGGGACGAGTATCACCACCGAGGGCGAGATGTACTGCGTCTCGCTGCCCGTCCAGACGAGTTTGTGGGCCGCGTTCGACCAGACAAGCACCACGAACACCGCGGGCTCAGCGAGCAGGAGTGCGACGCGACGCTGTGTGAGCCAGTTCGGGTGACCAGTGTACTCGATGACTGTCACGAGCCACGCAACGGGGACAACCACCGACAGCAGTAGTTGTACCTGCACGAGCCGTTCCATGGCACCCATGCCCGGTACGGCGAGTTCAAGCCCGTAAGCGATTGTCCAGAGACTGGCCGCGACAACGAACGTCGCCAGCGGGCCGGCTCCAGCTCGATCCCGGTGGAGCCACACGAGGAAGGCGACAGCCATCCCGGCAACGCCGGCCAACAGGGAAACCGCAAGGGGGGCCAGGACCATTCAGGCCGTAATAATACAGTCTCGCGTATAATTGTTCTCGGTTACGCCCCTTGCGACTGGAGTGCAGACCAGACTGCGAGCGCACCGAGCGCGAACGCCGGTAACAGCGGGAGTGTGAGGTAGGCATCGCGGAGCGTCAGCCCGAGAGCACTGATAACGTTCTGTGCGGCCGGCAGAACCAGGATCGCGCCGGGAACGAGCAGGAACGCGACCCCAAGCATGCCGACCAGAAGCCAGCCGCTCGTCCCGAACTCGGGGTCATCGTCGGACTGCGCGGCTGCGTCGTCAGCGGACCGGGTGCCCGCGTCGCCGTCCGGGTGGTGGACGTAACCAGACTCACCACTGTCCGTGCCGGTGGCTGACAAGCGGTCGTCAGTCATCGGTCGGCCCCTCGTCTCGACCTGTCGGAATCTGCACACCGACAGTTGCTTGCGCGGTTCCAGTAGAACGGCGGACCTGCATGTATCGCCGTCAGTGGAGCGAGCGCAAAACGCTGGCGGTCCGACTACTGGGGGGCTGCAGGAGTCTCTGGCACAGAGATATCAAGCAGGCTCATCTGGTGACCGCATTCGGCTTCGTGCGTGTCCCGCTTTCGCTTCGCCGTCGTACGGTCGTCGAACAGTCCCTCAAACGAACACTCGTGACACACCACGTGATAGGTCCCCACCATGTATTTGGTGCATAGTATAATTATATTAAATCTACCGATTAAACTTACACATGTATTATGCGGCCGGGACCTGCCCGTCAAGCGGTTCTATAGCTATTTACACACGGCCGCTGTATGTTCTGTATGGTCGATTTTCAGTCCCGGGACACACGACGGGGGCCGTCCGACGACGAGTCGGACGGAGAGGGTGACGGGATGACGGAGGCGGATTCCGACGAGGAGACGGGACCGGAGAGCCAGATGGACGAAACTAATAGCACGGAGAGTAACGCGAAGGAACCAGACGAGAGCGAACGCGAATCCGACACTGCTGGGTCTGGCGCTGAGACGAGCCCCGAGGAAGACGTCAAAGAGCAAGCGGGTTCGACTGCCCAGATGACTGGCGAAGGGGATACACGCGGTGAAACCGTAGAACCCACGACACACAGCGCGGACGCGGACCCACTGGCGGACCCCCAGTCACGCACACGGGAACCAACCGAGAGTGACGCACAGCCGGCGACGGACGAACAGTCCGGACACCCTGTGCCCGACCGCGGGCCGTCGGTCGATGTCGCCGTCGTTACGGTCGGGACCGCGACTGACGGAGAGGGCGACCCGACCGGAACAGAGGTAGAAGCAGCACTCGACTCGGTTGGGCACACGGTCACGGCCCGCGAGCGGTTACGGGACGACTACGACGGAATCCAGCAGGCAGTCGACAGACTGGTCGGCCGGGAGGACGTGGATGTCGTCGTCACCGCGGGTGGCATTGGCATCACGCCCTCTGAGAACACTCTCGAAGCGGTCCACCCGCTGTTCGAGAAGGCCCTCCCGGGCTTCGAGGAAGTGTACCGGAGCCTTCTGTTTGAGCAGCGGGGGACCGGCGTCATCGCCGTCCGGGCGACGGCGGGCATTGCCAACGAGACGCCGGTGTTCTGCCTCCCCGCTGATCCCGACGCGGCCCGCCTCGCAGTCGTGGAGATCATCGCGGCCGAGGCCAGCAACCTCGTTACCGAACTGTCGTGAGGCGAACAGCGAGAACTGCCATATCAGGCTTGTGTCTCTTTATGCGATTTACTACAGTGTGTAGCGGTTCGGACAGGGTCTGAACAGTTCCCGGATAGAGGTGCGCTACACTGGCGAATACGCCGCCTAAACGTTTTTTAAACGGAGTAAAAAGACGTTAACTTAGACCCACATTGAAGTGTATACGGTCTACAGACCCAGCTGATGTCAGAACGCAACGCGACACGACGCGGCGTGCTCACAGGTATCGGCGCGACAGTTGCGGCTGCGCTGGGCGGTGCGGCCGTCTCCGGCACGGTTGCCGCAGCCGGTTCCTGGGAGTCCGTCGAGTCCCCGACTGAGAACACCCTCCACGATGTCGAGTATACGGCCACCGGTGCGTACGCGGTGGCGGGCGGCGGCATCGTCCTCGAACGAACCAGCGCCGGCTGGCAGAAGATCATCGGCGACGGCCCAACCGGCAATGGCAACAGTCTCTACGGGGCCGACGTAACCGACGACGGCAAGGCTCTCTGGTTCGTCGGCGCGTCCGGAGCCATCGGCGAGTACGACGTGGAGTCCGGCGTCCTCACCGACCACAGCGCCCCGATGGACGTCACGAACAACTTCAACGACGTGTCTGTGACCGGGGACGCCGGTGAGGCGAACGTCTACGTCGCCGGCGATTCCGGGAAGATGTACTACAGCTTCGAGAACGG
>JBDGPY010000087.1:20369-29423 GCA_042219425.1 Haloarcula sp. | reverse complement strand
GTCTGCCACCCGTAACGATGTCAGCTAATGAAGCAGATGGGGTATCCAAAAACCGGCACCAAACGTTCCGAGTACAACACGCGCGGAAGCGTTATGCAATGTGAACTGTGTGGTGAACAGCGACGGTGTAATGAGAACGACGGGATGGCGGCGTGTCACTCCTGTCAGGCTGAGCTGCTCCCGTCCGGCTGGTCCCTCTAGGATACCTGCATGTCTCCGCGTCATCCCCGTCTGAAAGAGCGATAGCTACGAAGTGAATACAATGCTCAGTTGTTTTCGACCGCTCGCTCGCGCTCGATAGCCGGCGTAATGCCGATGGTCGCGGTCGCCTTGAACGAGGCGACCAGTTCCGCACCCGCGGTGATATCGAGCTTTTTGAGGCTCGTGTCGGTCACCAGCGCGGACAGCGACGTGTCCGGGTCGACCGCCAGCGAGACCAGAGCGATAGACGCCCCTCTGTCGACGCTGTCGACGGTCCCGACAAACTGGTTCCGGGCGCTCGTTCCGGCCGGCTCCGGGGCTTCGGGCGGGGCGTTCAGTGTCACCGTGTCGGCGCGGATGCCGACCTCAACCGTGTCGCCGGCCGCCGCGTCAGTGTCGACGATGGCTCTGACGGTGCCCGGCGGCGTCTCGACGGTCGCTAACTCGCCGTCGCGGTCGACGACGGTCCCCCGGAGGACAGTTTCCTCGGTCGTTGCGACCCCGTCGAACTCGGCCTGCAGGCGCTGGAACCGTGCCAGTAGCTGTTCGGCCGCGTCGGTGAGTTCGCTGCCGCCGCCGCCGCTGCCACCACGACTGCGCTCGACCAGCGGCCCGAACGCCTCTTCGAGTTCGACGATTCGCCGCTGTGCGTGGGCGTACGACCGCTCTAGGGCGTTGGCTGCGCCGCTCAGCGTTCCATGGGCGGCAACCGCCTGCAAGAGGTTCCGGTCCCGGGCAGTCAGCACCACGTCGCCCTGTCCCAATTGCACTTCGACGTCCGCCGTCGCATTCATAAGTAGTAGTGAGGGACTGTCGTCAAAGATTTTATGTCTATCTCCATAGAATGGGAAGTATCACACATGACACAACGACCGAACTCAGTCGACGCATCGATGGAACGAACCACCCGGCGAGCGTTCCTGACTGGCGCGGGTGTGGCGACGCTGACTGCCCTGGCTGGGTGTAGCGGCGGGAACAGCGGCAGTGACGGCGAGTCGGGCGGAGCCACGGATTCGAGCGGTGGCGCGACCGGCACGCCGGACTCGATGACCGAGTCGACGATGGCGGATTCGATGACGATATTCCACGCGGGTAGTCTCGCGCCGCCGTTCAGCTCGGCAGAGTCGCAGTTTGAGGACGAGTACGGCGTCGACGTGACCCGTGAGGCGAAGGGGTCGGTCGCGTCGACACAGAAAATCACTCAGCAGGGTCGGACGGCCGATGTTCTCGGGGTCTCTGACTTCCGACTCATTCGCGACCGGGTTCTGCCTGACTACGGGAACTGGTATTCCATCTTCACGACGAATTCAATGTCAATCCAGTACCGTGAGGACTCACCCGGTGCGAGCGACATCTCAAAGGACAACTGGTGGGAGGTCCTTAGTCGCGACGATGTCATGATCGGTCACTCGGACCCGGCCGTCGACCCCGGTGGCTACCGCGCGGTGATGACACAGCAACTCGGCAAGGAGGAATTCAACGGGGAGCGCCTCTACGACGAGTCAACCTACCAGACCCTGCGCGACAACTCTGTCGTGCCGACCGGCACGGAGACGAACCTCGAAGGCCAGCTGGAGTCCGGTGAACTGGACTACGTGATGTACTACCAGTCCATCTCCAGCACGTCCGGAAAACCGTTTATCGACCTTCAGCCGGAGGTGGACCTCTCGCAGGCGACCAGCGAGTACGCAAGGCATTACGCGAAAGCGACGGTCGAGACCGAGAGCGGGACGTTCACTGGCGCGCCCATCGCATACGGTATGTCGGTCCCAAATGTCGCCGAGGCACCCGGACGTGGGGCGCAGTGGGTCGAGTACTTTGCAACCGACCCGGGTCGCACCATACTGGAGAAACAGGGGCTCGTCCCAGTCGACCCCATCGTCGTACCGAAGAGCGGGCAGGACGCCGTTCCGGACCGCGTGATGAACGTTGCCAGCGCTCAGAGCAATCTCGGCCCGCTGGAGCTGTAAGCGGTCCCAACCATCACAATCGATGATCCACAGACACCAGACCCCAGACAATGGCAACTGAAACCGACTCAAGGGTAGTTCGCGAACGCGTCGGCACACGGCCACTTGTCGCCGCTTTCATCGCGTTGCAGGCGGTCGCGTTCGCCGCGGCCTATACCTACGGGCAGCCGACGTGGTACGCGTACTTTATGGTGGGTAGCACCGCTGTCACCGCGTACGTCCTTGACGGCTCCTCGTTCACCGTCGCGACAGCGACCACAGGGAGCATTCTCACGGTTGCGCTCGGCCTCCCGTTGTTCCTGTTCGTCGCGCGGCAGAACCCCTCGCTCATCGCCGAGAAGGCGACGAACCCGGCTGTTCACCGAGTCCTCTATCTCGGGGTGTACGGACCCTTGCTGGCGGCCGTTCTCAGCCTTGTCCTTGGCGTGCCACTGGCACATCTCCTCTCCGAGGGGTTTCCCGGGCAGCCCTTCGTCGAGAGTCTCGTCGACCTCCCGCTGGTCGTCCCGCACTCGGTCGCGGGCATCCTCATTTTATTCGGGTTTGGGAAAGGCGGGGCCTTCCCGCAGTTCTCCGTGCTCGGGACGATGACTGGGATGGTACTTGCGATGACGTTCGTCTCGGCCCCCTACGCCGTGAATGCGACCCGCGAGTCGTTCGAGGCTATCGACACTCGACTCGAATACGCCTCGCGGGTTCACGGCGCGAACAAGTGGGCGACGTTCCGCCGCGTGACGGGGCCGCTCGCGGTGCGGGGAATGGTCACCGGCGGGGTTCTTGCGTGGGCACGTGCTGTCTCCGAGTTCGGTGCAGTTGCCGTCGTCGCGTACTCCGTGACGTTCTTCTACCCACTCGAAGGGGGACAGGTAACCGCACAGCATGCTCCAGTGTTCGTTTACAACACCTATCTGCAGGGCGGGCTCGCAGAGAGTGGTGCCGTCGCCTTCCTCTTGCTGGCTGTTTCGGCCGTCATCTTCCTCATTGTCAGGTACCTCACCGACGACGACTCGGTCACCGGAGGGATGCCATGAATGGACTCCACGCCGCTATCGAGTCGACGTTCACAGCTGACGGGGCCGAAGCGTTCACTGTCGACGCCGAGATCGAGGTCGAACCGGGCGAGAGCCTGGTTATCCTCGGGCCGAGCGGCAGCGGTAAGACCCTCCTCCTAGAGACGGTCGCAGGCTTCCACGAACACGACGGGTTCGTGGTGTCCGACAACCGACAGCTAGCCGACCTGCCGCCCGAACAGCGCGACTTCGGATTCGTCTTTCAGGACTACGCCCTCTTTCCGCACATGACCGTCCACGAAAACGTGGCCTACGGGACTCGGTATCACGAGGAGACGGGCGATCCCGGCGCGCTCCTGACTGAACTGGGCGTGAGCCACCTCTCGGAGCGGTACCCGCCGACGCTTTCGGGCGGGGAGAAACAGCGGGTGGCGCTCGCCCGGGCGCTCGCTATCCAGCCAGCGGTCATGTTGCTTGACGAACCGCTGGCGGCGCTTGACGTGCCGACACGGCAGGCCTTGCGGGACGACCTCGCTGACGTTCTCGCCGATGTGACGTCGGTGTACGTCACTCACAACCGGACGACTGCGCGGGCGATCGCTGACCGCATCGCGGTGATGCGCGACGGCCACATCGTCCAGACCGGAACCCCTGAGGACGTGTTCGAACGCCCTGCCTCCCCGGTGGTCGCCGAGTTCACCGGAGCCAACGCTGTCGCGCTCTCGTCGGCCCCGTCCCTGCAATCGCTACTGAACGGGACCGACCCAATAGACGGGTATGTCGCAATACGTCCAGAGGCAATCGATATCGGCTCGGACGGTGACATCTGCGGAACCGTCGAGCGGGTAGTTCGCGAGGACGCGACTAATCGAGTGACCGTTTCCTTCGACGAAATTACTATTGAGGCGTTCGCCGACGAACTGCCGACCGTCGGCGAGTCGACGTGGCTGACGTTCCCCCGGGACAGACTGCACCACTGTGGAACAGTATCGTCTGAAATTCGTACGTGATGCCCCTTCTGTGCGGTTTCACTTACACTCCGGTAAGCGTGTGTTTATACGACTTGGATTCTAAAGCTGGACCAGGGACCGCCGGATCATGTCACACGCTCCGCTGGTCCCTCCCCTTGACACAAAACTGACTAGCAGCGCTGCTCGGTGTGTCTGGTTCCGGACTGCCAGAAACTCATGATCCACTGTACTCGCTGCCGAGACCGTAGCGCTACTCGTCGAATCCGCTGAGAACGCCCTTGCCGTCCGTCCGTCCAAGGTCCGCAAGCGTCGCCCGCTCCGGATGGGGCATCATGACGGCGACGTGGTTCTCCTCACCGGTGACACCGGCGACGTTGTGTTTCGAGCCGTTCGGGTTCGCCTCAGGCGTGACATTTCCATCCTCGTCGCAGTACTTGAACAGGATGCGGTCGTCGGCCTCCAGTTCGTCCAGGCGGTCGTCAGGAATCTCGTAGCGGCCTTCGCCGTGGGCGATTGGGAGTTCGACGATCTCACCGTCCTCGTACTGGCTGGTCCACGGCGTATCGGCGTTCTCGACACGCAGGTAGGCGTGCTCGCACTGGAAGCGGGCACTCTCGTTGGTCGTGAACGCGCCGGGGGTAAGCAACGACTCGCAGCCGATCTGTGCGCCGTTGCAAACGCCCAGTACTGGCGTCCCCTCACTCGCGGCCTCACGGACCTCGGCCATGATCGGCGACTGGGCGGCCATCGCGCCGGCGCGCAGGTAATCGCCATAGGAGAAGCCGCCGGGGAGGACAACGCCGTCGACACCGTCCGGGAGGCCGTCCTCGTGCCAGACGAGGGTGGCGTCGAAGCCGAGCGATTCGAGCGCCTGCACGGAGTCGCGGTCGCAGTTCGACCCGCCGAACTGGATGACGGCAATGGTCATGCGAGCCACCTCCGGTTGGCGAGTGATCCCTGCGAACGAGCGGACGTGACTGTGGTCACAGTGACCACCCCGTGTGGGAGTAGCGCACCGCCGTCCGTTTCGAGGCGATAGTCATTCTGTCTTGGCCACCTCGATGTCGTAGTCATGGATTGTGGGGTTCGCCAGGAGCCGCTCAGCCATCTCCTCGGCACGGTCGGCCGCAGCCTCGTCGCTCTCGGCGTCGAGGTCGAGCTCGAACACGTCCGCGGAGCGGAGATCGTTCAGATCGAATCCCAGGCGTTCCAGGGATCGTTGTGTCGTCTCAGCTTCGGGATCGAGAACGCCCCGCTTGAGCCGGACGGTAACAGTCGCGGTAAAGGCAGTCATTACTGGCAAGCGGGCGGGCAGCGGAGAAAACGCTTGCGTTCTGCCGTCAGTCTCACGGAGGGAATCAACCGTGTCTGTGCACTCGCCCTGCCGGACCGACACAGCAGCTGGTCGGCGTCTCACCAGTTCTGACTGCACAGACACAAAGGGTATACAAAGACTTGCCATCGTTCTGTGGGGAAAACGAAGTCTTTTGGCCCGGGACTGCCGAATCAGGGGCAAATGAACGTCTCTATTGCCCAGAGGTGGGTACTGTGACGCACGATCTGACCGAAATAACGGTCGTCGGCGAGGATGACACCGGCCTCATCGCCGAAGTGACCTCGCTGCTGTTCGAACGGAGTATCAACATTGAGGACCTCGACCAGGCCGTCAGGGAGGGTGTCTTCCGGATGACCATGCACGTCGACACGTCCGAGATGGTGACGACGGAAACGAAACTCCGCGAGGACCTCACCGAACTCGGCGACGAACTTGGCGTCGATGTGCAGGTCCGGTTCCCTGCCGACCGCGAGACGCAGTCCATCGCCGTACTCGTCACGAAGGAGTCACACTGCCTCGAAGCCCTGTTCGAGGCGTGGGCCAACGGTGACCTTGGAGCGGACATCGAGGTGGTCATCGGCAACCACGAGGATCTTAAACCCCTCGCGTCGAAATACGACGTTCCCTTCCACGATATCGGCGACGAGAAGGGGACGCCGAACGAGGAGAAACTGCTCGACCTGCTCGCGGAGTACGACGCCGACCTTATCGCGCTGGCTCGCTACATGCGCATCCTCTCACCCGATGTCGTCTTCCGCTACGAGAGCCGCATCATCAACGTCCATCCGAGCCTGCTGCCCGCCTTCCCCGGTGCGTCAGCGTACATGCAGGCCATCGAAGAGGGTGTCCGCATCGCTGGCGTCACCGCACACTACGTGACGACGGATCTCGACCAGGGGCCGATCATTACCCAGCGCGCGTTCAACGTTCCCGACGACGCCACCGAGTCGGCCCTCCAGCAGATCGGGCAGCCGCTCGAAGCCGAGGCGCTCATCGAGGCCATCAAGCTCCACCTCAACGACGAGGTGACTGTCCACCGCGGCCGGACGAAACTGCGGGACCCGGAAGAGACTGACGTCCAACTCGGCGCACCCGACAAACTCGACCACCTGAATCCTGATCGTCCCATCGACGGACTCGGGGAATTCATCGCCGAGGACGAGGATGTGGTCGAGGCGGACGACTGAGACGCCCGGTCGGAACTGCGTGCCGATAGTCGTCCAGTGAACTCGATTGAATCGAAGGGCGATGGCTGTGGACGAGCACAGTTGACAGCAACCCACTCTTTTCGGAACGGGGTTCTGTCAAGTCTGTCCCACCGGACTGTCAAATCTCGTATCTGGCGATGTCGACAGACCCACACCGCGGACACTGCGTCGTGTTCCCGTCGGCCGAGGTTCCACAGCGACTGCACTCGTGCACTACTGTCGTCTCACCACACTGGTCACACCCCGTGTCAGAGTCGACGTACGCCACGAGCCGTTCTACCAGTGTCATGAGTCGTGACATCTCCGATAGTTCCCCGTCAGCCGGCCAGCGGTTCGCATCCCGACTCGGCGGTTGTCCGTCTCGTTTCGGCACTCTTCGCCTCGATCCAGTCGTGAACTGTGTCTTGCCATACGTGTTCCTCCACCGTCGTTAGCTCCCTGCCGTAACTCGCACTCGATGGAGGGTGACGTGCAGATTCTCTATCTCCGAGAACGGGGACTGGATTCGGGTCTTTCCCCGGAGACCGTAATCGTAATGCGCGGCACCAGACTGACCGACCGTCAGGTTTCCGGTCACAGCGAGTCCGTACAGGTCGCCCTGCTTGATGTATACGTACCCGTTTCCGCTGGTGCCTGCGGGGGCGTAGATGAGTCCATTGAAGCTCGCTTTGTCGCTGTTCGAACCGGCAATCGTCGCGTTGAAATCACGAGTTCCGTACACTCTGAGTTGCGAGGACTCCTCACCGGCGATGTGGATCGCGGACCCTTTTTTCCCGACGTGTAGATTGACATCTTTGTTTCCGAGACCGGTCGGTGAAACTTCCGTGTCGTTCTCTCCGGCGATGACGAGACGGGCGACACCGTCGCCCGCAACGGTGAGGTTGCCACCGTTAGTTAGTTTCGCGTAGTCGCGAACGACCACCGTGATGTCGCCGTCGGTCGTGTTCAGCGTCAACGACTCGCCGTCCAGCGTAAGGTTGTGCACGTAGTAGCGACCCGAATCCAGTTCTGCGGATGACCCGGATATCGAGAGCTGATGACCGGAGATATTGCCCTCGTCGTCGTTGTCGTTGGTCGTCTGAACGTCTTCGGAGTACCTCTCGACGAAAGTGTCGATGGGACTAACTGACCGGACTTCAGCTCCCCCATTGACATCACCAGTGACCTTTGAATCGTCCGGTGGGGGATTTTCCCCATATTTGAGGCTCCCGTTAACTTCGGTACTTCCCTTCAGGGTGGCGACGCCGCCGGCTTTGATATCACCGTCGACGAGCGAGTTACCCTTTCCCGTGTAGTCACCGGCCGACTTAATCAGGCCGTTTGCAGACCGCGTCTGCGAGTAGTTCCCGGTTGATGAATTGTAGCTGTTGACGTAGGCTCCGGTTCCCGCTACGGCCAGTTCACCGGTACTCGACGTCGCAATGATACCTCCATCGAAGGTGTTCCGGTCGGGCAACACGAGGAACGTTACAGTCACGCGCTTGCTCGCGTCGTCGTAGCTCACGAACGCGTTCGTCTCGTCCTCGAAGTAGCGACCCCAGGCCTCGTAGTACTCGCTCTGTACGGTAATCGTAACCGACCCGCTGTCAGGTGGATTCGAAAACCCTTTCGGCGGGTTTGGGTACTGCTGTGCCGGTTCCCCGTCGCGCGTGCTCTGAATGCGACTCGTCAATCCCGTCTCACCATCGATAGAGACCAGCGGCAGCGTCAGGGTCTGCTCGCGATAGTGGAACTCCGGACGGGACTGCATCACCGACCCGTCACCGTCGCTCCGCCAGACACCACCGCCCTGGGCCGCAACCGTCGTCTCCCCCTTCCTGTACTCTACGGCACCGAGTGACTCGTTCACGACGACCTCGCTGCCGCTCGTCTCGCTATCGACCTCGACACGGAGCCACCCGGAGTCCTCATATCGCATCTCGCCATCGTTGGCGTCCAGTCCCAGATCGGTCGTCTGTGACTCGGACTGTCCGAAAGCGACAGTACTCATGTCCGTATCGTACGCGGCGACGGCGCGTTCCCCTGCGCCAATCTCCGCTCTGTCACGCGTCTCGTCGATAACTGCCGTACCGCTCGCGACGACGACAGTGACACTCAAAATGACGATGGCCAGCAAGAGGACGACACTGATGACCTCCGATTGACCGCGCCTGATGGTCCCTCCCCTGTTCTTCCCCCCGATCTCGTCCGACCTTTGGTCCCTTTCCCCGTGCATGTATCGTTTTTGTCGTCCGTCGCGTCTCGCCCGAACCCCTGTCCTCGGCGTGATTCGACACCGCTGTCGAAGTCCAAACACCAAGGGGGGTACGGGTGAATTTTTTCTATGCCTGTGCGTGCGTTGTCACGGTGCCGTGGACG
>JBDGPY010000087.1:0-20269 GCA_042219425.1 Haloarcula sp. | reverse complement strand
GCTGCCCAGCCCAACGACGAACGATCCGATGACGGCCGCGAGAATAACCGTGATCGCGACCATCAGAACGACCCCGATAACCGGCGAAACGGCGTCGTCTCCCCTGATCAGTGCTTTGAAATTCTGTAGTTTCATTGTTTGTTGTCTCGTTGTTGGATGGTACGCGAACACAACTCGCCAGTGCCACCGACGATCATATCGTTCCCCGCCACCGCCGACGCGTGTGTATCTGAAACGCGGACAGGTTGCGTGGTACCGCCCACAGCAGCCCCCACCGCACTGAGTCGGTTGTGCTCTGTGACCATCCTGCACTCCATCCAACTGCCCAGCAGTATATTGTTATTAGATTACTATCAAATTACCACTGGATTCCTAACGGTATTGTTCACTTACCATTCAGGTCTGTTCAGAACTGTTCAGCACTGTTCTAGGTATAAGGAGGTTACTAACTGCTTAGCGGTGGTTGTCTGATAGTGTGTAACAATGTACTCGCCGTTTGATCATCCT
Organism: Haloarcula sp.; assembly: GCA_042219425.1. Lineage (GTDB taxonomy): Archaea > Halobacteriota > Halobacteria > Halobacteriales > Haloarculaceae > Haloarcula. Next base: position 19,762 of record JBDGPY010000087.1, on the reverse strand, counting down.
GTACCGATGGAAAATATCAACTTACGACTACGATGTACTAGAAGTCCGCACGCACGGGCACATACCCAGGGACAAACAGTGCAACAGGTGGGACGATGAACAGTGTTCTCCGGACAGGTATCGATGTACTGGACCGGAAACTGAATGGGGGTGTACCACCGGGAAGCCTCGCACTCCTCTCTGCAGACCCGGCGAGCCAGTCCGAACAGTTTCTCTACGAACTGACGACCCCACGTCAAACAGTCTATCTCACGACGGCACGATCCACGAGGGCGGTCCGTAATTCACTGGAGAACGCCGGTGGCACGCTGGACGCCACGAACCTGCATTCAATCGGGGAGCGGCCGCTGAAGGAGACGTATCGGGTGGTTCACGAAAGTCCGCCACGGTCGACAATTATCGTCGACACCGTCGATATGCTCGAAACGAAGAGTACAGACGAGTTCCTTCACTTCCTCAACGACGTTCGTGACGAACTGGCCGACAAAGACAGCTTCGCAGTCATGCACGGTCTCAACGGTCGAGAGGTGCCCGTCCAGCGAGATGTCACCGAGTATCTTGCGGACATCATCTTCGAACTCTCGACGGAGGTCCGCGGTGAGAGCATTGAGAACCGTCTGATCGTCCCGAAGTTCCGGGGTGGGGCACCGTTCGACGAGACTGTCAAACTCGAACTCACACAGGAAGTCGCGATTGACACCAGTCGGGATATCGCCTGAGCGTAACTGCGTCGGGGGCACTTCGCACTCTATAACTGGCTTACTGCGTCCGAGTTCCGTTCAAATAACACCTTCATATAAAATGGATTATAGCTGGGTGATGTGCGCCAAGATGGAAGACAAGAAAATTCTCTACAGTCCAAACCCGATTTTCAACGATAATTCCGCAGTATACGGGATTTAGTAGCTCTTGAGAGAAGGAGAATTCCGAACTACCAGCAATAGACTCTGCAGTATGGAGCCTCTAATCTCAATTAAATCATATATTACCAATAGGGGACAGTATGTTTGCAATTGACAGGCACACCGGCTACGCAGTTGCTTGGGGAAACCACTGAGACATCGGTGGTTTGTGGCTGTCGACGGCCGTGTGTTTGGGATCACAATGAGCTACTATCGCAGCACAAACGGTGGAAATCTTCAGGGGCAAGGGGAGAGTCTATGACGGGGGAGTCGGAACAACCCGTTGACGACGACCAGAAAGACAGACCTGTCGCTGTCGGGTCCTACACGTGGGACGACCTGATGGCCGAGATGGGGTATCATGACGAGATCGAGGTAACCAGAGAGATTACTGCGGAGCCTGACGGTACCGATGGACCCCTCTGGAGATTCGGCAAGAGCGACATAGAAGCTACTACGCACACACAGAGGCGAGTCTGGGATGCAACGGGGTTCTCGCCGGCGGCGTATCTCGGCTTCCATCCGGACGAGTTACCCGAAAAGGTGGGCCACGCGCAGTCGGCCGGCGAACGGTTGTACGACTACTATGTTGACTGGCTAGCGAATACGCCGGTCACCAAAGACGAGTACACGTGGGAACATTTCAAGTGGGACTATTACTACGACGAGTCCGGGAACCCACCAGAAGACAGCGGAGGGAACGTCGAACCGTTCGATCCGGAAGCGTTCCTCGGTTTCCCACCAGAGGACACGGAGGACCGCCTCAAGCAGGCCAGCGACTTCGCCAAACGTCTCGACGAGATCGTTGACCGTCGAACTGTCAACGTGAATCCCGAGATCGACGAGGACGCGTTCTTTTCGACGCACACCGGGCTGACGACGCTCGCCAACCGCTACGATCTGGAGAAGGCGGTGCCAATGGACAAGAAGCGCCACTTCGTCGAAATCGAACGCTACTGGGTGAACAAACCCCACTCGTTTGTCACCATTTTCCACTCAATCAAGGAGAACGAGAAGAAGTACTACGTCATCGAGCCGTACCTGAACGACATCGATGCCAGGCTCAAGGAGTACCTGACCGGCCGACTCCGTACCGCAGTCAAGTACTCCGAAGAGGATGCCCTCATCGACGGGAATAACGAGGACAGGGCCGACATCATCGAGAAGGAGACGCTCCGCCTCCTGGACCAGTACGACCTCCGGGAGGGAGCCAGGGACGGCAGCGCTGTCGGGCAGTTCAAGGAACTCATCGGAATAGGCGACGACGAGGGCCGCTCCGATCAGGAACTCAACGGCATCGCCGCCCGACCGGAGCCGGCTGTCCTCGCGGAAGACTCGGGAACGCTGACGGAAGCGCAGGTGGAGCGACTACTGTACGAACTCCAGCGTGATTTCCTCGGCTACGAGCGCATCGACGGGATCAAACACGACATCAACGTCGAGGATATTTCCTGTGACGGCTACGACTCCCCGGTGTTCGTCTATCACACGGAGTACGAGAACATCATCACGAACATCGCCCACGGCGAGGAGAGCCTCGATAACTTCGTGGTCAAACTCGCCCAGCGCTCGGGCAAGGGGATCTCGAAGCGACAACCGCAGGTCGATGCGACGTTACCCGACGGATCACGCGCCCAGCTGACACTTGGTCGCGAAGTGTCGGACCACGGGACGAACTACACTATCCGGCAGTTCAAGGACGTGCCGTTCACGCCAATTGACCTCATCAACTGGAACACTTTCTCGCTGGACGAGATGGCGTTCCTCTGGCTGGCAATCGAGAACAATCGGAGCCTCATCTTCGCCGGTGGGACGGCCTCCGGGAAGACGACGAGCCTGAACGCCGTTTCGCTGTTCATCCCGTCGAACTCGAAAATCGTCTCTATCGAGGACACGCGCGAGGTCGAACTCCCACAGCGTAACTGGGTCGCTAGCATCACCCGGCCGTCGTTTAGCGAAGACAGTGTGGGTGATGTCGACGAATTCGACCTGCTGGAAGCCGCGCTCCGTCAGCGACCGGAGTTCATCGTGATGGGTGAGGTCCGTGGCGAGGAGGGCCGGACCCTGTTCCAGATCATGTCGACCGGGCACACGACGCTGACGACGTTCCACGCCGACTCCGTCGGTGAAGTCCTCAAGCGGTTCACGACCGATCCGATCAACGTCTCGAAGACCATGTTCACCGGGCTCGACCTCGTGTCGATCCAGACACAGACCCGGGTCCAGGGCCGAAAGGTCCGACGGAACAAGTCGATCACCGAAGTCAACCACTACGACGCCGAAAACGACGAAATCAACGTCCGCGACATCTTCGAGTGGCAGGCGGAGAATGACGAGTTCCTGCAACTCGGGCGGTCGAACACGCTCCAAGAGATCCAGTTCGACAGAGGGTGGGACCGTGAACGTCTCGACGACGAACTTTTCAAGCGGAAGGTCGTGCTGGCCTACCTCGTCGACCGGGGAATCAAGGACTATTCGGAGGTTGCGGCGACGCTACAGGCGTTCATCAACGATCCGGATACCATTCTCTCCCACTTGGCACAGGATGAACTCAAAGAGAGTCTGGGCGATCTCCGAGAGATGGAAAGCGTCGAAATCGATATCGACCCGGAGAAGGAGTCGATCGTTCCTCGTCCGGAGCCGTCTCCCGAGACGGAACAGGCCGCAAAGGACATCCTCGACACCGCGAATGGGACGCTCTTCGACAGGTATCGTGGCCGGGCTGCCGACTCACTGCTGGATGCGCTCCCGGAACACGCGCGTGCCAAAGGGGCAGAGATCCGGAGCGGACTGGCCGCTGACGGAATGGGTGCAGAACCGCTGGCCGACCCTGAGGTCGTGGAACAGCACAGCGAACAGCCTGACGACACAACGGAGTGAATCACTATGGAATACGTTTACGCAGCACTCATCCTGCACGAAACCGGTGCCGAGATCAACGAATCGAACCTCACTGCTGTCCTCGAAGCGGCGGGCGAAACCGTCACCGCCTCGCGAGTCAAGGCAATCGTCGCTGCACTCGAAGATGTCGACCTCACGGCAACGAAAGCACAGACGGGATCCAGCGATGTGACCGACCGACAGCTGCCTGAGGAGGGAGGCGACGACGCAACCGATCTCGAATCCTCGTCGGTGGAACAGGACGCACCGAACGCTGAGCTGTTTGACGCCCTATCCGATGAATCGGAGAACAGCTCCGCTGACGAGGATGCCGCTGCCGAGACGGCTGGAGACGCGCGTGACGATACCGACGAGGCCGGTGGGTCGGGCGACGACACGGCAGTCGACGAGCAGGACGCGGACCCCACCGACGACACGGAGACATAGATGAGTTCCGAGACCGGCGATTGGCTGACGGTCAGAACCGTTGAAGGGAGCACGGACTGGTTCAGCAACGCGTTCTATCCCATCTTCGACTACCTCTTTGAGGACGATGATCCCTTCGTCGCGACCCTCGAAGAGAAACTCGCCGAGGCCCGGATGCCCGTGACCGTTGAGATGTACCTGTCCCGCGCGATCGGCGTTGGCCTCATCACGGGTATTACGCTCTGGTTCGCTGGCATTGGACTCGGGTACGTGCTTGCCGCTATCGGCGTCTTCTCCGGGCCATTGTTTGGCATTCCACTTCCGGACGGTATCGTCGAGACTGCCGTCCGAACGCTCCGGGTCCCGGCTCTCGTCCTTCTGCTTGGATTCGTCCTTGGCGGTCTCGGATTCATGCTTGGGTTCGGGGGGATTGTTGCGGTTCCGTACTCCCGTGCGAACGCCCGGCGGCGGGAGATAAACATGCTCCTGTCTGACTCGGTGTCGTTCATGTACGCCCTCTCAACCGGCGGCCTCAACCAACTCGAACTGCTCGAAGCAATGGCGAAAGCCGAAGACACCTACGGTGAGGTCGCACGGGAGTTCCAGGCCATCGTCCAGGAGACGAACACGCTCGACACTGACTACCGCACGGCGATTCGAAACCAGATGGAACACTCCCCGAGCGACGATTTCCGGGAGTTTCTGGTCGACATGTTGGCCGTCATCAACAGCGGCGGCGATATGACATCGTTCCTCGACGACAAGAAGCACAAGTATCTGCGGTCGGCCAAACAGGAGCAAAAGCGGACGCTCGATGTCCTCGAACTGCTCGGGGAGATGTACATCACGCTCTCGCTGTTCCCCCTGCTGCTCGTCATCATCCTCGTCATCATGCGGATGCTCGGGAACGCCTCAGAGGTGATGCTGTACGTCACGGTCTACATGTTGATTCCGCTCATCGCCGTGGCGTTTCTCGTGCTCGTCACCACCGTCAAGCAGGACGAGTTTGGCGACGGGTACATCAGGCCACGGGAACGTAGCGAGTGGCTCGAAACGCAGAGCACGGGCCTCCGCGACCTGGGGCTAATCACGTCGTTCACTGGCACGTATCACATCTTTGATCGGATAGAGAGCAAAAAAGGGCTCCAGGAGACGGTCGACCTGCTTCGGCACCCGCACCTGTTCTTCCGGGACAACCCGCTCTATACCTTCGCCATCTCGGTGCCGGCGTCGGTTTCGCTCGTCGGGGCGGCCGCCCTGTCCGGCGCTGTTCCTCTCACGTGGAACGGTGTCATCGAGCGGCCGGTGTGGGCGACGTTCGTGTACTGTTACGTCCCGCTGTTCCTGATGGTGACGCCGCTGGCGGTGTTCCACGAGTGGGACCGCTACACCCGTCGCGCACTGCTCGACAACCTCTCGGACAACCTTCTGAAACTCTCGACGGTCAACGACACCGGTGCGACGACCCTCGAATCGATCAAGACTGTCTCGGAGACATCCTCGGACAGGCTCGCCGACGAGTTCCGCATCATCTACCGGAAGGTCAACTACGGAATGAGTCTCAAGGAGTCGCTCATCGAGTTCAACAACAAGTACCACATCCCGCGACTCGCACGGACGGTGAAGCTCATCACCAAGGCCCAGGAGGCATCGAGTCACATCTCGGTGGTGCTGTCGACGGCCGCCAAGGCAAGCGAAGTGCAGGACGATCTGGAACGGGAACGTCGCTCTCGAACGCTGATGCAGGTTGCTATCGTGCTGATGACATACGTGACGATGCTTGGCGTGATGGCGCTGTTGAAAGTGCAGTTCATCGATGTCATGGCGGAGTTCGATACCGGTCAGGCGGGCGGAGCCGGGGCAGGGATGTCCATCGGCGGCGTCAACGCTGACCTGCTCTCGCTCATGTTCTTCCACGCCGTGACGGTACAGGCAGTGTCCGCGGGACTCATCGCGGGCTATCTCAGGGACGCAACCCTTCGCGCCGGGATGAAGTTCGTCGCGGTCCTGCTGACGATCTCACTGGCAGTCTGGATGGTGATGGGGTAATATGCAACCGAAACCCTCGACGCGGGGACAGATGCCTATTGACTTTCTGACGGGGATGCTGGTGTTCTTCGTCGTCGTGGGGTTCGTGCTCCTCTTCATTCCGGGACTCCTCACGCCGACGCAGGGCGACCAGGAGACGGCGCTGGTTGCAGACCGAGTCGGGAACCAGCTGGTCGAGTTTCACCTCGGTGAACCCGGGACAGCGACGCTGAACACCTGTGCCTTCTGGTTTTTCAACCAGAGCGGATCGAACCCGTGTGACACCTTCGATACGAGCGCGTCGCTATCCGATCAGGTCGGTATCGACGACCAGTACATGGTGAACGTGACGGTCCAGCGGAACGTCACTGGCGGCCCGGACCGCGAAATCCTCTGTGCTGACGGCGACGAGGTCGTCACGTGTTCGAGCGGTGGGTCGCCCCTGGCGGTTGGGCCATCGCCACAATCCGGTGAGGGGTCGGTCGCCACGGCACGGCGGCACGTCTCGTTTGACGGCACAACCGCGGAGATGCGCGTGGAGGTCTGGTAACGATGACGGACCGGGCACAGGCGTACACGCTCGAAGCGTTTGTCGCCGCGCTGGTCCTTCTCGGGGCCGTCGTGTTCGCGCTCCAGGCGACAGCGGTGACGCCACAGAGCGCGAGCACGGCGAGTGAGACCCACCAGCAACAACTCGAACGGGCCGGCCACGGTGCTCTCGACGATGCCGTGGCGGACGGGTCGTTACGCCGGACCGTGCTATACTGGGACAGTTCCACCGAGACGTTCCACGGACTCGAATCATACGAGTCGGCGTACGCGAACGCCGCACTACCGACCGCCTTCGGGGCCAAACTCAACCGGAGCTTCGGTGCCACGGGAATTGCCTACAACGTCAATATCCGGTATCGTCAGCCCTCGGGCGCATCGAAAACCAGGGCCGTCGTCGACAGCGGGACACCGAGTGACGACGCCGTCAGAGTTGTCGAACTCCTCACGCTCTATGACGACGACGTTCTCTCCACGGAATCGGAAGCACCCGGGGATGAGACCCTGACGAACGCGTCGTTCTACGCGCCCGATAGTGCGCCCGACAGCGGCGTCTACAACGTCGTCACCGTGGAGGTGGTGCTGTGGTCGACCTGAGCCGCGCCGGTGCCGCGGCGGACCGCGGACAGGTACTGCTCGTGACGACGTTCGGCATCGCCGTTCTGTTCGTCGTCCTCGCGCTCGTGTTGAACGCCTCGGCGCACTCGCAAGCGATGGCAGCCGGCCACGGCAACGACGGCCGAGATGCCATCACAGTCTCTTCCGCCGCTGCTGACGGGGCTGTGGGGACACTCGAATACGTCAACCGGTACAACGACACGGATTACGCCACACTCCGGACCGAACTGGAAGGTGGTGTCGACGACTGGAGCGAGAGCGCCGACGGCTACGCGGCGAGAGGGGGGAATCGAGCGACTATCACAGTCACCGACACGACCAACGGAACGCGGATCGCCCAGGCTACCGCATCACGCGCTATGACGAACGCGAGCGGTGTGGACAACTGGACGCTCGCGAGCGGTGTGTCAAGGTCCAGGGACGCGCGCCTGAACGTCTCTGAGTCAGCACTCGTCGCGCCCGCCTCAGATTCGAACACGAGCGAGCTACTTGCTGCTGAGGTATTCCACGTCGTCGTAGCCGATGGGTCCGACGAATGGCGACTGTTCATCTATCGGAAAAGCGGGGATGTCGTCGTCAGAGCCGAGGACACGAGCGGGACGTTACAGGCCCCCTGTTCCGTCACGGCCGGGAGTGACGGCTATGCCGTCGTCGACCTCTCGAACGGGTCGGTCGAGGGAACAGCCTGTCCGCAGTTGACGGCATTCGACGACGTGGGGAGTTCGTCCAGTATCTCGTATCACTGGGGATCCAACGCCGGTGGTACCTACACTATGACCGTCGACCAGACGCGAGGGACCGTTGCGGATGGCGACTACGCACCTGAGGGAAGTGGGAAGCCATACGTCACCGAACAGCTATACGACGCGTCGGTACGCATCACCTACGCGACGCCGCGGCTGGAGTACGTTACGGAGACGACGGTGACCGGGGGCGATAGCGATGCGTGACCGTGCCACCTCAACGGCTGTCGGATACGTCCTGACGCTGGGAATCACGCTTCTGCTGGTCGTCTCGTTACTCTCGGTCTCCGTCTCAATTGTCGAGACAGAGCGCACCAGGACAGTCAACTCGGAGCTGTCCGTGCTCGGGAACCGGCTCGCGTCGGAGTTGACTACGGCGGACAGCCTGGTTCGAGCGGCAGACGACCCGCATACGGTCACGCTCACGACTGAGCTTCCTGACCGCGTCGCACAGGGACAGTACCGGATTCAGATCGACGAACAGGCGACCACTGGCGCGTACGCTCGGTACAAGATCATCCTCGAAAGCGACGTCGCGGAAACCTCCGTCGTGGTCGCCCTCAAAACCGGGACGGCTATCGAGGAGACCACGATTTCGGGCGGATCGGTGGTCGTGTCGTACGATCCGAGTAGCGACACGCTGGAGGTGAACCCATGAGGGAGCGAGGACAGAGCACGACAATCGGGTTCGTCATCATCTTCGGCAGCGTCCTCCTGATAGTCGGCCTCGTCAGCGTCAGCGGGTTCGCGGCCCTCGAAGACGTTCGGAACGACGAGCGCGTCACCAACGGTGTCCGCTCGTTCGAGATCCTCGCGACCAACGTTGACGAGGTTGCCGCTGACGAAGTCCCCAGTCGAACGACGTCGATACAGATCGACGGCATGTCGCTGTCAGTCGGGTCGAAAACGACAGTCGAAGTCCACGTTCCGGCGGACGGGTTCAGACGGGCCGTCGAGACGCGGCCGCTCGTTCTAGATGGGGGTGACGGAAGCAAGGTCGTCTACGCGAGCGGTGCCGTCATCCGATCAGACCGGGACGGACAGGTGATGGCCAGGCCACCCCGCCTGTTGGTCACAGCTGACTCCACGCGGCTGCACATTCTTCGCACACGACCGGTGGCGACGACATCCGTCGGTGGGCAAAACACGGCCAGCGTCCGAACGACCCGAAACGGCACGGCTGTTGAAAAAACCGACACGGCCGGTGACGCCGTGTACGTCAATGTGACCAGCCAGAGAAGTACGGCGTGGCAGCGCTATCTCGATTCGCAGTCCCAGACGAACTGCACGCCCGTCGACTCTGACACTATCTCGTGTGAGATAACGACCGACGAGACAGCGATATCGGTCACCGACGTGGACGTGCGCCTCGACAGCTGACCTCGTCGCCGGGTTCGATGGCGTCGCTGCCTACAGTTCCCGAACCGTATCGACGGCTGTGTCGAGTGACGGCGCATCGAACACGTCACCGCCGACGTAGGCGTTCGTCCCGGCGCAGTAGAGGTCGCGGGCGACCTGAATTACGTCCCTGTCAAGCGGCGCAGGGGACTCGTCACAGAGGGATTTCCAGTCGGCGACATCCTGTTCGCCCGCTCGTTTCTTGGCCTCGCTCACGGCCTCGACCCAGTCGGGCTGGGTGCGCTTGTGGTACTGCCGGATGACCTCTTTCGACACCTGCTGACCCTCGTAGGAGAAGCGGTTCTCGTCGAACGTGCCGACCACGTCGGCCACGCGGATTTCCCCGTCGTAGTACAGGCACTCGATCTTCCCATCTTCGTGGACCAGGTCGGCCTCGGCGGCCTGCTCGGTGACGATATGGTTGACTGCGCGGGCCAGTTCTTCGAGGCGGTCGATGCTCGCGACACCGGCGATTCGGTCGGCTGCCTCGTGGCCGAGGTACCGGTCCTGTTCCTCGTACTTCGTGGAGAACTCCACGATTGGCTCGTCGAGGTCAACGACCTCCTCGGGCCACGTGTCGTAGTCGAGGCCGTGGTCTGACGGCTCGGTTCGAGACCGGAGCGAAGAGCCGACGCCGACGCGGTTCCGGAAGACAATCTCAAGCGGGATGAGGTAGTTCTCGTTCGCGGCTTCGTGGTAGGCGTCGTAGTCGTAGCTCCCGTCGGCGAAGGGAAGATCGGGGACCTGCGTGAGTTCAATGACCATCTCCTCGGGGGCTGTGTCGGCTGCTAGAGCCTCACCGAGGTCATACACCTCGTCGCTGTCGGGGAGCCTGACGCCCTCGTAGTGCGTCGGGACGTGGTTTTCCTCCAGGAGCTGGAAGTTGTATGCGCCCATCGTACACAGCGACGCGCCCTTGTCGGGGATCTGGTCTGGCATCTTCCCCCAGTCGAACACAGAGTAATCGTCTGTAAACACGAACGCGCCGCGACCGAGGCTGTCGGCCGTCGCCGGATCGTCCACGCGAAATTCCTTGACGCTCGTCATTGTGCTCGCCTTTTGTGTCGGGGACAAAGACGTTTCCCACTCGCGCCGGTAGTGAACTGTTTTCCGTCGCGACGCCGACCCACCGACTGATGGCCGCAAACCTACTGGTTGAGATGATTATTATTGTCGCTGCCACCGCCGTGATCTGGCGGGGGAGCGACTGGCTGGAAACGTCCAGCGAACGGCTCGCCACGTACTACGGCCTGCCGGACGTGGTCCAGGGGGCACTCATCGTGGCGATGGGTTCGAGCTTTCCCGAGGTAGCGACTGTCGTCGTCGCGGCCCTCGGAGGGTCGATGCCGCTCGGTGTTGGCGCTATCGTCGGCTCAGCGATCTTCAATATTCTCGTTATCCCCGCTGGGGCTGGCATCGCCACCGATGACGTCCTGGAATCGAGCCGAACGCTCGTCTACAAGGAGGCACAGTTCTACATGCTCGCAGTCTCCGTGTTGCTCATCACGCTCGCGCTGGCTGTCATCTACTACCCCGATGAGGCGCCGCTGACCGGCGTCGTCACCCGCCCGCTCGCGCTCATGCCGCTGGCGCTGTACGGGCTGTACGTCTTCATCCAGTACCAGGACACGGCCGACCACGATACCGCGGGTGACGAACCTGACGGCATCTCCGTCGGCCGACAGTGGCTCTTCCTCCTGCTCGGGCTTGCGGTTATACTCGTCGCCGTCGAGCGACTCGTCCACTCGGTGGGAGTACTCGGCCGGGCTGCAGGCATTCAGGAGTTCCTCCTCGGCGTTACCATCCTCGCCGGGGCCACGAGCCTGCCGGATGCGCTCGTCAGCGTCCGGGCTGCCCGCAATGACCGTAGCGTCACGTCGCTCGCGAACGTCTTCGGATCGAACACCTTCGATCTGCTCGTCGCGATTCCGCTGGGCGTCCTCATCGCGGGCGCGTGGACGGTCGATTTCGCTATGGCGGTGCCGATGTTCGGCGTGCTGACGGGCGCGACGATCCTGCTATTTACCGTTCTCAGGACTGACCTCGTGTTGAGCAAGCGCGAATCGTACGCCTTGCTTGGAGCCTACGCGACGTTCGTCGTGTGGGTCGTCGTCGAAACCGCCGGAGCAATCAGCGGTGTCCTTCCGACCGGCTGACCGGCCCGGGGTAGCCGTCCGGCTGGGGTCCGTTTGCGACCTGCAATATTCGTCGAGGGTGTCCGTAGTGAAATCGTCGTCAAGAGAATCTGTGTTCGTATTTGTCTATCCGTGACTGATTGTCGGGTGCTTGGACCCACACGCTTTTGCCCGTCCTTTCCCTCCTGTTCAGCAATGTCGGACGTTCCTGAGGCTGTGGATACCCCGGACGGTGCCTTCGAGTTCGAGCACCGTCCGACGACCGACCAGTCGTTCGAGAACGCGCTCACAAAGGCACGGAACGGGACACGACTGACGGTCGCTGACGGCATCGAACTCCTCACGACGGGTACGGACCGGGACGGTATCGACCGCCGCCGGAAGGAACAGGTACTCGAAGCGGCCGACCGCCGCCGAGCCGAGGTTGTCGGCGACGAAGTCACGTTCGTTGCGAATCTCAACAACAATGTTACGACAGCCTGCAACACGGGCTGTCTGTTCTGTAACTTCAAGGACCGCTCCGAGCAGTTCCGAAGCGACTACCAGGAGGACCACGGGGGGTTTACGAAGACGCCCTCGGAGTCCCGAGACATCGTTCGGGACGCCATCGACCGCGGGATATATGAAGTCTGCTCCGTTTCGGGGCTCCATCCCGCGCTCGCGCTGGACGACGAGCACAGGGAGATTCTCGAAGCGAGCGACCGCGGTGACCTGAACTACCGCTCGCCGGGCGAGTACGACACGGACCCGGCGACGTACTGTGAGCAGCTCCGGGCGATGAACATCGGTGGCGTCCACGTCCATTCGATGACGCCAGAGGAGGCGTACCACGCCCGCCGGGGGACCGACTGGTCCTATGAGGAAGTGTTCTGCCGACTGAAGGACGCGGGCCTCGACAGCGTCCCGGGGACGGCTGCGGAAATCCTTGTCGACGAGGTTCGAGACGTTATCTGTCCGGGGAAGATACGCACCGACGAGTGGCTCGAAGCGATGGAAGCGGCCGCGTCCGTCGGGCTCGACATGACCTCGACGATGATGTATGGTCACGTCGAAAACGAGCGCCACCGCGCACTCCACCTGAAACGAATCAGGGATCTGCAGGACCGTACCGGAGCCATCACGGAGTTCGTCCCGCTCTCGTTCGTCCACGAGGAGACGCCGCTGTACGAGCGTGGCATGGTCGACAGCGGCGCGACGACCGACGAGGACGAACTGCTGATTGCTGTCTCTCGGCTCTTCCTCGACAACATCGACCATATCCAGTCCTCGTGGGTCAAATACGGCGACACACAGGGGCTGAAGATGCTCACCTGTGGCGCGGACGACTTCATGGGGACGATTCTTTCAGAGGAAATCACGAAGCGCGCCGGCGGCGACTACGGTGAGTTCCGATCCTTCCAGGAGTACGCCGACATGATCACCGCCATCGGTCGGTCGCCCGTCGAGCGCTCGACGGACTACGAACAGCGCCGCGTTATCGACCCCGATGCCGACGTATTGGGGCCGACGCTTGGGCCGAAGGCTGATGGAACGCCGTTGCTAGAGTGAGTTCGGACGGTATCCCCACGCTGCCATTCGATAGCGGTGGAAAAAGCCGCGGCTGGGCTGACCGCGGCTGGTTGGGGATAGTATTGCACCCGGGGTAGCTGTCAGAGGCACGCCCCGGCGTGATTTATCTTGGGTTGCCGGCTTTGTGTAGGTGTAGCCTAGCCATCTAGGTGATCGATGCCGTGCCGCGATTCATATGATCTCTGGAGTACCACAGTCTTATGCGGCGTGGCTGCCCGCTCACGCACTGACTGGGTTCTCGCCCCGTTCCAGCACCGACCGGAACCGCTCGCCGGCGTCACCGTCGGCCCCGATAGCGGCTTCGATGGGCTTCGAGAGCCAGCCGTTGTCGACGAACCGCTTGTAGACGGGTAACCGCTCGCGGAGCGGTACCTCGGCGGCTTCGGCGACGGCCGTCAGCTCCTGCAAGGCGGGCCACTCGTACTCCGGGTTGATGTGGTCGACGGTAACCGGTGAGACACCGCCGAGGTCGTCGATACCGCAGTCGGTCAGGTCCCGGGCGGGGGCGAGGTTCGGTGGGACCTGCACTGACACGTCCTCGGGCAGTGCCGCGCGGGCCATCGCCGTTACCCGACGCATCGTCGCGAGGTCGGGCGAGCCGCCGTGCCAGCGCTCGTTCTCGACGACGGGCTGGACGATAACCTCCTGAATGTGGCCGTAGCGCTCGTGCATCTCGCGGATGGCGAGCAGACTCTCGGCGCGATGGTTCCAGTCTTCGCCGAGCCCGACGAGGATGCCAGTGGTGAAGGGCATCCCGAGTTCGCCTGCCACGCGGAGGGTGTTGAGCCGCTGGCCAGGGTTCTTCGCACGCGGACCGCCGTGGGCCTGTACCTCGGTCGTCGTCTCCAGCATCACGCCCATCGAGGCGTTCAGGTCGGCGACGTGCGCCATCTGCTCGCGTGTCTGGTCGCCGGGGTTGGCATGGGGGAGCAGCCCTTCCTCCAGGGCGATTTCGCAGGCTTCCCGGAGATATTCGTGGATGGAGTCGTGACCCCATTCGGCGAGCTGGTCGTGGACCGCGGTGTAGCGGTCGTCCGGGTCGTCGCCGAAGGTGAACAGCGCCTCGGTACAGCCGGCGTCAGCCCCGCGGCGACACGTCTCACGGATCTCCTCGCGGTCCATCAATTCGGCCTGGCCCGGCGGGTCGTAGTAGGTACAGTACGTGCAGGTGTATCGGCAGGCGGTCGTCAGCGGCAGGAACACGTTCCGGCAGTACGACAGCTCCGACGCTGCGTCGACGTCCTCGGGCATTACCGAAAGCACCCGCTCTCTATCGGCGTCCGGAATCTCAATGTCGATGTCGTACGCGTCTGTGCCGGGAATCACGTCCCGGGGTCTGCACCCCATGGACAAAAACTTTCACTCGCGGCAAACGGTGACACGTCCGTCTGTGAGCGACAGATTGAAGCCCACCCCCTCCAGCCAGCCGGCGGCCGTGCCGTCACTATGTAATAGGACTTCGGCGAGGTCGCCTGGTTCGTCGATATCCGTCGCGAGCCGCCGGGAGTCCACTTCGGTGAGGGACGCTCCCACATCGCGGGCGATCCGGCGATGGTCACGGACCGACGCGCCGTGGTAATCGACCCTGAAATCTGGGTGGCGGCAGACGAAGGCGTTCGTTCCGCCGCCAAGGCCCGGGGCCAGCACTACGTCGGCCTCGGGAGCGAACAGCCGCTCGATGCTCTCTGGCGTCACAAGCGGAAGGTCCGCCATCACGACGGCGAGCGTCTCTTCGTCGCCGTCCACGGTCGACGCGAGTAGATCATTGATAAGCGGATCCAGTCCGCGGTCGTCGATCGTCACCGGAACCGCACAGTTGACCGGTGCTGTGGAGATGACCTCGGGCTCGTGGCCTGTCGCCATCACCGCGTCGAGCACGTCAGACAGCATCGCCTCGGTGAATGCCTGTCGCTCGTCGGGTGAAAGAACGGCTGCGAGGCGAGTTTTTGGATCCGACCCCGAGACAGGGACGACGACGCGCATTACAGTTTGGAGTAGCTGTCGTCACCCATCTGGGTGTAGGCGTAGTAGCCGCCGCCGACCAGCAGCAAGAAGACGACGAGCGCGCCACCGCCCAGTAGCAGCGTTTGCTGGGTCTGTGCGCTCTGTTGCGCCTGTTCAGCCTGTGTCTGAGCCTGTCCGGAGAGGTCCTGTGCGTTCTCGAAGTTTTTGTTCTCGTAGGAGGAAATCGCACTCGCGACTAGCTCTTCGGCTTCTTCGTTGCCACCAGCCGCGTCGATTGCGGCCTGTGCATCCTCAATTGACTGCCGGGCCGCCTGACTCTCTTCAGTGTAGTGATGGCTTGTGTCGTTGCGGAACTCCTCCTCGTTGCTCCCGCTGACACGACTGAGCGAGGTGAGCTGGAAGCTCTGTGGCGGGTTGTACGTGTAGTTGGAGACCGCTGGCGTCGTTCCGACAAGTTCGATGCGAACTTCGTCGCCGTTGTTATCGATATCCAGGTCCTGCTGGAAGGACTGGTCGCCGTAGGTTTCCTGACTCACCTGGTCGCCAGCTCGCAGGACTGTCACCGTCCATCCGACGTTCTGGAGTTCGGTCTCGCCTGCAAGTGTCCACTCGTTCGGGGCGTCAGTAAACGGATCGTCGATTGTGTACGTGACCGATACCTCTTCGCCGACGGCGGATTCAGTCGGGACGCCCTCGGCAGAGACAGAGAACGCGCTGGCTGTACCTGCGAACGCGAGTACCGCGACGACACAAAGCAGTGCCGCGGTTCCCTTAGAACAGCGGATCAAGTTCATCTTCGTCGTCTTCGACTAAGTCTTGCAAGTTATCTTCGCTTTGGTCGCGGATGTCGTCGATGTTGTCCTGGGCCTCGATAGCGACCTGCTGTAGCTCTTTAATTCGTGGCACGTTGTGAACACCGGCCAGCAGGATGGAGGCGGCCACCTTCGGGGCGTTCGTCGGGTAGTCACCACCCCGGACTTCCATCGAGCCGGTCTGCTCCTCAAGCCACTTGCGTCCGCGCTCGATTCCCTTTCGGTTCAGATGCTCCGGTGGGCCAGCCATCACGAGGAGTGCGCGCTCTGTCCCCTCGATTTCACAGGGGAGTGTGAGGCGGCCGAGTGCGGCCTTCCGGACGAGTGACGTGATACGGTTTGTCGTGTTTGCCGTGTCCATCCCATCGTCTTTTGAGTTACCGCCCTTGAACCGTGAGAGTAGTCCGCCGCCGCCAGAGGACACCTCGACTTCTTCGGACGCGTAGCCGACGGTGGAGACACCACCGCCGTCGAGCGTGTTGATGATCTCCGAAGAGTCGACGACGCTCTCGGCGACGTTGTCGCCGGCCTCGACCTCGCCAGCCCCGAACAGCACGCCGAAGCGACGGACGATCTCCTCGTTGATATGGTCATAGCCGCCCTCGACAGACTCGCCGGTCTGTCGCCAGGCGTCGTTGTCGAACACCATCAGGTTGTCCACCTCGCGAACGAACGTCTGGAAGGACCGGGCGGCGTTCAGGGTGTAGATACCGCCCTCGTCGCCACCCGGCAGCACGCCGAGCCCGTACACCGGTTCGGTGTAAATTCGCTTGAGATGTTTCGCGACGACTGGAGATCCGCCCGACCCCGTTCCGCCGCCGAGCCCAGCGACGATGAGGAAGGCGTCGACTTCGTGGACAGGAATGTTGTCGATGGCTCCCTGTACCTCGTCGATGTCCTCCTCGGCGATTTCCGCGCCGAGTTCGTTGTCAGCGCCCACACCGTGGCCCTTGACGCGGGCCTGGCCGATGAGCACTCGATTCTCTTCCGGAATGTGTTCTAGCCCAAGCAGGTCTGCTTTCGCTGTGTTGACGGCCACGGCAGAGCGGACGATCCCCGAGCCGGTTTCCTTGTCGTACTCGAGGAACTTGTCCACAATTTTGCCACCGGCCTGCCCGAAGCCGATCATCGCCAGTTTCATTATATAATTCTCCGCTTAAATGGTCAAAGAGCAATCGCGATTATAAGTGTTTTGCCCAACTCTCAGTCATAAAATCAACACTTGAAAACTAGTACTGACTGACAATCATCCCTCGTAGGGGGTGGCTACTGTCTCGGCCTACCCGTGGAGATACTCGCTCAGTGTCGTTAGAGAGTCACTATCAACTCCGAACGAGCCGATATCGTTATTCCGCGTACTGTTATCGAATTTGAGTGACCGGTACTGGTCCGATCCCATTGGGAATCCGACACTGCCAAGCACGGTGAGGCCGATTTTCGCCAGTGACATCGGAAGCGGGACGACACTAACTGAGGATCCCTCGGCGTCGTACACCTGATTGGTCACTTCCCTGAGTGTCAACGTTTCCGGACCCCCGATTTCGTAGATCTCTCCGATGTGATCGTCTGCTTCGATGCTGTCTGCGAGTATCGGGACGAGGTCACCGACCCAGATCGGTTGGAAAGTCGTCTGCTTCCCACCGCCGGGAAGCGGGTACAGCGGGACGCCGGGTGCGAATATCCCTTTCAGCCGTTTTGTGAACGAGACGAACTCCCCGCCCTCGCCGAAGACAACCGACGGCCGGAAGATGACCCAGTCCAGCGACGACTGTGTGACAACCTCCTCGGCCTGTCCCTTCGCTCGAATGTAGTGTGTGTCGCCGTTCGGATCGGCGCCGAGCGCGCTCAACTGGACGAACCGGTTGACGCCATGGGATTCTGCGGCCCGGACGCTGTTTTCAGTGCCGTCCAGATGTATGCGCTCGTGCATCTCGTCACCGCCGTCTGGCTTGAACAGCGGTGATAGCGCCACGAGGTAGTACACCGCGTCCTGTCCCTCGAACGCGCCCTCGATACTATCGTACTCTGTCACATCTCCCGCGACAGATTCGACAGTCTCTGGGAGCGTCGCGTCGTCCGGCGACCGAGAGAGCGCGGTGACGGTGTGACCACGGTTGTCGAGTTCGCGGCACAGGTGCTGTCCGATGAACCCGGTCCCGCCGACGACTAGTACATCCATACGACGCTATACGGACGGTAGTCCCGTAAAAGTGGGCGTACGTGGCAGATCGACCGGGCTGCCGTCCGCGCCTTACCATCTGGGTACTGACACAATTTCCCGGTCGCTTACTCTCGAACGGGTCTCGGGGTCCTTACGTACTCTCAGACAGATGGTGGCGTATGCTCGTCACGCTCGAAGGTCTGGATGGGAGCGGCAAGACGACCGTTTGGGAGCGGCTACGGGCCGATGACACAGTTTCGGATGACGCCGTGTTCACGCGCGAACCGACCGACACCTGGTACGGTGACGCTGTCCAGCGCTCAATCGACGACGACGACGCGGACTCGCTGGCCGAACTGTTCCTCTACACGGCTGATCACGCGGCGCATCTTTCAAACACGGTACGCCCCGCCCTCCGGGATGACCGCCTCGTCGTCTCCGACCGCTACAGCGACTCGCGGTACGCCTATCAGGGTGCGACCCTCGCGGCTAGTGAGCGGTTCGACGACCCGTTGTCCTATGTCCGCGAGATCCACGCCCCCTGGACCCGGCCGCCAGACCGGACGGTGTATCTCGATCTCGATCCCGAAACCGCTGCTCGGCGTAGCGGTGCGACGAACAAGTTCGAGACCGCTGACTATCTCGGGACTGTCCGTGACAACTACGAACGACTCATCACGGATGATCCGGAGCGGTTCGTCCGCGTCGATGCGACTGCCGACCCGGATACCGTGTACGAGCGGGTCCGGTCGGCAGTTCTCGACTGCTAGTCCATCGAGGCCGGAAGCTCCACGTCGTCAGGTGCGGGCATCCAGAAGTAATCAAAGGTGATTCCGACTGCGAGCGGAATGATAATCGTCACGAGAATCACCGCTGTTTGGCTTCCGAGGTTTGAGCCGAGTCTGAACACGCCGCTTAACACCAACACGGTGACGACCATGACGACAGGACAGAGCAGGATCGAGTAGATGAGGCTCCCCCAGCGCGTGTTCAAGCGAACGCGGAAGAAGCGTGTCATGAGTGCCGTCAGGGCACAGTTGACGAGCACGATGACGAGCAGGCCGACGATACCGACGACGCTGACCATACTTTTGATTCGGTGGCGAGTCCCTTTGCCGTGTCGGAACGCGTTTGACTGGGTGTGGTCTCCGGTCCCACTACTCTAGACAGATGTACGTGCGCGTGTCGGCGACTCCGTCTAAATCACGGATCTGGTTCGCGACAGACTGCATAATGTCGTACACCTCTTCTCCGGTCGCTTCGGCGATAATGTCGTACTGCCCGGCCACAATATGTGCCTCCGTGACTCCCTCGGAGCCGCGAACCGAAGTAAGGAGTTCTTTCGACTTCCCGGCGGCGGTCTTGATCATGATGAACGCGCTGACCATATATTGGTATGTTGCATCATGACACGAAAAGGTTTCCGCCCATCCCGACTGGCAGACTTGTATCGCTTGTGTGGTCAAGGTGTCTGGCGGTTCGACCGGGTGGGTAGTTTTATTCACCCCCGTCCCATACAGACGTGTATGCGATTCGTTATCGTGGGTGCAGGTCGTGTCGGATTGCGGACGGCTCG
>JBDGPY010000088.1:0-30250 GCA_042219425.1 Haloarcula sp. | reverse complement strand
TACAGCATGAAGCTGATACCGAAGTGGCGGTCGCCGCCGCCACCGCCCGAGGTTTCCGGCCTGTCGATACACTCCAAGTCATCGCCACAGCGCTGGGTGTACTCCTGTCTGACCGCGACGGCGTCGCCCTCGATGAGCCCGTTTCGGCCCTGGATTTCGTCCCGTGTCTGTGCGTCACTCTCCAGCCCGAAGTGCTGGTCCTGCAGGGCGTGGACGAGTTCGTGAGCCAGCGTCCCTCGGTTTATCGTCGGCGTCTCGGAGTCGCTGACGATGACGATCTCGCTACGCTGGCTGCTGTAGTAGCCCAGTACGCTTTCGCCGCGGTTGCTGTTCTGAACGGCGATAGAATCACGCTTCTCTCCAATGAAAAATAGGGCCTCGAACTTCGTGTTGTCGAACCGGCGAAGTGACTCGCCGGCTTCGCCGCCGGTGCTGTTGCGGTACTCGGCTCGCGAAATCACGGACACCGGGACTGAGTCCTCGAACTCTAGGCCGCGAATCCGCTCGACACGAGCCATCGTCCGGGCGACGACGGCCGCACGCTCGCTCTCGTTGAGGCCGTCGTCGGTCGTTACGGACAGCGACTCGTTGTACCAGTAGCCGTTCTCGTAGCCCAGTCGGTCCGCTTCTGGCGCTGCCGGGACAGAGCCGTTGCTCCCGAGGTCGACCGCGGGCTCACTGGGAGCCACGTCGCCGCTACCGGGCTCCGTCTGGCCGGGCGGCAAACCGGGCGCTTGACAGCCAGCCAGCAACAGCACGGCGGCACAGAGACAGACGAGGGCAAAGGGGCGGCGCATCTACTCAAAAGAAGACCACCACAGTAAAAAGTCACACGGGGTAACTTTCGTAGTTGAGCCGTGACAACATTTGTGTATGGAACTTGATCCCTCACAGACCGCTCTGATCGTCGTCGATATGCAGAACGGCTTCTGTCACTCCGACGGGAGCCTCTACGCACCGGACAGCGAAGCGGCCATCGGCCCCTGCAGCGAACTGGTCGGTCGTGCCCGCGAAGCCGGCGCGAGCGTCGTGTTCACCCGTGATGTGCACCCGCCCGACCAGTTCGAAGAGACCCACTACTACGACGAGTTCGACCGCTGGGGCGAACACGTCGTTGAGGGCTCCTGGGAAGCCGAACTCGTCGATGATCTCGATCCCCGAGATGAGGAGCTGGTCGTCGTCAAACACACCTACGACGCCTTCTACCGGACGGAGCTGGAGGGATGGCTCGACACTCACGGCATCAAGGACCTGGCCATCTGTGGCACGCTCGCGAACGTCTGTGTGCTCCACACCGCCTCTAGCGCCGGTCTGCGGGACTACCGCCCGGTCCTCGTCGAAGACGCTGTCGGCTTTATCGAGGCGGACCACCGCGAGTACGCGCTGGACCACGCCGACTGGCTGTTCGGCGAGGTGACCGACCGCGACGAACTCGCCTTCGCCTGACGGATGGGGGCCGACCCCGTTCGCGGCGACGTGGCCGTGGTCGAAGACGGCCCTGAGTACGATCTACACTCCCGTGAGCATCCAGAGCGCTATCGGCACACGTCCGACGAGCAGGCGCGTTCAAAATCGAGGCGTACAAGGGCGAATGTTACCGGACTGGACCCTCAAAAACAGCGAGGACGCGACTGCGGCCGTCGAGGCGATTCATAACTGCTACCGCGAATACCGCGACAGTGGCGGTTTCGTCGGAATGGACATGGCCCGCAAGTTCCTCCAGTTGGGATGGACGCGGGCGATGCGCTACGCGAAGTACCCACCTCGATGCGGTTCGGGACGACCCGGCCTACGACCGGACAAAGCAGGACCACGCCAATAGTTACGAGAAATCGTAGCTACGAGGGAGTGCCAGTAGCTTTGGCCCGCTCGATGGTCACGCGCACCTCGTCGCCGACGGCGTGGTCGACGGCCTCGCCGACGAGTTTCGCGCCGAAGCGCTCGCGGCCACAGAACAGCGCGATGCCAGTTATCGGCTCGCCATTGGCCAGCACGGTCAGGTCGTCCCACGTGACCGTGCGGCCATCGACTGTCCCGACACACTTTCCGGCGACCATGGCGTCTTCAGTCCCGTCACCGACCAGCAGTCCACCACCCGAGTAGTGGGGCAGCCCCCCGTCGAGGACACCCGAACTGTCGCCGCCGACATCGTTCTCGATACCGGCGAACGACTCCCCTGGTGCAGGATGGGAAGGCGCATCGAGACGGACCCAGGTTTCGCCGCCCGCCACCACCGTGCCGGTTCCGTCCCACGGCACCGGGGTCACGTCGACGGCCACGTTGACCGGTATCGAGCCTGACGCCCGGTAGGGGTTCGCGTCGGAGGCTCGAAACCCGAGATGGATGTGGTTCGGGACCCACGGTGCGAAAAAGCCCGCCCGGACAAGTTCGCCCAGATCGTCGCCAACGGTCACCGTGTCGCCGGGTTCGACAGCCGGGTCGACGTGCAAGAGCCGTGCGACGGCGTCGCCGGTGTCCACGAGGATAAGGTGGTCGTGTTCAGCGGCGTAGGCTTTCGGGGGAGCCTGAACCGTTTTGGTGTCTAGCACTTCGCCGGCGACCGGTGATGGTGCGCGCTCACCATCGGGATACAGGTCGATAGCACATCCCTCGTCGTGGGCATCGAACGGTGAGTTGTACAGGGAGAACCGATAGTACTGGAAGAGCACGTCTCGGGGAATCGTGACGGCCATCGGTGGCGATTAGGGGTGTACTGGTATGGCTCTATCGCCCGAGGATTCAAGACCGATGCCGGGGCCACCCACCCGCGTGCGCTGACGACGACCGCGACGGGGGCAGCGGGAGCGCGACACGTCCCGTCGCGACGGCTGTGTGTTGCCTGCTCGCCACCCGCTTCCGAGGAAACGGTCAACTCTGGACCGGCAGACCGTTTTAGCCATGGGAGCCCGTACCGGCTGGATATGCGTCTACTACGGGGCCGCGCCCCAGACCCCGAAACTGACTTCGAGCAGACTCGAAAGATGGCGGATCGCGCCGCAGCGGACCGCGAGCCAGCCCTGCGCGTCTGGCGTCCTCACAGACAGATCGCTTTCGGCTGCCGTGACACCACCAGTGACGGCTACGACCGGGCCTGTGACGTCGCTTGCGACCGCGACTACGCCGTCATTGAGCGCGCTGTCGGGGGCCGTGCTGTCGCTTACACCGGGGCAACCGTCTCGTTCGCGCTTGCGGAACCAACCGAGGATCCTCGCGGAACGATCAATGACCGATATGAGTGGGCCACAGCCGCTGTAAAGCGCGCACTCGACGACTGTGGCGTGAACGCACAGAACGGTGAACCCGATGCATCGTTCTGCCCAGGGACCCATTCGCTACAGACCGAGGGTAAAATCGCGGGTCTCGCACAGCGCGTCCACCAATCTGTGGCCGTTGTCGGCGGAATCGTCGTCGTTCGTGACCACGAGGCCATCGCTGACGTGTTAGCTCCCATCTACACGGCTCTCGACGTGCCGCTTGACCCGGAGAGCGTCGGAAGCGTCGCCCGTGCCGGCGGCACAAACGACCCGGAGCAAGTCATCGCGGCGCTGGAGACAGCATTGGTTGACGGCCGTGACCTATCCGTGAGTGCCATCCGGGAGACTTAGGGGTGCGCCCGGCCGACTGGGCGTATGCTCATCCGTAACGCGACGCTTCCGGGCGGAGACCAGCGAGATGTTCGGGTGCGTGGCGAGTCCATTGCCGAGGTCGGCCGCGATCTTGACCCCACTGACGAACCCGTCATCGAAGCGACCGGCAAACGCCTCTTCCCGGGCATGATCGACGCCCACGTTCACTTCCGACAGCCAGGCTACCCCCACAAGGAGACGTGGGAAACCGGCTCCCGGGCCGCGGCGGCTGGCGGCGTAACGACCGTTGTCGACCAGCCCAACACCGACCCGCCGACTATCGACGGCGAGGCGTTCGACCAGAAAGCCGAGCTCGCCGCCGACTCAGTCGTCGACTGGGGCATCAACGGCGGCGTCACGGCCGACTGGATTCCCAACGTCCTCCTACGCCGTCGCCTGTTCGCGCTTGGCGAGGTGTTCCTTGCGGATTCGACCGGCGATATGGGTATCGAGGCCGACCTGTTCGCGGACGCGCTTGACGCCGCGACAGACAACGATGTGCCGGTCACGGTCCACGCCGAGGACGCCGACTCCTTCAACGATGACGCCCGCGCTCGCGACGACGCCGACGCCTGGAGCGCGTTCCGGACCGCGAAAGCGGAGGCTGAAGCCGTTGAGCGGGCGTGTGCTGTTGCACTGGAGCACGACACGACGATCCACATCGCCCATACGTCCACGCCGGAGGGCGTCGACATCGCGAGCGAGGCCGGGATGACGACCGAGGTGACGCCACACCACCTGCTGCTCTCCCGGCGGGACCTCTCAGAACTGGGCACGTTTGGGCGGATGAACCCGCCGCTGCGCCGCGAGAAGCGCCGCCAGAAGCTCTACGAGCGCGTCGTCGACGGTACCGTCGATATGATCGCGACGGATCACGCGCCACACACTCGTGAGGAGAAGGACGCCAGTATCTGGGACGCGCCGTCGGGCGTTCCTGGCGTCGAGACAGTCCTGCCACTCCTGCTGGCGGAAGCGCGGGATTCGGACAGCGGGCTCACCTACGAACGCGTTCGGGACCTCACAGCACGCAACCCTGCCGACGTGTTCGGCCTGCCACAGAAGGGGACCATTGAGGCCGGGAAGGACGCGGACCTCGTCCTCGTCGATACGACCGAGACCAGCGACATCAACGGCGAGGCGCTCCACTCGAAATGCGACTGGACGCCGTTCGAGGGATATGACGCGGTGTTCCCTGAGTGGACGATGGTCCGGGGGACGGTCGTGTACGAACGTGGCGATGCACTGGCTGAGTCCCCGGAGGAAGACGTGTTCTACGACCACCAGGGTCAGAACGTTCGCGGCGCGGACAGCGAGAAGCTAGAGTAACGCCGCGGCGACGGACGTCCCGATCATTATTCCGCTGCCGGCGCCACAGAGCCGGGCCATCGCTCGCCGCGAGTCCCGTTCCGTCCAGTCGCTTTGTGTGTCCATGTGTTCCTGCATGGCTTCGATCCCGCGGCCCGCGAGTATCGACCCTGACCAGCCCAGCAAACCGAAGCCGAACACGAGCGCACCGAGCGCGAATACGGTCCCTTCACTGGACCGAGCATTGCCGGTATAGAGCGTCCAGCCCGCCATCCCGAGGCTGCCCAGAAGGAGGCCGACGACCAGGCCGCTCCCGAACAGCCGAACCCGGGCCATGACGTACGTTTGAAGGCTGGGAGGGTCGCCAGCGGTGGCCATCAGTCGACCGCTTCACGCATCCGCGGATCGAGCGCGTCGCGCATCCCGTCACCGAGCAGATTGAATCCCAGCACGGTGATGGCGAGGAACAGGCCCGGGAAGAACGAGAGCCACCACTCGCCAGTGAGGAGGCCGTTCTCGACGCCGCGGGAGAGCATCAGGCCCCACGAGGGCGTCCCGGCCTGTGCGCCGAACCCGAGGAAGGACAGCGCTGCGAGGTCGATGATAGCGAGCCCGAAGTTCAGCGTCGACTGGACAGTGATCGGCGCGAGCGTGTTTGGCAGGATGTGTCGGACGAGAATTCGGGGATCGGTCGCCCCCAGCGCGACCGTGGCGTCGACGTACTCGTCTTCGAGCACCTTGAGCGCGGCTCCGCGGACGACCCGGGCGAACCGTGGCGTGTACACCAGCACGAGCGCAACCACCGCCCGCCAGAGTCCGAGATCCCGCGGGAAAATCGCGACCAGCGCGAGCGCGAGCAGGAGCGGCGGGAACGCGAGCAGCACGTCCATCGTTCGCATGATGACGTTGTCGGTCACGTCGCCGTAGTAGGCTGCGATGATGCCGAGTCCGACGCCAACCGTAGTCGAGGTGCCGACCGTGATCGTTCCGAACTTCAGAGCGAGCCATGCGCCGTACAGACACCGCTTGTAGATATCGCGGGCCGCCGAATCCGTCCCGAATAGTTGTTGGTTTGCTGATGCAGGGCCGAGCCAACCGGGCGGGGCCCGTTCGACGACCGCAGTGCCGAGCTGTGAGCTCGCAAGCGCTCCGATATCGTAGGTCACTCGGGCGTAGACGGCGACAGCGGCCATGCTGAGGATGATCGTCAGCCCGACGACAGCGAGCCGGTTCGTCAGCAAGTCGGCGAGGAACGGGGACGCTCGCAGTCGTCCCAGCGCGCCCCGGGTCTCGGTGTCCGTACTCATTGTTGAATCCGTGGGTCGAGGTAGCTGTAGGTGATGTCGACGCCGAGGTTCACGAGTGTGAACAGCAGGGCGAAGGTGAGAACCGTCCCCTGCACGACCGGGTAGTCGGAGACGCCGATGGCGGTGACGATTGTCAGTCCCATCCCGTTGATTCCGAACACGGTCTCGGTCAGGACAGCCCCGCCAAGCAGCGTGCCGAACTGGATGCCGATGACAGTCACGACCGGAATCAGGGCGTTTCTGAACCCGTGTTTCATCAGCGTTATCTTCGCGCCCTGGCCTTTCGCCCGTGCGGTCCGGATGTAGTCCTGCCGGATGACTTCGAGCATCGAGGAGCGCATCATCCGCGAGATGAGCGCCGTCGAGTAGACGCCGATGACGAGGGCCGGGAGGAACAGGTGATGGGCCGCCGAGAGGAATGCCTCGGTGTTCCCGAGCAGGATCGTATCGACCGTTATCATCCCGGTCAGTGGCAGATCATGGCCCAACAGGGTCCAGGTGTCGGGCAGGAACAGCGTCGATTCGATGCGGCCGCTGGTCGGGAACACGTTGAGGTACGTCGAGAACAGCAGGATAAGCAGCGGGCCCGACCAGAAGATCGGAACCGAGATACCAGTCAGCGCCCCGATCCGGGTGATGTGATCGGTCAGTGAGTCCTGCTTGACCGCGGAGATGATGCCAAGTGGGAGGCCAAGCAGGATGCCGGCCGCCTGTCCGTAGATCGCGAGCTCAAGCGTGATCGGAAGGCGGTCACTAATGACCGAGCGGACGCTGTTCCCGCGGCTGATGCTGTAGGACTGCCCGAAGTCGAACCGCGCAGCGTCCCACAGGAAGCTCAGATACTGCTCCCACAGCGGGCGGCGCAGCCCCAGTTCGATACGTATTTGCTCGAGCTGCTCGGCCGACGCTCGCTGCCCGGCGATGACGACGGCCGGGTCACCCGGAGCCAGGTGGAGGATCGCGAACACCACCGATGCCACGCCGAACAGTACCGGGACGAGCAACAGCAATCGCTTGATGACGAACCGGGGCGGTATCACCGGCTCAATCATCTTGAAGAGAGACTGTGTCCAGTTCATTCGGAAGCTATTTTGATGGGCTACTGCAGTTCGACTGTGTTAAGATACGGGCCACCGACGGAGCTAATCGTGTAGGAGTCCTCGACGACGGCCTCGTTAACTGCCCGAAGCGTCTCGGCGTAGTCGATGAACACCCACGGGGACTCGTCGTAGGCTATCTGGCTGGCCTCCTGATACATACTCTTCCGGTCGTCCTCGTTGTAGGTCCGTTGGGCCTCACGGACGAGTTCCATGAAGTCGGCATTGGCCCATCCGGAGACGTTGAGCGTCGAGTACCCCTCTGTATCGAAACTGACCCAGTCCTGGCCGTCGGGAACGGCGTCCATATCCACTTGCGGATCCAGCAGGACATAGAGGAAGTTGTCCGGGTCGGCGTTGTCGGTATACCACCCGAGGAAGCAAGCGTCGTGTTTCCCGGCCGACGTGTAGTCCAGATACGGGCCGAAGTTGGAGAACTGGTTGATGTTGACCGTCAGACCGATATCCTCCAGATCGGACTTGACCTGGTTCGCTGTCTGGACGGGACTTGGGTTGTACCCTCTCGGGTTCGAGAACGTCGCGAGTTCGAACTCGAAGCCGTCCCCGTAGCCCGCTTCCTCGAGCATCGACTGGGCCTGTTCCTTGTCCGTTGGATACGGATCGAGGTCGTCGTTGTGGCCGAGCACGTCCGGCGGGAGCGGCTGGGAGGCCTCTGTCGCAAAGCCCTGGTAGATCTGGTTGACGATGGCTTCGGTGTTGACCGCATGGGCGATGGCCTGCCGGACCATCCGGTTCTGGAACGGTTCGAACCGGGCCATGTTCATCGCCATGTAGCCGTGGTTGATGCCGTCCTTCCGGAGCAACGTCGCCGTCCCGCTCTCCTCAGCGCGCTGGAACCCCGAGGAGTCGAGGTTGTCAGTGATGTGTGAAGCCCCGTTGATGACGTCCTGCACTCGGGTACTGTTCTCGGTGATCGTTTTGAAGATGACCGTCCCGACGTTCGGTCCGTCGCCCCAGAACTCACTATTAGCCACCAGTCGGATACGTTCGTTCGGGTTGTCGAGCGTATCGAACTCGAACGCTCCGGTCCCGACTGGATTGGTACCCAGGTCAGCCTGGTTATCGCCCAACGTCTCTATCTGGGCCTTCGAGAGCACAGCTGCGGCGAACATCGCGAGGTTCCGCAGAAACGGTGCATATTGTTGTGTGAGTTCTATCGTCAGCTCATAGTCTTGACTCGCGTCCACGCTTTCGATCCAATCACCCAGCGTGAACGGGCCATACCCCGACCGAGTTTCGTCGCCGAGGTAGTACTCGTAGTCGCTCTGGGTGAATCGCTGCCAGGTCGCCTTGAAATCTGCCGCCGTGAACTCCTCACCGCTGTGGAAGGTCACGCCTTCTCGGAGGGTGAGCGTCGCTGTTGTTCCCTCTAGCGAGTAATCCGTCGCAAGTGCGTTCTCCAACCGGCCGCCGCTCCCGGCCGCGAACTGGATCAGGGTGTCAAATACCTGGTTGGTTACTTTCGCGACCTCTCCACTGGTCGTCTGTTGTGGATCGTAGTTTTCGGGGTGGTCACCGCGGGCGTAGACGAGGGTCTGGTCGCTCCCACCGCCGCCGCCGTCACCGCTTTCGCCATTACTTTCGCCTTCGCCACCATCTCCAGAGCAACCAGCAAGCGTTGCGGCCGCCGCGGCACTGCCGGCTGCCGAGAGGAAACTCCGTCTGTCCAGAGGACCGTCGGATGACATAGGACTCTGTTCAGACAGATCTATTATAATTGTACCGGACAAACAAATAATTCTGTCATATAATCACCGAGGGCTATGTGCAGCTAAGTAATACTATTCAGCTGCTATCGGTGCCTGATTGCTCGTAAAGATGACATGCAGCTGGGTGCGGTTTCGACTGCAGCTCGGGGTGGTGTTTCTCACAGACGCTCTTGAATCGGTCCTGGAGCACCGTTGCGGCGGCGTCCCAGTCCTCATCTGCCAGATGCTTGATCGACTGCTCGACGACGCGGCGGTTCTCACCAGCCAGGTCCGTCTCGAAGAACCGTTCGACCATTGTCTGGACGAACGTTGAGATCGGCACCTGCTCTGTGCCGTCCGCCGGTTCGGTGAGGTCCGCTCCGCCGTCAGTCGCCGCCGTGGCTCTGTCCGTTCCCTGGGCCTGCTCTCGCACTGCGTCGATGGCAATGGCTTCGTCTTCCACCCGTTGCCGATAATCCATCACCTCGCGGTACGTCTCCTGTTCGATATCGATGTCCGGTGGGATGATCTCCGGACAGCGAGTCCGGAAGTGACAGCCCGACGGCGGGTCGATTGGCGACGGCACGTCGCCTTTCAGCAGTATTCGGTCGGCCTCCACGGTGGGGTCCGGCTCTGGAATCGCCGACATGAGCGCCCGTGTGTAGGGGTGTTTCGGGTCTGCGAACAGTTCTGGGGTGTCTGCGACTTCGACCACTTCGCCGAGATACATCACCGCAACACGGTCACAGATGTGACGCACCACCGAGAGGTCGTGCGCGATGAACAGATACGTCAGGCCGAACTCCTGCTGGAGGTCCTCCAGGAGGTTGATTATCTGGGCCTGGACACTCACGTCGAGCGCCGAAACGGGCTCGTCACAGACGATGAAATCGGGGTCGACCGCGAGTGCACGAGCGATGCCGACCCGCTGGCGCTGGCCGCCCGACAGTTCGTGTGGATAGCGGTCGTACTGGTCGGTGTCAAGGCCGACCGCCTCCATCAGGTCGGCCACTCGCTCGACTCGCTGTTCGCGCTGGGAGCCATCACCAGTATCCTCCGGCAGATCGTGAATCTTCAACGGCTCCATGATTGTCTGTCCGACAGTCATCCGCGGGTCGAGGCTGGACATCGGGTCCTGGAAGATCATCTGCAGGTCCCGACGGACTTCCCGCAGGTCCCCCTTGCCTAGGTCCGCGAGGTCCTGACCGGCGAAGACGACGGTCCCATCTGTTGGCTCTAACAGCCTGAGGATGGTCCGACCGGTTGTCGATTTTCCACATCCGGACTCTCCGACGAGGCCCAGCGTCTCACCCTCGTAGATATCCATCGAGACGCCGTCGACAGCCTTGATCGACTCCGGCTCGCCGCCGATGTACTTGTCCAGCAGGTCGTCGGCCCGTGAGAAATGTTTTTTCAGCCCGTCGACTTCCATGAGCTGTCTGTCCGTTCGCGTCGTCTCCGCAGCAGCGACCCCAGCGTCACCGGTGCCATACTTGCTTGTATCGAACGAGTCAAGGATGCACTGCGAGCGATGGGAGACGTCGTCTGGGCCGTGCTGGAGATCCGGGATCTCGCCTTCACGGCACTCGGGTTTGGCCCACGGACAGCGGTCGGCGAAGTGACACCCATCGGGCATGTCGATGAGGCTCGGGACGTTCCCCTCGATGGGAGTCAACCGCTCGGTCCCCTCGCCCGGTATCGATTCCAACAGCGTGTACGTGTACGGATGCGAGGGGTTCTGGAAAATCTCCTCGACCGGCCCCTCCTCGACGATTTCGCCGGCGTACATGACGGCGACGCGGTCGCAGGTCTCTGCGACGACGCCGAGGTCGTGCGTGATGAAGAGAACCGACATCCCGAGATCCGCCTGAAGGTCGTCGATGAGGTCCAGGATCTGTGCCTGGATGGTCACGTCCAGTGCCGTCGTCGGCTCGTCGGCAACGAGAAGCTTCGGACGGCACGCCAGCGCGATTGCGATGAGGACACGCTGGCGCATCCCGCCGGAGAACTCGTGTGGGTACTCGTTGACGCGGTCGGCCGGCTCCGGGATACCGACCTCCTCCAGCAGGGAGATCACATCCGACCGGACCTCCTCGCTCATCCCGTCGCCCCGGCTGATCGAAGGGGTTATCTCCCGGACAGCGTTGAACCACGAGTCGTTCCGCTTGCTCCCGTAGCGATGGAGTCGCAGGCTCTCCGCGACCTGTTCACCGACCGTTATAGCGGGGTTCAGCGACGTCATCGGGTCCTGGAATATCATCCCCATGTCGCCGCCGCGGATGTCCCGCATCACTCGTTCCGGCGCTGCCGTCAGATCGACGTAGCCGTCCTCAATCGTGACGGGACCGTCACCGCTCTCTGGCAAGGCCTGCTTCGGGGCCTCCCGAATGAACTGCTTGGCCAGCGTACTGTCGTTGGCTGTCGTCTCAAGCGACGCAGGGAGACTGCTCCGGTCGACAGTCGCCGCGTCGACATGGATAAACCCGCTGTCGCCGTCGGTGGCCGTCGTCACTGCTTTCGGATACTCCCGAGCCAGCCGTGTGACTGTCTCCAGCGCGCCGAAACGAACGTCTCCCCCAGCGATGTGTCCGGGATCGTCCACGATATCCATTGCTGATAACGCTGTCACGGACTTCCCCGATCCGGACTCTCCGACCAGTCCGACGGTCTCACCTTCCGCAACAGTGAGATCGATGCCATCGACGGCTTTGACGGTTCCACGATCCGTCTCGAACTGGGTTCGGAGATCAGATAATGTTAGGAGGTCGCGCATCTATCGCCTTCTTCTCAAAATACCTGTAAAACTGTTGTGCTGATACCCCACCAACAATTTATCCCGGCCGCCGCCACACTCGACGTATGGACGACCCTGCCGACCCCGGATCTAATCCCTTCGACCGCGTTGTCGGTCACTGGGAGCAGGTCATCGATGACATGGCGGCGACGGCAACACAGTACCGCGACGACGGCCGCACGGCCATCGAACTTCATCCCGGTGATGTCACGGTCCTGACCGGTGAGCCACAAACTATGGCCGAACAGACCGGTGAGTACGACCCGGATAGCCGCCGTCTCGGTTTCGATGTCGTCGTTCCCGGCGACGAGTTCAAGCGAGTCGCCGACGCGCTTTCGGACTGCTCCGTCGACCGCTACGAGGTGTTCCGTGCAGCCGGCGACGGGATGGTGTTCCTGCTTGTCGCCCTCGAATGCGGCGACGACCTCGCCGTACTCGTGCCGCTGTACTATGATCGGAACGACCTTGAGGACCTCTCGCAGGTCGCTTCCGACCATGGTCTGTATTCCCACATCCGACCGCTCACGGACGATGAGGTAGTTACCGTCGCCCACGAGGACCCCGAGCCGTTCTTCCCCGACTGAGAGCCCTGTCTCGGCAACCGGCTCTCGACTGTGCGGTGTATAATCACTCCTCTCGCACTCGCGTCAGCCGGTACGCCGGCACTTCGAAGACGATGCCGTAGAGAATCCGATTGCCGGTGGCACCGACCCCAAATCCCGAGAGTACAGCTGCGAGAACGACCGACATCGAAGCCGCGGAGACGGCTACGAGGCCGGCGACAGCGCCCGCAAGCACAATGAACGATGCGAGCGCGGCTACCTCTGGATACACGCCTGGGATCGCGTCGTGTTCGACGACAGCTACTGCGACACCAGTCAGGAGTCCGAACCCAACAACCACCGGTAGCAGACCGAACAGGGCCGTGCCCGCCTCCGCGTAGCCAAGCACTGCCCCACCGAGGCCGATAGCCAGGTCTGTCCGCAGTATCTTCTGTGTCGCCTCGTAGTCTGACATCGAGGGCTGTGTGTCGGGGTCGATATCGCTCATCTCAGTCGTACTTTCTCGTCCGCCTCTGGGAGCCGTCCGAGGAAGTGTTCAGATACACGGCCCTCACTGGCTTACTTGTCCGCCTCGAACTCGTTCCCACACTCCGGACAACACACCTCGTCGTGTCGCAACGCGGCCGACTGCTCGCGGACCTCCCGCATCACCGAGGAGATCCGGTCCTCGGCCTCCATCTCGTCCTCGACAGCGAGGTCGACACCCTCGACTTCGAGCAGGAACTTCGCCACTTCGGTCGCCTCGTACATCACGTCGTCGAGGTCCTCGGCGGTGAAGAAGTCACACATCGCCCCGTAGAGGAACGTCGCGCCAGCTTTTCTGACCTTGTCCTCGAATGCCGACCGGGCCTGATTGACCGCCTGTGGCGTGTACGTATCCGTCATGAACGGGACGAGCTCCGGGAGGTTCTCTCCGATCTTCGTCATCTCGACGCCCGTCTCAGTACGGAAATCCGAACAGAGGCGAGCGATGGCCCACTCGCGGGCGGTGATGTACGTCCGGTCCCGCAGGAAATCGTTCGCACGGTCGTAGGTCCCATCTTCGATTTTCTTGAAGCGGTCGTACTTCTGTACGTCGGCGGGCACGTCACTGCCTCCCGCGCTGTCACTATCCGCTCTCTCGTCGTCAGCCGCCGGTTCGTCCAGCCCGCGTGCCGGCTCCGACTCGTCGGCTAGCCCCTCGCTACCTGTCTCATCCGGCGGTGCACCCTCGGTCATGACCGAGGTTGCGTGCCCGCGCCGAAAAAGGGTATCGCCGTAGGGCTGTTGTTATAGAGACGCAGGATAAGTCCCGCCGCGTTCACGCGGCGGTGGATGTCAATACACCTCACTGACACGCTCGCCAGGTGGATTTTTCACCGGTGACATGCATGTCCCGACTATGAAAATACTGCTCGGTGTCGGGGGCAGCGAACTGTCCTACGATGCGCTCGACGAAACACTGGCGCGTGCAGCGGAGACCGGTGACGATCTGACTGTCGCTCTCTTCGAGAGTGAGAAGGTCGACGCGGATTTCGACGAGGTACAACAGCGCGTTCGCGACCGGATCGACGAGAGCACGCTCGATGTGACGCTCCGCCAGGTTGAGGGGACATCACCGGGAAGTAATCTGGTGAACATCGCTGAGAGCGAGGGATTCGACCGCATTGTCCTCGGCGGTGGTGACCGCTCACCGCTCGGTAAGATCCAACTCGGCTCGACCGTGGAATTCGTGCTGTTGAACGCACAGACCTCAGTGACTCTCATCCGATGACTCGCATCTACCCAGACGAGCCGGCAGAGCCGTTCCCGCGGCCGCCCCGAACGATCACCGACGGCGAGGAGCGCTCGATAGAAATCATCTCGGCCGACGACGCCGACACCGAGCGCCTTGTCGAGATGTATCTCGACTTCGACCCCGAGGACCGTGCGCAGGGTATCCCGCCTGTCCAGGAGGAGGCGATACGCGAGTGGCTCGATGCCATCCTCGACGATGAGTGCCTCAACGTTGTCGCCCGGCACGACGGTGCCGCCGGTCACGCGACGCTCGTTCCCGACGACGACGGTGAGCACGAGCTCGCCATCTTCGTGTTACAGGCGTACCAGGGGGCCGGTATCGGCACAGCGCTTGTCGAGACACTGCTCGGTCACGGACAGGAAGCGGGGGTCGAGCACGTCTGGCTCACTGTCGAGCGGTGGAACGACCCGGCGATCGCGCTCTATGAGAAGGTCGGATTCGAGACGAGCAGCGCGGAGAGCTTCGAAGTCGAGATGGCAATCCGCATCTAGACCGAGAGGACGGGCTGGCTCGCGTACTCGATGACATAGAACGCTGCACGCCCGACGGCGTCTTCCGCGTCATCTTCCCGTGGAATCACGATGCAGTCCGCGTCAATGTCTTCGGCCACGTCGAGAACAACGCTGCCCGGTGTCTGCATCAGCCGCGTCTCCGAGAACGCCATTGCGGCTGACGTGTCGAACTCGCCGTCGTGGGCCTCCAGGTACCGGTCGTGGATTTCGTCACTAAAGGCTTGATGCTCCTCGGCGATGGCAGCGGCGCTCACGTCGCCGCTGTCGATATTGCGGGACAGTCGCTCGTCGAGCACGAACAGCAGGTGCAGGTCGGCGTCGTACCGTTCCGCGACGGAAATTGCGTACTCGGCCGCCCGTTCTGACTGGTCGCTGCCGTCGACCGGCGCGAGTACGAGGTCGATATCCATCACTCGCCAGTGTGACCGCACGCGGCAAAAATCCACCGGGGTCTCCCCAATCAGTGTCGCCGTTCCCGATACCCGGACGACGGACACTCGCGGGTGCTTCTCCGCGACCAACAGTGTATTTAATCATCCCCCCGATAGCGTGGTGTATGTTCGATACGGTGGTCATCGCTACCGACGGCTCTGGCAGTGCGGAGCGGGCCGTCGAGGCGGCGCTCGACCTGGCTTCTCGCTTCGACGCGACCGTCCACGGGCTGTACGTCGTTGACGCCGGCGAGGTCAAGGCGACCCCGGACGAGGTCCGCGAGGCGTTGGAACGTGCGCTGGCGACCACTGGCGGCCGTGCTCTCTCGTTTATCCGCGAAGCCGCCGACGCTGAGGCCGATGAGGAACTCGTCACCGCCGTCCGGCAGGGCGACCCCGCCGGCGAGATCTGCAAGTATGCGACCGAACACGACGCCGATGCCATCGTGAGCGGGACCCGCGGTCGCCACGGTGAACACGGCTTCGTGCTCGGGAGCGTTGCCGAGGAGCTTGTCCGGCAGGCACCGATCCCGGTCCTGACGGTCCGGCAGCTTGAGGGCAATCCCAACCCCGAGCGCGAGGACGTGTAGGCGAACCCGACGGCTTCTTGATGGCTCGCCCGCTTGCTGGGACATGGACGATTGGCTCATTGACGATGACCGCCTCTCTCTCGGCCGCAAATCCGTGCTTCCCGGTGAGGGGTTTTTTGTCCCTGATTCTTACGAGGAAGAGCAAGCCGAAGCCGAGGCCGCCGAGACGCTGCAGGACACCGGTGTCGTAGTTATCGCTGACCCGGACGCCGACGGACTGGCCTGTACCGCGCTGATCCGCCAGGCCTGCGGTGAGGGTGCACTGCTGCCCGCTGGCCCGCACGAACTCACTGAAGCGCTCGAATGGACTGCTGAATATGCCGACCCCGACGCGACCGTCTTCATCTGTGATCTCTGTCCCGACAGGGAATCGGACATCAAACCCCTCGATTCGCTGGTCGCCGGCGTCGAACGGGTTGTCTGGTTCGACCACCACCAGTGGCCCGACGACCTCGCCGACGACGTGAACGCGGCGGGCATCGAACGCACCGTCGGCGACTCCGACGAAGTGTGTACCGCCGACGTGGCGCTTTCGGAACTCGACCATGAGTTTGACGACCAGTGGGTCGACCTCGCTGCCGTCACCCGCGACCACGACCTCTGGATCCGAGATGACCCCCGTAGCGACGACCTCGCGGACTTCTCGTACTGGAGCGAGCCCGAGGAGTACATCGAGGCGGTTCGCGAACACGGCCCCGACCTCTCGCCTGAACTCCACGAGTTCCTCGAAGAGAAACGCGTCGAAAAGGAGGCACTCATCGAGAAGGCCGTCGACCGGGCGGAACTCCGCGAGGTCGGCGAGTGGATCGTCGGCATCACCTACGGCCGCTGTTCACAGAACGAGGTCGCTGAGGCCCTGCGGGAACAGGGCGCTGACGCCGCTGTCATTGTCAAGCCTGCTGGTTCGGCGTCGATTCGCGGGACTGAGTCCTTCGAGCGCTGTCACGAAGTCGCGGGGCAGGTCAACGGCGGCGGCCACCCGAAAGCCGCGGGCTGCAAGCCCGACATCTACGACGACATGATGGACTACGCCCACCACTGGACGACACAGGGTGCAGTGGCGAAACAGGCGATTGTGGACGCGTTCCGTCGGCTGCCCGACGAGGAAGAAGACGACGTCGAGAACGAGGCATAACGCGACCGCTGGAAAACTGTACTGACCGCGCTCGAACAACGAGGGAACGCGGCCTTTTTTGTCCAGTTTTTATGGGCCGCGGTGGTGAGCACTGCGAGCCACCCGGCGCGGAAAAAGGTGGACTCGGACGACGCAGGGTGCAGTAGCGAAACAGGCTATTCCTCGACAACCCACTTGTCGCTGTACCGTTCGCCACAGGCACACACTGCGTAGGCATGGACCACATCGCCGTCGGCGTACAGGCCACCCACCTCCTCGTTCTGTTCCTCGGCGAAGGCAAAGACGAATTTTGTCGTGTGGTCGCTCTCCGGTTCGGCCTCGGCAACCGGACAGACCGCGCCAGTCAGGTCGTCGCTTATGTCACCGTCGGTGCTCATCGCCGCCTGGGCCAGCCCCATCGGGTCGATGCCCGTCGCCGACTGGAACGCGTTGCGGCCATTGTCGCCCGGGAGGACGAGGATGTGACCGTCCTCGACCTCGTCGGCGTATTCGGCCAGCGCTCCCGGGTTCGAGACGGCGTCCTCATGGAGGAAGAAAAGCACGTCCTCGGGTCGCTCGCCAGCCAGAAACTCCGCGTGTTTGGTCATGCTCGGTCACACTCACTCGCCGGGCAAAAGTGACGCGTTCCGGACCGCCGCTGGAGCCTGTGTGACCTTCGTCACACCCATCCAACCAGCGCCGCGACCAGGAGCGACACCCACAGGTGCCGATGGTGCGGTTGACCGTCTCCACGGATGCCTCGTGGGTCACCGCCCCGGCGGCGACGGCACCGAGTGCGATGACCAGACCAATCCGGTACACCACTACATTCAGCGGCAGGACTGTGACAGCGAGGTGCTGGTAGTCTAGCACGAAGGCAGTCCCAATGCCGGCTGCCGCGAAGCTCCGAATCGGGTCGAGGTTCCGGCCAGCGAGGGACGCACAGCCCGGAAGTACGATAGTGATAGCGGCGACCA
The DNA here is from genome assembly GCA_042219425.1 of Haloarcula sp. Lineage (GTDB taxonomy): Archaea > Halobacteriota > Halobacteria > Halobacteriales > Haloarculaceae > Haloarcula. Next base: position 12,448 of record JBDGPY010000088.1, on the reverse strand, counting down.
GTGTTACTTTCGGCGAGAGCGGCCACGAGTACGCCACAGCTACTCGTGGTAACAAAAGACAATACGCATTGTGCCGTTCTGTTCTCTTCGCGTTTTGCCCCCAGATTTACACCCGTTCGTCTGGTTCTATTCGCTATGAGCCAGTTCAGAAGATACGTCACAGACATCGTTCACGAACCAACACAGACTGACAGCCCGGGGTTCGATCTCACCGTGACTGAAGTGTACGGGGTCGTCAACCCGGGCCGAATCGACTTCGGCGGCGGCGAACTTGAGCCAGCCACCACATCCCCACACGCGAGCGAGAAGCGGAACCCCGACGACGACTACGAGTGGTGGACGCTCCAGGGCGGCCAGTACCTCATCGAGTACAACGAGTCACTGACCGGCGAGGCGACGGTGACACTCCAGCCCCGGACGGAACTGCTCGAACGCGGGGCTACTCACCCGACAGTTCAGGTCGATACGCTCCCACGAATGCCACTGTCGGTCGGCGCTTCGGGACTCAGACTCAAAGAGAACGCGCGGGTCAGCACGATTGTGGCGGCAGACGAGCAGTGACTCACAGGGCAGTATCACGCGTTCACGTCTTCGAGGTGGCGGCTGGCGACGACCTTGCCTGTCGGTGTAAGTGCCGGCCCGTCGGCCGCGTCCTGAACGAGACCGTCGTCGGCGAGGTCCTGTAGCACCATCGAGACTTCCGAGGAGTCCTTGCCGAGAATACTCGCCAGCGGCATCCCCTCCATATCACCGGTCGAGTACATGGCGACCAGCACCTCTTTCTTCTCCTTGGTGAGATCGATGTCTTTGAGTTCCTCCATGAGGCTGGCGTACTCACGGCGGAGATACCGGCCGACGATAGACATTTTGCGGCTCGACGCCATCGCGGCCAGCGTCGTCATAGCAGTGCCGTCTTTCATATGTCGAACCGTCAGCACCGGCCGGCTGGTGCCGTTGATATCCCGCGTCTTTCGGTCGAAGTCCGACACGGTGTTGAGGGCAACGGTAAACGACCCATCGTTGCGCCGGAACTCGACACTCCCGGGTGTGAGAAACAACTTTGCGGTCTTGAACGACTCGTCGGTGACCCGCCCACCGACACGAGCACGCTCCTTGACTGTCGTCTCGGTACCATTGATGATGGCCTTGAACAGCACCGTCCCGAACTTCTCTATTTTCTCGTCACCGGCCTCAATGGCGGCGACGAGTCGTTTCCCATTGTGCTCGAAGGCAATTGTCACCGTCGAGTCGAAGAAGCTGCCCAGATCTGGCGGGACCTGCCCGATAGCGATGTCGAAGATGGACTTCAGCGGAATCGTCAGCTTGTCGTCCTCGCTCGCAGCCAGCACCAGTCGCTTCTGCGAGAGGACGATACGTCCCTTGATGGGGTCGCCCCGGCTGGCAACCTCAGAGTTGAATTTGCCGACGAAATCGGCGATCACTGATTCCGACATACGCTTGTTATCTCGGATACGCGAGCACTGATATTGAGCGTTTCGCGCGAGTATCAACAGCAAAAATTGGAACTGTCCGAGAGAACGGCGTCAGTTGTCGAGGTCTCGGGCGATGTCTGACAGCGAGGAGTCCGGCCCCCCAGTCGCCGTGTAGACGACGCGCTTGCCCGGCGTTCGTAGTCCGTACTCGGTTCCGTTGGTGACCACGTCGAGGTGTGCTGAGCCACCGAGCGAGACATTGCTGTCGGCAACCCACTCTGCGAGGCGGTTCGTCCCCCCTCGCTCGCGGGCCAGCCGGCGGTTGTCGGCGACGTGTGATATCACCGGCTCGCCGTCGAGCGTCGTCTCGACGCTGCCGTGGTACCAGTCCCCATCCAGCGCGAGGCGGACAGTGTCGCCGTCTTCGAAGTCCAGTTCCGCCGGGAGGATGATTCGTGGCCGGTCGGTTCGGCCAATCGACTCGACGGGAACGCGATGTGTCTCGACGGTGTCGTGATCGCTCGAAACGCGGTCCGGCACGCTGTCTTACTCGTCGTCGCCGCCGAGCAGGTCGTCCACGTCCTCGCTGCCGCGAGCCGTGATCTTCGCGTTGATCTGGCGCGTGTCGTCGCTGACTTCGCGGCCGCGGACGGTGACTCGCTTGCGCTCGCCGTCGGTGGTCGGCTTGAAGCCCACGCCGCCGTCGGACATGATCTCCTTCGTCGCGACACCGCGAACGTCGGACCGCATCGGTCGGCCGGAGGTGTCCGAGCCACCGGTAAGCTCCAGCGTGTAGCCGTCGAGACCGACAGCTCCGCCGTTGACCTCGTCGCCGAGTTCGCGGCCGATGAAGCGGTTCGCGTCCTGTCCATCAACATCGATCTGGTAGGTGTGGCCGCTCTCCGGATCGGAGACGGCGACCGTGAATTCTGCCATACCTGTTCTCAATCAACCGCGCTTCAAAAACGCGTCGAACCGTCTTTCCCGAAGCCGCTCCGGTGACTGGAGCCGCCGCTGTGCAGTCACAGTATGATTCGACACGGCGCTTGACTACTGGTCAGCCATCGCGTCGTTGGCGATTGACCGCCCGCGGGCCTCGAGCTGGACCTCCCGGCGGGTCCGGACCGGTTCGAGGATGTCGGCCTCCAGCAGCCGGTCGTACACCGCCTCAACCTCCTCGATTTCCATATTGACGAAGTCAGGAATTTTGAACGGCGAAATCCCGGAGTACAGTGCCATCAACACCTGTATTTCTTTGTCGGAGAGGTCCACGTCGTCAGCGGTGTTTCGTTGCTCGCCCTGCCGGACCAGCCCCTCGATGAGAGACACGTGGCGTGGCGCACCAGAGATATGTGTCTCGACACTGGTTCCCTCGATGGTGTGCTCGACCTCCAGTAGTGGCCGCTCATCCCCCCGAATCGTCTTTTTCTTGGCCTCGACAGTCCCAACATCGTCGATATCTAGCTCGACGAACGTTCCGTCGGTGATGGCGAGGTTGAGACAGTCCCCGTCAAGTTTGAGCCGCGTCTTCTCCCAGCCGGCGTTCTGGACGACGCCGCCCTTGACCGCGGGGTGCTTGACGAGGAGGACTGTCTGGTCGAGCAGCGTGCTGTAGAGTTCCGACTGGAACTTCTGGTCTTTCTTCGCCGAAATGAGCGTCACATCTCTGCCGGCCTGTATTTTGATGTAGCTGTCAACCTGCGCGAGGGGCTGGTTCATCTGGCTTGCCGTGACGCTACTGATCTTCGACAGCGGGATTGTCCGCTTTCCGTCGTTGGTCGCGAGGACCAGGCGTTTGTTCGACAGGAGGATGCGGCCGGGTAGCCACTCGATGTCATTTCGCTTGCGCCCGTCCGAGACAACTTTGACGAACTTCCCCTTCGTGTCGACCAGTGCGTGTTCTCCGTCACTCATCGGTGAGATAGCCGCTTAGTGACTGTATGCCCCGCCATGTTTTAATCTCCTTGGCCGACTCATCCGCGACCCCCCAGTTTCGAGATTGCGGAGAACGCCTTTTTCCGGACCACGTCGTGTTCGGTCTCGTCGATGAGTTTGTCTAGCGTCTTCCGGGAGCGCTCGCCCCCGACTTTCCCAAGCGTGAAAATTGCCTGGCCCCGTATTTCGGGACCGACGTCGCCGTCCTTGACAATCGTGAGCAGCCGCCGCTCCACCATGTTGTCGTCGTCGCCAAGTTCGGCGAGGCTGGTGGCGGCGAACTGCCGGAGCATCTGGTCGTCGTCGCAGAGTGCGTTGACGAGCGAATCGATGACCCGTTCCCGCTCCTCCTGACTGGTGACCCGTCCGAGCAGCCAGGCGGTGTTGCGCCGCTGGGAGGCCTGCCTGCTCTCTTCGAGAATCTCGACCAGCGGGATGACGACGCTCCGGTCGTCCGTGCTCGATAGCTTCTCGACGACGGTGTCGCGTATCTCGTGGCTCTTCTCCGTCGGGACGTTCGCCAGCAGTTCGATGAGCGAGTAGACGGCTGTCCGCCGGACTGCGGCCGAGTCGTCCGAGAGGGTTTCGATGAGATAGTCGACCGGGCGGCCGTTGCCGAAGTTCCCGAACGCGTCAACAGCGATGCGCCGGACGCGTTCGTTGTCGTCCTCATACAGCGGGAGAAGCGCCTGCAGCGCCTGCCGGTTCCCGATGTTTCCCAGCGCGTCTGCCGCTTCGCGCCTGACAGCGTCTCTCGGGTCCGATAGCACCGATTCAAGCGGTGTCGTTGCCCGCGAGTCGCCGATTTTCCCGGCCGAGCGGACTGCACGTGCGCGGACCCGAGGATCAGGGTCATCGAAACATTCCGTGAGTTTCGGGACCGAGTCAGCCTGGTCCAGATTTCCGAGACCGTTTGCTGCTGCCATCCGAATCTCTGGAACATCAGCGTCGAGCGCCTGCATGTACGCCTTGGCTTTCACCCAATCAGCGGCGTCGTCTTCGAGGTCAACACCGGCCATACTGCCGATGAGTTCTGTGATGGCATCGTCGCCGAGGTCGTTGAGCGAATCGATAGCCGCGGCGGTAATCGCATCGCTGTCGCTCTGGGCTGCGCTCACGAGCGCGCTGACAACGTCACGCCGGTCGTCGTGGTCGTCGAAGTTCCCCAGCAGTTCCGCGGCACGGGCCTTGATCCGCTCGCTGTCGCTCTTCCTGAGGTAGCGGATGATTTCCTGTACATCCCCCTCACGTTCCAGTTCGTAGAGGCTCATCAGTCGTTACACTCGCCGGTAGATACGGTGTCGCTTGTCGACCGCTTCGAACGAATCCCGACACTCTGCCGGGAGCGTCTCGGTCATCCCAATCATCAAATAGCCCCCCTCGCGGAGCGAGCCGCGAATCGTTTCGAAGATGGGGACCTTGAACTCGGTGTCGATGTAGATGAGGAGGTTCCGGCAGAACACCAGGTCGAAGTCCCGCTTGGGGTCACCCCGGATGAGGTCGTGTTGCTCGAACGTGACCATGTCTTTGACCCGGTCGCGGACCCGGAACGTGTCGCCATCCTGCCTGATGTACTCGTCGTAGTTGTCCAGCAACTCCAGTTCCTCGGCGATGTCGGTCGTCTGTGAGGTCGTGTATGTCCCGTCGCGCGCCTCTTTGAGGATGTCGGCGTTGATGTCTGTCGCCGTAATATCGATCTTTCGAGCGTCGATATCCGGGTCGTCGAGTGCCAGCATCGCGGCCGAATACGGTTCCCGGCCGTCGGCGCTCGGAGCTGACCAGAGTCTGACGCGGCGATTGTTCTCTGTCAGCTCCTGTAACACCGGCCGTAGTCGGTCCCACGCGTCCGGATTCCGGAAGAACCCGGTGACGTTTATCGACAGGGAGTCAAGTAGTTCTTCGCGCTCGCCGTCGTCACGTTCCAGCAGCCGCTGGTATGAACGGTACTCCTCAATGTCGGTTCGGCGCATCCGGGCGGTGATTCGGCGGTCGAGATACGAGTCGTTGTAGAACCCCGACTCGAAGTCCATCTCGGCTCCGATGTACTCCACTAGCTCTTTGAACGCGCGCTCGCTGCCCTTGTTCATAGCGTCACCACATCGAGGATGTGAACGATGTTCCCGTCGCCCAGGACAGCCGTTCCCGAGAGCCCGGGCGTCCCGGAAAGAATCCCTTCGAGTGGTTTGACGACCACTTCCTCCTGGCTATTGACCGCGTCACAGTGGAGCGCGACCTGGCGTTCGGACTCGCGGATTCGGACGAGCATCCCGTCGCCGTTGGCCGTCTCGCCCTCGATGTCGAAGGTGTCGTCGAGATGGATGACCGGGTAGATCTCGTCGTTGTGCTTGATGACCTCCTGGCCGTTGACCTGCTTGGCCGCCTCCGTCCCCGTAATCTCGTCGACGTTCTTGATGGGGACGCCGTACTCCTCGCCGCCGACTTTGACGAACAGCACTTTGACGATTGCCATCGTCACCGGCAGGCGCAGGGAGACAGTGGTCCCTTCGCCCGGCTCCGAGTCGACGCTGACCGACCCGTCGAGTTGCGAGACCGTATCGTGGACCACGTCCATCCCGACGCCGCGCCCGCTGGTGTCTGTCACCTCGTCGGCCGTCGAGAAGCCGGGATGGAAGATGAGATCGTAAATAGCTGAGTCGGACATCGCCTCCAGTTCCTCGGGCGAACGGACGCCCTTCTCGAGAGCCTTTTTCTTGATGCCTTCCACGTCGAGCCCGGCCCCGTCGTCTTCAACCTCGATGATGACGTGGTCGCGTTCGCGCGAGGCCCGGAGCGTGATGTGGCCGGTGCGTGCCTTGCCCACCTGCTCGCGTTCCGCGGGTGACTCAATGCCGTGGTCAACCGAGTTCCGCAGGATATGCATCAGCGGATCCGAAATCTCAGTGAGTATCGTCCGATCGAGCTCGATGTCCTCTCCCTCGATTTCGAACTCCACCTCCTTGTCCAGTTCGCGCGCGAGGTCGCGGACCAGACGCGGGAACTTCCCGACGACCTTCTTCAGCGGGATGAGCCGCATGTCCATCACCGTGTTCTGGAGGTTCGCCGTGATCTTGTCCAGTTCGTTCAGCGTCTCGCCGGTCGTATCAAGGTCGTTCTCCTCGACACCCCGGCGGAGCTTGATACGACTGGTGACCAGTTGCTCGACGAGCCCGTGGAGGTCGTCTAGCTGGTCAACGTCCACGCGAACGGACTTGATCTCGTCGACGCTGTGTTCCTCTTCTCCGTTGGGTTCCGGACCACTGTCGGAGGGCTCGGCCACGTCACCGCCGCCCGATACGAGCGAGAGTTCATCGGTGACGTCAGCCACGTCGAAGGAGTCTACCTTGCCGGTGGTTCCGAGTTCCGCGTCGACGGTGGCGGCGTCGGGGCCGTCGAGGTACAGGACGAACGTGTCCTCGAACTCCCCATCCTCGATGGCGGCCCGGTCCGGTGCCGAATCGAGGATGTCGAAGCGCTCTTCGAGGGACTCAACGGCCAGCATCGAATCGACGCCGGGCATGTCTGACTCCCCGACGCTGATTTCGGCCTGGAGGACCTGTTCGTCGACTGCGGACTCGTCGATATCCGCATCAGCCACGCTTGCCTCCGGTGTGGTGTCCTCGCTACTGTCCGAGTCATCGTCATCCGACGCTGCGTCGCCACTTGCGGCCGCGGTACCCTCTTCGAGGACAGTACGGAGCTCCTCGACTATCTCGTCTGTCTCCGTCTGAGACTCGCCATGCTCCTCGATCTCGCCGACAATGACCTCGATCTGGTCAACCCCGGCGAAGACGAGATCCATCAGGGCAGACGTTACCTCCATCTCGCCCTGGCGCATCTTGTCGAGGAGATCCTCCATCGCGTGCGCGAGGTTCGCCGCATCGTCAAAGCCCATCGCACCGAAGTTCCCCTTCAGCGTGTGGGCTGTTCGGAATATAGAGTCCATCGCCTCCGTGTTGGAAGGATCGGACTCGAGATCGAGCAGCGAGTTGTTGAGTTCAGTTATCGCTTCTTCGCTTTCGCGGATGAATGCATCCAGGTACTGGTCGTCCATTATCAGGTCACCTCAGTAGTAATCGTATCCATAATGCCGTCCGAAATGTCGTCGATTGGCAAGACAGAGTCGACACAGCCCGTTTCGACGGCACGCTTTGGCATGCCATACACCGCGGATGTGGCTTCGTCCTGCGCGATAGTCTTGCCGCCGGTTTCCTTGATCCGCCGAATCCCGTCTGCACCGTCTTCGCCCATGCCAGTGAGAATGAGTCCGACGAGGGGGTCGTCTATCGTCTCTGCGGCCGTCTGCATTGTCACATCGACCGCCGGGCGGACGCTGTTGACCGGCGCGTCCTGTGTCAACTTCGTCCGCAGTCGCCCGTTCCGGTAGTTCTTGACCAGCATGTGCTGGTCGCCGGCCGCGACGAGACACTCACCGCCGCCGATACGGGCCCCGTCCGTGGCTTCTGTGACTTCGTACTCGCTTCGCGCGTTAATCCGTTCGGCGAACCGTCCAGTGAACCCTTCCGGCATGTGTTGGACGATGAGAATCCGGAGGTCGGCTTCGAGAGGCAGGTTCTCCATCACTTGCTCGACCATCTTCGGTCCACCGGTTGAGGAGCCGATAACGAGCGTCGGGTTCGACACGTATGTCGCCTGCTCCGGCACTGACGCCGACTGTCCGGTCGATCGGTCAACGGCGTCCGAGCGAGTCTGCTTGCTGCCGCCGGCTGTGGTGACGTCGACTTCCGAGACAGAGACGACGATGTCGACCAGCTGGTCTTCTAGCCGGGACATCTCCATCGACACCTCGCCGCCGGGCTTGGTGAAGAAATCGACCGCCCCCTTGTCCAGTGCCTCGAAAGTCACATCGGCATTTTCGTCGGTGTGGGCCGACAGCATCACTACTGGTGTCGGACACTTTGACATGATGCGCTCCGTGGCCTCGATGCCATTCATCACCGGCATTTCGACGTCCATCGTCACGACATCCGGTTCGAACTCGGTGACGACATCTACCGCTTCTTCTCCATCACGTGCCTGCGCGACAACGTCGATTCCACCCTGTTCGAGGATATCGGAGATGACACTCCGCATGAAGTGGGAATCGTCTGCGACCACGGCGCGGACACCAGCCGTCATGTCACCGACACTCCTGTGCCACAGGAGACCTCGGTGAACGAGACATCCTCATACCTACCTCGAAGTCGTGTTCGGACCCGAAATAAATACACCGCCCGCGTAATCAAACTTGATATCCCAGCAGGCAGTTTTATGCGCCATTATCGTCGATAGGTGGAATAAGAACCGTTATGGCAGCCCAGTCAGCCACAACCGGCCAGGTGCTTGAGTTCAAGCTCGGGTCGGAGACGTACTGCGTAAGTATCGATTACGTCACCGAAATCGTCGATATCGGTGAGCTAACCGCTGTTCCGAACGCCCCGCCACACGTCAGGGGCGTCATGGACCTCCGCGGGCGCACGACATCTATTATCGATCCGAAAGTCGTCTTCGACATCGGTGACGAGGGTACCGAGAAGCGCATCATTGTTTTCGATCCTGAAATCGCCGGGGACCAGGGCGCGGCCGGCTGGCTCGTCGACGAGGTGTACCAGGTGGTACAGGTCACACCCGAACAGGTCGACCGGTCGCCCGCCAACGACACCGGCTCTATCCGCGGCGTAATCAAGCGCGACGAGGACTTCGTCATCTGGGTCGACCCCGCTATCGTCCACGCTGGTAACTGAATCCCGGTCTTTCGGTCGATACACCAGCAAGACTTTTTAACACTCCCGACAGAGAAGTATCTAACCACCTCCAACGTTCCTACCGAAACTATGATTGAGCAAACCAAAACGGGGATTGAAGGCCTCGACGACATTTTGAACGGTGGCATTGTGAAGAACTCGACGACACTGGTGAGTGGCAACCCCGGTGCCGGGAAATCGGTTCTCTGTCTCCAGTACATCTACAACGGCGTTGAGCAGTTCGACGAGGACGGCATCTATCTCTCTTTCGAGGAAGACGAGTCCGACTTGCGGGAAGCTGCCGAGTCCCTCGGCTTCGAGAAGTGGCAGGAGTTCGTCGATAACGGCAACATCAAAGTGTACGATAAGCAGGTCCTCCTGCGCGAGAACGACTTTACCTCCTCGCTCGACATCCTCCTCGAGGAACTCGAAGACGGCGACTACGACCGGCTCGTGCTGGACTCACTCGCCATGTTCGCACTGTTCTTCGAGAACGAGAAGGAGAAACGTCGGTACCTTCTGAAGTTTACCGACATCCTCAGTGACAGCGGTCTCACGACGCTGATGACCAACGAACAGGGGGCCGTCTTCCCGGACACCGAAATCGGGTTGGAGAACTACTTGACTGACGGCAACATCTACCTCATCCAGACGCCGACCGACACTGGCGTCAACAGATACGTCTGGGTCGCCAAAATGCGAAAGCAAAACATCGAGACAGACATCTACCCGATGGAGATCGACTGGGGCGGACTCAAAGTCCACCAGAACGCGAGTGCGTTCTCGATGATGAGCGAAGAAGAATCTCCGATTTAACCGGTATTTATCCCATTATTACTCCGTAGAACGAGAGTTTTAGTGCGCACAACGGCTGTTTCCCGTGCATCCGCCCGTCAGTGGATTTCTCTACGCTTCACCCGATATCACAGGCGATAGCTTTATTATTGACTGAATTTATGATTTGATAACGATGGATTCAGGGGAGATTCTGCAAACGCTTGGAAATAAATACAGTGCCGAAATCCTCGATGCGACGGACGAACCTGTCTCCGCACAGGAACTCAGTGACGAACTCGGAATCCCCATCGCGACGTGCTACCGACGGATCGACGAGTTGACCGAACACGATCTGCTGGAGCTACACGACAATATTCTCTCGGACGACCGACGGCGGATCAAGGTGTACCGCCGAAACGTCGACGAAGTACAGGTCGACTTCGATGATGAGCTGACCGTCCACATCGAGGAACGGTCCGAAGTGACGAACAAGCTCGACGAGGCCTGGCGGACTCTTTCCGAACGGTAGATCGTCCCTACCTGCCGTTATCACGAGAGATATTTTCGTGCGTGGATTTAATAACTAGTTCAGTGTAGCCTTGTGTAGTGCCGATGATCGAACTTCTCTACGCTATCTCGACACTGGTGTTCGTCGTGGCCGGACTCACAATGGTCGGGATGGCTGTGCGGGCGTACATCCAGACATCGCGGCAGGCAATGCTCCATCTCTCGGTCGGGTTCTCGCTGGTAATCGCGGGGGCGGCCGCTACGATGATTAGTGCGTTTATTAACGACTTCCAGGGTGTGCGCTCGCTCCTGCTGGTCAACAGCGGCTTGACGACGTTTGGCTTCCTGTTCGTGATGTATAGTCTAGTCACGTACGAGTAGCGGTTCCCTACTGTTTTCCGAAATACCGAAGCGGGGGCATGGTTCTTGGCGTGCGAGACGGCTTCTGGTCTCGTTTCCATGACTGTCCCTATCGCAGTAGAGTGGTCGATATTCAGCACTGATACCGGTTTATCTCCTTCTCAAATATGATTACTTGTAGCTACATCTGACGTGTCTGTATCCTACTCCGCTTTGAGCCCGGAAATGCAGTATTTCAGCCGCACAGTGGCCACTTACAGTGTTATCAGAACGAATAATTTGGGGAGAGGTATTATTACTGATGGAAGAAATCGTAGCGTAGGGTCAGACAGACCCGGATCAACAATGCTAACGGAACTCACAAACGACGACGACCGCGGGCAGGTCGGTATCGGCACGCTGATCGTGTTCATCGCGATGGTGCTGGTTGCCGCAATCGCCGCGGGCGTCCTGATCAACACGGCCGGTTTCCTGCAGAGCAGCGCCGAAGAGACCGGTCAACAGAGCAGCGACCAAGTGACCAATCGACTTGAAGTTGTCTCAACAGTCGGTGTGGTCGAGAGCAGCGCGGTCGACACGGTTGAAATTACTGTCAAACGAGCACCTGGTGCAGCAAACATCGACATCGGTAGCACGATTGCACAGTGGGTCAGCTCGTCTGGTTCGTACGACTTGACACAAGGCGGGACGGCGGACGGGACGACGTTCTCAGTGTCGAGTGTACAAGACGACGACAGTTCTATTACCGACAGCAACGTTCTCAATGACCCGTCTGACCGAGCGAAGCTGACCTTCTCTGCAAACGATATTGTCGGCGACGGAACCGCTGGAACGGGGCTCTCGGAGGGCGCGACGGCGACGATCCGTCTGAACACCCAGTCTGGTGGAACCAGCACGGTCCGTGTCGTCGTCCCGGAGACGCTGTCTGGTAACTCCGCCGTCAACCTCTAACTACGGTCGTATTCTGTTTTCACGTCTCTTTTGCTGATCACTCCGACCAGCGACGGAATTATACGGTTGCCTCACACAGTACAACGTATGGCTCGGCGGTCAGACGAACCGAATCCGGAAGAGGGCAAGGTACTCTCGCCCGAAGAGCTCGATATCGCCGACGACGAGCACGTCACCGAAATCGATGAGGGTCGATACGTCGTCTCGTCGGATGTCCGCACTGACGACTCCTACGGGAACCAAGTCTCGTCGGATTCGGCGTCTGAATCGTCTCAGCACCCTGCACCCGAACCGGAGCAGCAGGCTCCGGAATTTTCCGATGCGAACGTCCACGAGTGGATTGCCGAACAGATGGCTGACTCGAACGCCCGATATGGCTTCGATGTGACCGCGAAGTTTGACGGCGAGGTCGACCAGCAACAACTGGCGTCGAATGATATCGTCACCGTCTTCGAGAGCTTCATGCTCTGGTACGGCCGCCAGATGGACGGATCGACGCCGGTTGAAGAAGTTCTCGGAATCCTGCTGTCGGAATCCAACGTTCCAGTCCGGTACCCACCATCGGTTATCAAACAGCTCGTTCGGTCGACGCAACTGACACCGGACGATTCTATCGCCGACTTGCTCCAGGCCGTCGAGAACGCCGACGGTGCCGAACTCTGAGCGACGAGGGATTTAAATCCGGGCACAGAAGTGTGTAGAGTAGATAATGGTCCCGCGCCACCCCCCGACAGTTGTTGCCCT
>JBDGPY010000019.1:0-30465 GCA_042219425.1 Haloarcula sp. | reverse complement strand
GGACCACGAACAGCGCGTTCGCGGTCATGGAAGGTGGCGACCCCGAAATCATCGTTAACGCCGAAGGTGAACGGACGACACCGTCCGTCGTGGCGTTCGACGACAGCGAACGACTCGTCGGGAAACCGGCGAAGAACCAGGCCGTAAAGAACCCCGACCAGACGATCCAGTCGATCAAGCGCCACATGGGCGAAGACGACTACTCGGTCGAGCTGGACGGCGAAGAGTACACGCCCGAGCAGGTCTCGGCGATGATCCTCCAGAAGATCAAGCGGGACGCCGAGGAGTTCCTCGGCGACGAGATCGAGAAGGCCGTCATTACCGTCCCCGCGTACTTCAACGACCGACAGCGCCAGGCGACCAAGGACGCCGGCGAGATTGCCGGCTTCGAGGTCGAGCGCATCGTCAACGAGCCGACCGCAGCGGCAATGGCCTATGGACTCGACGACGAGTCCGACCAGACCGTCCTCGTGTACGACCTCGGCGGCGGGACGTTCGACGTCTCCATCCTCGACCTGGGCGGCGGCGTCTACGAGGTCGTCGCGACCAACGGGGACAACGACCTCGGTGGCGACGACTGGGACGAGGCCATCATTGATTACCTCGCCGACGAGTTCGAGGCCGAACACGGCATCGACCTGCGCGACGACCGGCAGGCCCTCCAGCGGCTGACCGAAGCCGCCGAAGAAGCCAAGATCGAGCTCTCCTCGCGCAAGGAGACCCGCATCAATCTCCCGTTCATCGCGACGACGGACGATGGCCCGCTCGACCTCGAAGAGAAGCTCACGCGTGCGAAATTCGAGTCACTCACCGAGAATCTCATCGAACGGACGGTTGGCCCGACGGAGCAGGCCCTCGCCGACGCGGACTACGACAGGGGAGACATCGACGAGGTCATCCTCGTCGGTGGGTCGACCCGGATGCCACAGGTCCAGGACAGGGTCGAAGAGATGACCGGCCAGGAGCCGAAGAAGAACGTCAACCCCGATGAGGCCGTCGCGCTGGGCGCGGCCATCCAGGCCGGCGTCCTCTCGGGCGACGTGGACGACATCGTCCTGCTGGACGTGACGCCGCTGTCGCTCGGTGTCGAGGTCAAAGGCGGCCTGTTCGAACGGCTCATTGAAAAGAACACCACCATTCCGACCGAGGAATCGAAGATTTTCACGACCGCCCAGGACAACCAGACGCAGGTTCAGATTCGCGTCTTCCAGGGCGAACGTGAGATAGCCGAGGAGAACGAACTGCTCGGTGCGTTCGCACTCTCCGGCATCCCACCAGCCCCTGCGGGTACACCTCAGATTGAAGTGTCGTTCAACATCGACGAGAACGGTATCGTCAACGTCGAAGCCGAGGACAAGGGCTCGGGCAACAAGGAAGACATCACCATCGAGGGCGGTGCCGGCCTCTCCGACGAGCAGATCGAGGAGATGCAACAGGAGGCCGAGCAGCACGCCGAAGAGGACGAGGAGCGCCGAAAGCGTATCGAAGCCCGCAACGAGGCCGAGGCCTCCGTCCGCCGTGCCGAGACCCTGCTCGACGAGAACGAGGAGGAAATCGACGCCGACCTCAAGTCCGACATCGAGGCGAAAATCGAAGATGTCGAGGAAGTCCTCGAAGACGAGGACGCCACGAAAGAGGACTACGAAGAAGTCACCGAGACCCTGAGCGAGGAACTGCAGGAGATCGGCAAGCAGATGTATCAGGAACAGGCCCAGCAGGCTGCCGGCGGAGCCGCGGGCGCTGGTCCGGGCGGTGCAGCCGGGGCCGGTCCCGGCGGAGCCGCTGGCCCGGGCGGCGCTGCCGGCGGTGCTGCCGAACAGGGTGAAGAGTACGTGGACGCTGACTTCGAGGACGTTCAGGAAGACGACGAGGAGTAAGGCGGTATCCTCGTTGGCTCGTCAACGGACGCTCTGACAGTGGGTTGCGAAGCAAGCGATATTTTTAATTGTAGAAAACGTCGAAAACAAGCTCTGAGCGGTCGAGCAGAGCAGGCTTCCGTACGGGAGCGACTCGGCCGCCGAGTAATCGAAGAGCACCGACAGCAGTTGCTTTCGTCGGCTACCTCGGGTGCAAGCCCCGTGCCATCCGCCGTGAACAGAGAGATAGTCACTAACAGAACCGGCTGCGGTCGATACGTGAGTCAAGACACGGCTGGGAAACACTGACACGGCAGTGACAGACGACAAGCGAAGGGATGGCTTCGGTTCAAACCCCTGAAATCCGAATTCACAGGGGATACAGTGAAACCAACTGATTCGAATGTGTCGCATGATAAATGACAACAATATTAATGGTTCTCGGTGACAAACAACCGGCAATGAGTGGAGCCGACGAGTCGTCGGGTTGGAGCCCCGGCGATACCAACGTCATACACGCGCAGTTCGACTGGGTTGCCGTGTCACCGTCGATAGCGGTTATCGAGACGGTCTCGATTGCCGCTGACCGGAACCCGACAGAGCTGCGTCCGCTTTTCGAAACGCTCGACCCAGATGCCTTCGACTCGCTACTCAGGCACTCAACGGCTTCGACCGACGAACTCTCCCTCTCTTTTACCGTCGATGATCGCCACGTGAAAGTGAACAGGAGCGGCGACGTGTTCGTGGAATCCGAGCCGAGCGACGGCTGAGCAGGCGTTTGGGATTCCAAACAGGCCACCGACCGACAGAGAGTCGTGGATTATTTCGGTGTGCCCCCGTTCTCGTGGAGTCGCTCCCCGCGGAACAGGCGACGTGCGATGGCGAACGTCTGCTCGCGCTCCCGGCGCGTTGGGAAGTGTGCGGCGAGATACCGGGCCGTCGCAATCAGCGGGAGGCGACGCTCCGCGTCGGTGTCGGCGAACCGCGTCTGTCGGACGGCAGCCTCGACGTTCTGGAGTTCGTGAAAGCCCGCGTCCTCTCGCAGCAGTCCTTCGGCGAGTGCCCGTTGCAGGGCCGCGCTGTCACCGCCTGCGTCGAAGTGCTCGCTCACGAGGGCCCCGGCGTCGTCCACGCGGCCCTGCTCGACGAACGTCGCCAAGAGATCCTCGCGGATAGCCGCCGGAGCGCGGTCGGACACGCCGGGTTCGGGCAGCGGCGCGGGCGGGGAGTTCAGGAACTGATCCAGATACACCGACATCGCGCCGTCGAAACACGGTCGGTAGGCCTCGATGGCATCGGTTCGGGCCGCCAGTGCGTGGGCGGCGTTGGCGTAGCTGAACGTGTGATGGACGGTGTTCCAGTCCGAGAACTCGTTGCTCGTTCCGAACTGTGCGATCCGCCGGGTCGCCGCGAGCGCGACGGCGTGCGTCAGTTGCTCGGCGGTCGCACCAGCCCGGATGGCGTCCCGTAGCGCGTCGACAATGACTTCGGGGTCGTCCCGTAGCAACGTCTCGACGAAGCCCTCTGGTCGCTCCCACGTACGCCCCTCACCAGCGACGACAAGATCTGAGAGTGTCTCGCGGGTGTCGAGGCACAACTGTGCCACGTCGACGGGCTGTCGCCACTGGGACCGTTCTTCGCTCCGGGTGGCATCGGTGAACTGGTCGACAGTCGACGCAAGCACGTCGTCGGCACAGCTCCAGCCGACGTGGTCCAGTGTTTCGACAGCCTTATTCACGAAGTCGAGCGTGTGGCTGGCGTTCATGTACAGGTGATCCGTGGCCGCCGCGAGCAGTATCTCGACCACGTCGGCGGGCGGGAGCTCGCTCGCGGCCGTCCGGAGACACCGCTGCGCGCCGTCGCTGTCCCGCACCTCGCAGGTCTCCCGGAACCACGATTTCAGGCGGGCCTTCGAGAGGTCGTCGTTGCCGAGTTCGTACTGCGGGAACCGCGGCGGTTCACCGGCGCAGTTGTCGGCCACCGCGGTGACGCCGACGTACATCGCCCTGAGTTTCTCGTCGTGAGCCACGTCGTCGTAGAGGTTTGCCATCGCTCCGAGTGTCGTCAGCCCGCGACCCCACCCCATTGATCGGTACTGGACGCCGAAATCCAGCGCCGTCGACAGCGGCGTCTCGAAGCCCTCTCCGAGATCATCGAGATGGATGACAGCCTTTGCCGCGACGAGGTCGAGGTTCTGCTGGAGCGAGTCAGCGAGCCGGTTGCGCCAGTGGGTTGCCGGCGGCACGTCTGGTTCGGGGTCGGGGTTAACGAACACGGTTCCGCCGCGAATCTCGACGGGGAACGTCTGCACATCGTCGGCCCAGGGGTCTAATGTGTCACCACAGGCCAGTTCGAACCGGGCGTGGTGCCAGTGGCAGGTGAGCAACCCGTCCTCGACGGTCCCCTTCGCGAGCGGGAACCCCATGTGCGGACAGCGGTTGTCGACCGCGTACACCCGATCATCGTGGGCGAAGAAGGCGATGGAACGGCCCCCGACCTGTTCGACGACAGGGGCATCGTCGCGCAGTCGGTCCAGCGGGAGCACTGCCTGATAACTGTCGTCAGTGGACATGTGCTACAAGTTGCCACAGTCGTACGTAAAGATTCGCTGAAACGAATTACAGGAGACGCTGTGCCACCGAATCGGTCACGCAGTCTCGTTGGAGAGGGTAACCGTATCAAGCGTCGTCGTGTACACGCTCGGCGCACCGAGCGGGCGTCCCGTCCAGCGGACAGAGAGGATGTCCCCGGCGTCGAGATAGAAGCCAACCGAGGCGTCACCGTCGAGGTAGTCGCCGTCGCCATCCGCATCCACGCGCGGGTCGTCAACCGTGAACTGCGCGCCCGCTTCGAGCGGGAGCCCGTCGCCATCGGCCCACACCAGCGAGGTCGACTGGTTCCGATCCGCGTCGGTGACGACGACGCGCACTTCGTGCGTGCTGGTGTCGGTGAGCCGGTCGCCGCCCACGTGGGTGAGCGTGACCGCCCCGGTCTCTGCGTCGAACTGGCCGTCGATGTCGACCGCCGGCGTTGCTGCCCGCAGGTCCGCACCGGGGCCCACAGCCACCGCAGCCAGTCCGGCGATGGCGAGAGCCGCGAGCCCCCAGACGACGACCCGCTCGACCGTGACGACACCCCGACGCTTCTGGGACGGCTCAGGACTCATTACTGAACGCCTCCAGTGGCACGGAAATAAGCGCCCCGGTACGGTTCGAACGGTCTCGTGGGTCTGTTTAGATTCCGATTCACGCCCGCAGTCGAGAAGCCGTTCTTTTCAAGTAGCTCAATCGTCTATGCCTCGTACAACGAATGAGTCAGGATTTCTACGAGATACTGGGAGTCTCTCGAGACGCCTCCGAAGACGAAATCCAGGAGGCCTATCGAGAGAAAGCCCGGGAGTACCACCCGGACGTAAGCGACGACCCCAATGCTGAGGAGAAGTTCAAGAAAGCAAAGAAGGCCAAGGAGGTTCTCACCGACGAGGAGAAGCGCCAGATGTACGACCAGATGGGCCACGAGCGCTTCGAGCAGGCCGAGAAGCGCGGCGGCGCTGGCGGTGGTCGCGGCGGAATGGGGGGCGATCCGTTCGGCGGTGGTGCTGGCGGAGGCTTCGATATGCAGGATATCTTCGATCAGTTCTTCGGTGGGGGCGGCCGCGGCGGTCGTGGTGGTAACCGGCCGCGGCAGGGGCAGGACCTCCAGACGCGACTGGAGATCGATCTCGAAGAGGCCTACGAGGGCGCAACGAAGCAGCTGAACGTCACGCGGCCAGAGACCTGCGGTGACTGTGACGGGGCCGGCCATCCACCGGGCGCAGGCTCACAGACCTGCCCGGAATGTAACGGTCAGGGACAGACGACGCGCGTCCAGCAGACACCGATGGGGCGCGTCCAGCAGACCGCGACCTGTCGGCGCTGTGAGGGCGAGGGAACACTGTACGACGAGACCTGTTCGACCTGCCGCGGTGACGGTGTCGTCCAGAACGACGCGAGCCTGGAAGTCGAGATCCCTGCGGGTATCGCCGACGGGCAGACCCTCCGGATGGAGCGGGAAGGCGCGCCCGGCGAGCGCGGCGGACCGAACGGCGACCTGCTCATCCAGGTGTCTGTCCGCGACCATCCCGACTTCGAGCGCGACGGCGACAACCTCACCCACCAGCAAGCCATTTCGTTCCCGCAAGCGGTGTTCGGTGACTCGATCAACGTTCCGACACTCGATGGCACAGTCGAGTTCGAAATCCCGAGCGGGACCCAGAGCGGTGAGGTATTCCGTCTCGAAGGCAAGGGAATGCCACGGCTCCGTCGCCGCGGCCACGGCGATCTCTACGTGCAGGTCCAGGTCGTCACGCCCGATGACCTCAACGCCGAGCAGAAAGAGGCCCTCGAACAGTTCGCGGCAGCCGGCGGAGAGGAGGTTGATGTGGAAGAGGGCTTCTTCGAGAAACTCAAGAACTCGCTGTAAGGAGTTCCCCGCCTGCTGACGTCTCGCGCGTTATCACTCGTACTTTGCCAGCGCTTCCGAGAGGGCGCTGTCGGCGTCGATATCAAGCTGTTCACACAGGGCGAGAAGTGCAAACAGCGCGTCGCCGACTTCGTCTTCTGGGATCGATAGCGCCGTCGAATCCGTTCCGTAGCCCGTCGTTTCGTTGACCTCCGACGCGATCTTCCCGAGTTCTGATACTACGTCCAACAGCCGGTAGGCTGGGGGTGTCTCGATGTCGCTGCGTCGAACGAACTCGGACACCTGTTGTTGGCAGTTCATTTCTAGCTACTGGATTGCGCCATGTACATCGGCTTTGTGGCCCACGCCGCTTTTGACCGGCGGGGTCGAAAGAGCGGATATGCAGGTACTTGGGGATCTCGTCGCACAGGCGCGCGAACGCGACAGCGTGCTATTTCGCACACCAGAGCGGTCGACACCGTACAGCTACACCGACTTCGCCACGAACGCCTGGAAGGGTGGGAACCTCCTGCGCCACTACGGCGTCCGGCACGGGACCCGGGTCGCTGTCGTGGTCGGTCCCAAGGAACCGACAGACGATGACCGGCCGGGCTATCTTCGGGACGCGCCAGATGCACTGCTAGCGTTCCTGTCGGCCGCCCTCGACGGCGCAGTCGTGGATATGGACCCGCCAAGCGCGGTCGATGCGACGGCGCTCGTCGCCCCGGCAGCGTGGCTCAACCGCTACACGCGGGGACCGGGGACAAAGGGACTGGCGTACGGTGGCCCGGTCGAGGATCCTACAATCGCCCAGTTCGAGCGGGAGCTGTGGAGCGAGAACCCGCTCCAGCCGCCGGGCGAAGTCTCCCCAGCAGACGACGTACTGGCGGCCGACAGAACATACACACACGGCGAACTGCTGGCCGAGAGCCAGCGGATTGTCGCCGACTACGAGATCGACGAGGAGACAGCGATTTCGCTCCGTGCACCGATGACGACGGCCGGGACACTGGTCGCTGGGCTGCTCGCGCCGATGCGGGCTGGTGCGACAGTGACGTTCGGAAGCGAAGCGACCGCCGATATCGCCGTCGCTGATGGTGATGCCCAGGAAGAAACCGTCATTCGACCGGACGACGCGACACCGTCGTAGCGGGGCGTGCTTCGACTGATCGGCTCAGTGTGAGGCGCGGTACTCGCCGTGCTTGACGCCGATGAGGAGGGTGATGAGGCCGAACACGAGCAGGCCACCCATGACCATCATAACGGTGCTGTCGCGCATCGGACTCATGAACGTCCCGACAGCGAGCACGCCGAAGAGGACGATAAACGCGGCCGCCGTCTTGATTTCGTCGAATTCCATAACAGCCGGATATTGGTACTGGGCTCGTCTAAACGTTGGCCTTGCGGTCACTCTGCCGGGCGAACGAGGTCCGCAAGCGACACCAGCAGGCCGAGCACCCAGCCCAGCGGGAACGAGACACCGAGCCAGATGATGACATAGGCGATGCCTTCCCGGTCGAAGTTATTGATGAAGAACTCCTTCGCACCGACAGGGCCCAGTACCTCATAGAGGAACCACCGCGATAGCGAGTCGGTCGTCGGGATGACGAGCGAGGCGACCGATTTCGAGTACAGCGCCGCGACGACTGGCGGCAAAAAGATCGCCGTCATCGCAAACGGGTACGCCAGCGCGACTGTCGTCCCACGGCCGCCAACGCGCCGGAAGGTGACAGCGAGCGCGGCCGACAGTGTCGCGACGCCGCCAGCAACTGCCACCGCGACGAACCCGCCCGATACCAGGTCGACGCTGCCCGGCTCAAAACGGGCCATGGCCGCGAGGCTCCCCCAGATGAGTACCGAAAGGAGGACGACGCCAACAACACCCAGTCGCGTCGCAGTCCCATCGATGCGACGGGTCTGGTACCGAAGGATCACACCACACAGCACGAGTGGATAGATGAGGGTGATGACTGGAATCCCAAGCGCCGACCAGAGTCGATAGAGCGCCATCCCGAGCGTGGAATCCGGCGTCCACGTCCCGAGAACGGTGTTGTCAGTGTTTCGCTGGCGTGGGTAGACAATCTCCATCCAGGTTTCGTGTAATCGATTGAGGTCAATACGAACAGCTCCGACGACCCCTTCGCTCCCGACGGACATACCCTTGGTTTGGTTCTACCGGCGTTAAAG
This sequence comes from Haloarcula sp., assembly GCA_042219425.1. Classification (GTDB taxonomy): domain Archaea; phylum Halobacteriota; class Halobacteria; order Halobacteriales; family Haloarculaceae; genus Haloarcula. Next base: position 21,982 of record JBDGPY010000019.1, on the reverse strand, counting down.
GTTTCACGGCACTGGCAGCTGGTCCAGCGAACCGACGACGCCCCGATTCGAAACCGACATATTCACGACGGGGACTCCCGAACGGCCAGGTATGACAGACGGTAGAGCGGACGTGTCTCGTCGGGCGCTCCTGCGGACGGCAGCGGGGGCAACGGCCGCATCGGCCGCTGCAGGCACCGCGACCGCACAGGAAGACGGCGACGGTGAGTCGAGCGGCGGTCCACCGGATTTCGAGGGATTCCTCGACCAAGTTGGAAACTACGACGGGTCGGTCACTGACGCGACCGGACAGGACACCGCGACGGTAGAGGTCGGTGTTGAGGCCAACGGTGGTTCCTTCGGCTTCGGCCCGCCAGCGATCCACGTCGACAACGGCGCGACCGTCCAGTGGGAATGGACCGGTGAAGGCGGTGGCCACAACGTCGTCTCGGACGGCGATGGACCGTTAGACTCCGGTAGTGCTACATCTAGCGCTGGCGTCAACTACGAGCACACGTTCGAGGAAGACGGCATCTACCCCTACGTCTGTGTCCCGCACGAGGGGCTGGGTATGAAGGGTGCCATCGTTGTCGGAACTGATTACCCGACCAAATCCTCGGGCGGCGGGGGTGGCGGAAGTTCCGGTCCCCCAGAAGTGCCAAGCAGTGCGAAAACGCTTGGCGTCGCCACCTCCTTCGTGATGGTCGCGACGTTGGGGCTCGCGTACTTCTTCATCCGGTACGGCGGCGACTACGAGACGCCCGAGTAGCGACGGTTCGTCGCCACGTCACACTGAGTCCGGGCCCGTGTGAATCTTCAGATCGACGTCCCGTTTCTGCCCCTCGATGTCCTCGACGACTCGTTCGACGATTCTGGTCGCTTCCGTGCGGATGAGCGGCTTGACTTTCTCGATGACCCAGTCCATCGATACGAGGCGCGGGAGGTCAATAGCGTTGTCCGACGCCGACCCTGGGTCGAACGTGACGTGGAATCTGACGCGCGACGCTTTCTCCACGTCCCCCGGGACGCCGTCCGGATCAGGTTCGACTTCCCAGTACCCCGCAGCGTCGATATCTTTGACGATGCGCCAGTCGATTCGCGTTGGCGGCGAAACGTCGGTCACTTCTGACCGAGCAGTGTAGGAGAGCTTCCACCACGAGAACACGAGGTCGTAGTTTGTCCCCGGTTTCCCGTCGCCGTCCTGTGTTACGCGGTCAAGATACTCCGAGTAACGTGCATAGCCCGGGAAGTCTAACAGAAACTCGTAGACGTCTTCGGGCGGGACGTATACGACCGTACTGACCTCGACTTCGTCCACGTCTGTGACACCGGATGTGCCCACCGTAAACTTTCGGGCACCGGGCATGGCACCTGATGGTGCATTAATTGCCGAGACATTCTCTGCAAGCATAATCATGAACAGAAAATATTATCACTCTGTATCCGATACGGGAAAGTATCATGAGTGCATCCGATATACCCCGTGCAGATGTGGACGGTGAAAGCGAGAGGACCGGCTGGGAGGCCGTCCGCGAGCTCCCACCGAGCGCGAAACTCGTCGCGAAGGTGCTGGAGTACAACGACACGCTGACTCAGAGCCAACTCGCCGATGAAACGCTGTTGCCGCCGCGCACGGTCCGCTATGCGCTCAACCGCCTCGACGAGGTCGGCGTTATCGATTCACGGTTCTCGTTTTCCGACGCCCGCAAACGCATCTACACGCTCCACATCGAGTAGTCGCTTCATCCTCTTTGTACGCCACGCGGTGGCATAACGTCTCCGTACCGTCCGAGCTGTGTCGGGGATAACGTTGATTAGTCGGCCTCCCGAGAGGTTGAGTATGAAAGTCGTCCTGATTGGTGTTGGACAGGCGGGTGGGAAAGTCACCCAGTCCCTGGCCGAATTCGATTACGATATGGGGTTTGACGCTGTGCGGGGTGCCCTCGCCGTCAACACAGCGAAGGCGGACCTCCAGAGCCTCGATATTGATACGGCGCTTATCGGGCAGGACCGCGTGAAGGGCCACGGGGTCGGTGGCGACAACGAGCTCGGGGCCCAGATCATGCAAGAGAACGCCACCGAGGTACTGAACGAACTCGACGGTCGGATCACGACCGAAGCTGAGGCTATCATCGTCGTCGCTGGGCTCGGCGGTGGTACTGGCTCCGGCGGCGCACCGATGCTCGCCCGCGAACTCAAGCGCATCTACGAGAAACCGGTGTACGTCCTCGGCATTCTTCCCGGCCGGGACGAGGGCGGGCTCTACCAGGCCAACGCCGGTCGCTCACTCAAGACCGCTGCTCGCGAGGCCGACTCCCTCCTCCTCGTCGACAACGACGCCTGGCGCGGCAGCGGTGACAGCGTTGCCGCCGGCTTCGAGCGGATCAACGACGCCATCTCACAGCGCGTCGGCCTGCTACTTGCCTCCGGTGAGGCAGTCGAAGGGGTCGGCGAGAGTGTCGTTGACTCCTCGGAGATCATCAACACACTCAGAGGTGGCGGCATCGCGTCTATCGGCTACGCCAGCGCCGAAGCGAGCAAGGACCCCGGCGAGAACGTCAACACGATCACCAGCGTGACTCGCAAGGCCCTCCTCACCAGTATGAGCCTCCCCGATGCGGTCGAGGCCGATTCTGCCCTCCTCGTCGTCGCTAGCGATCCGCAGCGCCTCTCCAGAAAGGGTGTCGAGCGCGCCCGCCGCTGGGTTGAGGACGAGACCGGGAGTATGGAGGTCCGAGGCGGTGACTTCCCGCTCGGCTCTGATAAAATCGCCTCGCTCATCGTCCTCTCAGGCGTAGAGCTCTCCGAACGGGTCGACGAGTTCATGGATCGCGCCCGTGAGGCCGCCAACTCACAAAGCGAGCAGGCCGATCCAGAAGAGTTCATGAACGAAGACTTGGACAGGCTGTTATAAGCCTCAGTTCGACCGTTTATAACGGCTACACCAGACTGCTTCCGTCGAATTCCGCGCGGTTGAAGTCCTGGTCCATCAAGTCGAGGATAGTCGGGGCAATGTCGTAGAGGTCGGCGTCGTCGATGCGAGCGTCGGCATCGTCGATAAGCAGCGTCGCGTTGTCGAAGCTGTGCATGCCGTTACGCGGGCCGACACTGAAGATATCGTCCGATCCTTTGAATCCGGCCTTCAGGTCGAAGCCGTAGTTCGGGATGACAGTAAGGTCCGGCGCGATGTCGTCGTGGTCGCCGCGATAGGCGTCTTCCTTCGTGACGACACGGTCGGCGACCGGCTCGCCATCCGGGCCTTCGAGCGATTCCAGTTTCTCTTTCAGGTCTGCGCGGACGGACTCGTACTCCTCTTCAGGAACGCCGCCGTTCGGTTCACGGCCCTCCAGATTGATGTAGAAACGACCGGGAATGAGCGAGTACGCATCCGTGTCCTCGCTGATGTCGCCAAGTTCGGAGTGGTCGTCCGTCTCGTATTCGAGCCATCCCTCCTGTTCGAGCCACTCGTTGAAGTGGACCTCGTAGTCAAGCGAGGTGAAACCGTGGTCAGAGGCGACGACCATCGTCACGTCGTCAGGGAGTCGATCTCGCAGGTCACCCAGATACGCGTCGACCTGCCTGTAGAACTCGAAGAACGCTTCCTGGTTCTCGCCATCGCGTTCGTAGTCCTTGAACAGGAAGTGATTGACCCGGTCAGTGGTCATGAACACACCGAAAAACAGGTCCCAGTCGTCCTGTTCGACGTAGTGTTTGAACGTCTCGTAGCGCTTTTCGAGTGTCTCGTGAGCGTCGTCGATGAACTCGCTTTTGTCGTCGTCGTGACCGAGCTTGGCGTTGACGTCGATACGGTAACCGCTATCCTGGAGTGTGTCACGGAGATCATCGGGATAGGCGGCCTTGTCGACGCCGGGTGAGAGGAATCCCGAGACCATCCGCTGGACGTTCCGCTGCGGTGGGAAGGTGACAGGAACGTTCAGGACCGTCGCGTCACGGCCGTCATCCGTGACGCGATCCCAGAGACGCGTTGCCTGTACGTCGCGTCCCATCGGAACGTACGTATCGTATGAGCCGACTTCACGGTCCTGAAAGCCGTAGACGCCGGTCTGGCCGGGGTTGACACCAGTCGTCAGTGCGGGCCAACAGGCGCTTGACTCGGGTGGGACGATGCTGTCTATCGGACCGGCGCTCCCACTCTCCGCCATCTCCGAGAGGTTGGGGAACACGTCTGGGTGTTCGTCGATGAGGCTAAACGGTACGCCGTCGATACCGAAGAAGGCAACACGTGGTGCGTCGTCTCCCTTCAACCGGTCGAATAATCCCATACGGTCCGTTAGTTAGGTCAGGAACAAGAAACTTCTTTTCGGAGCCGTGTCGTCGAAAGCGGCAATATCGTCGGGAACAGTAGCCTGTCAGGACGATCTGTCCGCGTTCTCCGGAACCACGGTCAGATGTGCAATTCCGGGTGTCGACCGCCGCTCCGCTCGCGGAACAGTCGTCGGGTGGTCCAAGGCCGCGTCAGTTTCGTCAGTAGCCATGCACACGAAGATACCCACTACACGGGCAAAAGATTACCCATGCTCATACATCATCGGAGACACCTGCCGGTATTACCTCTGGGTATACACCAGCGTGTTGGTTGAAATAAATAAAAGGTAGCCGTGCCGGGTACGTTAGTTGAATTCCTCGTCGTACAGTTCCTGTGCGTGGACGATTGCGTCTTTTGCCGCTTCCTTGTCTTCCCAGCCCAGCGTCTCGACTTCTTTGCCCTCTTCGAGGTTCTTGTACGTCGCGAAGAACTCGTCAATCTCGTCTACGGTCTGTTGTGGGATGTCGTCGAGATCGTCGATGTGGTCGTACCGTGGGTCCTCAGTCGGAACCGCGATGACCTTGTCGTCCTGCTCGCCGTCGTCGTCCATCTTCATCAGGGCCACGGGGCGTGCCTCAATGACACAGCCGGGGAACGTCTGGTCTTCGACGAGGACCAGCACGTCGAACGGGTCCTCGTCGTCGTAGTACGACTGCGGGATGAATCCGTAGTCCGAGGGGTAGTGGACGTTGGAGTGGAGCACCCGGTCAAGAACAACGCCCGGGATGTCCTTCTCGTACTCGTACTTGTTTCGCTCGCCCTTCAGACACTCGACGACAGCGTATATTTCTTCAGGTGGGTTCGGTCCGGTTTCGAGATCTTCCCAGAGGTTCGTCATCACCGGCGTCTGCGCAACGGCGCCAAAAAGTCCTTTCGTAATGTCCGTACGACGGTACTCGGTGGGTATTATATGTTATCTAATTCATATATATCACTAAATATAGATCTTCTTAGGTAGTACTTACTTCCTGTAATCGACATTCTGAATGGATTTCCAAGGAGAAATGTCTCGTATGAATGTGCAATACAGTAACATTCCATACATATCCCGATCCCCCTATTGTCTGGTGTTCAGTCACGCATACAGGGAATGTGCGTTAGACTTAACAAGTGTTAAATAGCTTGCTGACAATAACCTAACCATGTCAGAGGCACAAACGGTTACGGGCAGCCCGGGCATCGCAAAAGAACTAACGGCTTTCCAGCAGAATATCCTAGTAATACTTGCTGAAGAGCCTCGGTATGGTCTTGCTATCAAACGGGAGCTCGAAGCGTACTATGACGACGAGGTCAACCACGGTCGGCTGTACCCGAATCTCGACGACCTCGTCGAGATGGGACTCGTCGAAAAGAGCGAACTCGACAAGCGGACGAATCAGTATTCGCTGACGGGCGAAGGCAAAGAAGCTGTGCTTGACCAGCTCGGATGGGTGTTCGAGAAGTTCGTTTCCGGTGAGGGACGGGCCGACGAGCTCCACGACCTGGTTTCCGCACAGCAGTAAGCACACGGTCAGACGCTTAATTCTCTCCGTTAATCGGAACCTACTAGCCGCGCATAGGCGACGTATTGGTAGCAGAACACGCAGCTAGAGAGCTATCAGTTGTCAGGAAGACGGCCACCTGCTTCCTCGACAGTCAACCGAACGGACTGCTCGACGACCGAGCGCTGTTCGTCGGTCGGCCACGCGTTTCGCGAGAAGTACTCCTCTCTGAACTCCCGAAGTTCGTCCGCTGTTGCTTCGGAGATCAACTTCGCGTAGTGGTTCCCCATGAAGTCGGCGAGCGCGCTCGCGTTCGCACCGTGGACCGATCCGTGGGCGTCAGCGACTGCGTCGACGACGGCTCGGTTCTGTTCGTCGATTTCCTTCCACACGTCTGGATCACCAGGACCCGACAACTGTATTTCGACGCCGCGGTCGATGTCATCGATACGATCCGGCCGGATGACGCCCTCCTCAACCCACTCGTCGGGATGGCAGACGAGTACCTCACCGGTTTTCTCTTCTCTGATACGCGCTGTGTAGTCGTACTCAGCAAGTAGGTCGTTTCGCTCCCCCCTGTACGCGTCCGCTTCCGCGTCGTCTACTGCTTCGCGGGCGAGCCTCGTGAGCCGTTCGGCCCGTTCGGTAACGTCAGTCGGCAGGTCAGTCATCGTCGAGTGCGTCGTTCGCTAATTGGTCGGCGCGGTCATTTATCTCCCGTGGAACGTGCTCGATAGTCCAGTCGTCAAATCCGGTGAGCAACTCCCGCACGCGGACCCGCTTTTCGCGCAGCTCGGGGTCGTTCGTGTCCCACTCACCCCGGACTTGCTTGACAATCAGTTCCGAGTCCCCACGAATGTGAACGTCATCGAAGCCGTAGTCCCGCGCGACCTCAACCACGCGGATGAGCGCTTCATACTCGGCCTGGTTGTTCGTCGCCGTACCGATGGTTTCGCCGCCTTCAGCGACGATGCCACTGTCGTCGACGAGAACGTAGCCGACCGATGCGGGCCCGGGGTTACCGCGTGACGCCCCGTCGAAGTACGCGTGAACGCGCCCACCGGTATCCCCCCGCAGCAGCGCTTCGAGTCGAGCGGTGTCCTCTCCCTGAACGACGACTTTCCCCTCGTACGCGACCGCCGTTGCATTATCGTATTCAGCGCGCCAGCGTTCGTGGTCAGTGTTACCATCCTTGATTGAGAGTCCCTCTGCCTGGAGTCGCTCGCGGGCCGTCGTCTCGTCACATTCGATGACCGGCATCATCCGAGGGTGGCCGACCTGACAGTATAGACGTTGTGGTCCGCTGGGTGCGGACCGTCCCGTAAGCGGACTCGGCAGTGTCAGTTACCGGCTTGTCCGGCGATACGGTCCGCGCCGGTCTGGCGGCCCTCCTCGCCCCCAATGACGCGGGTCAGAACGCTAACGATGCCAGCAACAGTGATGATGCCACCTACGCCAAACAGTATTGAGAGTATCGGGTCGACTGGGCTGATGAATATCGGCGAGAGGACCAGTATGACGCCACTGACGATCGACAACACCGCCGCCTTCAAGCTCGGTTGCTTGCCCGACGAGACGCGATACGCTGAGTGACCGAGCGCGATAGCCGCTAGCTCGCCCACGAGCAGGTTCACGAGCGCCTGCTGGTATGCAACAGGGATTACCGCCGAGATGAAGATGACGGCGACACTGATCAGTGTAGCCCCGGCTAGGAACCACTTCGTTGTATCCACCATGATTTATAACAGCTGTTGTTACTCGATCCAGCATTGTAATACTTGCTCCCGGAAAGGTTCTTGACAGGCAGGACCGAAGAGGCGACAGATGCAACTCGACGAGTTCTTCGAGGGATTCGAACGGGACGAAGCCGCCCAGCGGCGTCGCCTTGCGGCGGAGAAGTCCTATGCCATCACTGACCACCTCGAAGACGTCGAGCGCCAGTTCGAGGCGGCACTGCAGGGCGACTCGCTGTTTGGCTCGACCGCACCCGAGATATTCGTTGGTCGCTCGGGGTATCCAAACGTCTCAACGGGGCTGCTCTCCCCGGTCGACGCCGACGCCTCGGCCGCCGGGTTCGCAACCAGCGGCGACTGGTATCATAACGGACTTGGAATCGAAGACGTACTACAGCGCCGGACAGGAATGGTGAACTCGACACAGACGACGCCTGTGGATTCTGTCAGCACTAGTGGTGGACGCGGCAGCGGCGGCGTGCACGACGTCTGGAACGGGTTCGTTGGCGTCCAACGGGAGGTCGCCATCGCTGATCATCCCGTCGATGTCGAGGTCGGACTGGACGGAACCCCTGAAATGGACGTTGGCTTCGACGACGTTCGGACCCCGACAGGTCCGCGAGCGCACGCCACAGGGGCCGACCTGGCGGAGAACCCCCATGTCCCCCGCGCCGTCGAGAAGACACTCTCGGACGACGACTGGCGCGCTGAGGGCGCGATGTCGTACCTCTACTGTCGCGGGTTCGACGTGTACGACATCAACACCATTCTCTCGGCAGGAGCGCTTGGACAGGCCAGCGAACGGTCACTCGTGCCGACGCGGTGGTCGATTACCGCCGTCGACGACACTGTCGGCCAGTACGTGCGTGGAACGCTCCGCAACGCCGATACCATCGACAAGCCGGAAGTGTGGTACAACGAGTACCTGGGGAACCGCTACTGGGTGGTGCTCGCACCCGGCCGCTGGGAGTTCGAACTCGTCGAAATGAAGGCGCCACAGAGCGTCTGGAACCCGCGCCCCCAGGCGGGTTACTACATGTCCAGTGCCCATGAGGGCTATGAGGGCCGAACAGCCTACGTCGAGGAGACTGCCGGGGCCTACTACGCGGCACGGCTTGGCGTCCTCGAACACCTCCAGGAGCGCGACCGGCAGGCGAAATGCCTGGTCCTCCGGGAAATCACCGACGACTACTGGGCCCCGGTCGGTGTCTGGCAAGTGCGAGAAGGCGTTCGCAATGCCTTCAGTGGAGAACCGGGAATCGGCCAATCCTTCCGTGAGACACTGACGGCGATTGCCGACCAACTCCCGGTCAAGCTGGGACAGTTACGGCGGAAATCCGAACTGGTCGCCGGGTTGCAGTCCCAGCTCAGTGACTTCTGAGACAGACGGATGTTCCTGTGAACTCTCCCCGACTGGCTTCATGCTTCCGCCAGAGCCGGAACGCCACGCTCCTTGAGAGGGGACCTCCCTCTTGAATACGGTGAACCTCAGTAGTGGTCGTCTCCGAAAGACGTGCCCTCGTCAAATGCGGAGCGGCCAACAGGGCAACTACAGACGGGACAGCCGACCGACAGCAATCGCTCTCGAACACCGCCATCGACAAGCGCACGCGCATCGCATTCCGGACACGTAAATCGGTACTCCGGCATGCAACTGAGTACCCGTTGGGACGGCTGAAAGAGACAACCCCACGGTTTGAGGGTCTTATAGGTGCAACTGTCAGTCATACTACCGACGACTCGGTTGTTCTCGTTGATCTCCACGACCGGGTCGGCCATCGTCTCGACGACCTGCTTGCGGCCACCGAGAGTGAGTTGGGCCACAGTACTACCTCGCTTGTCGAGTGAGAGGGTAGTGTTTTGATAACATGTAGTATGAAAGCGGGTTCTCACTCTTTCTACTCGTGTTGAAGAGTCCACACTCTCCTGCTACTCAGCTACAACCACACATCGACTATCAGCGGGTCTGTCCCCAGTACTGATCGAAGCCCGTGAGGAGCCACCGGAAACCTGATGGAACGCCGATAATTGGGCTATAACAAAGAGCGCATGGTGTATCAGGGTCACCCAAATGGTTCGTTCGTTCCAGCTGTCACTCTTTGCTGTTGTCGTGGTGGTCGTCCTCGCCGGCTGTGGTGGGCCCGGTTCGAACCCTACTCCGCCAGCGGAGAGATCACCGACAGCTGAAGCGCCGGGGCCTGACACTGAGGATGCTGTGCCCGCCGGCACGGACACGCCCGGGCCAGCCATGAACTCGGTCGCTACTGCCCTCGAACGGCACGGCGACTTGTTTGCGAACCAGACGGGCTACGTCGCCGAGATGACGTTCGCAGTGGAGACCAGGAACATGTCCACCGAGATGAGGGGGACGGTTCGGGAAGACCTGGAGACAGGCGAGCAGTTCACGTCATTCGTCCAGACGTACGACAACCAGTCGGTTACTGCCAAGGAGTACAAGCCCGCGGAAAGTGAGCGTGGCCAGAAGTGCGTCATCTTCGATGAGGGCTGCCAGCGACATGAGACCATCCGCGCGGACGAAATGAGGGACGCGAACAACCCCAACCCGGTGACGGGGGTCGCGAGCATCTCGACGCTCCCTCGGTTCACCGACGAGGGGGTCGTCGAGTCCGAGTTCGGTCCACAACACCGGTACGTCGCCGACGGCGTCGAGGCCCTGCCAAAGGATTCGCGTTCGATGGGTTCGAGGACAGTCACGGACTTCCACATGGAACTGTTCTTCGACGAGGAAACCGGCCTGCTTCGGAAGTTTGTCGTCGAGAGGACGTTCGAGAGGGACGACGGGAGTATGAAGACGACTCGGGTTGAAATCACGTACACCGAGTACGGCGACGTTACCATCGACCAACCGGACTGGTACAAGGATGAATCCGACAGGTCTCAGTCACTGCAATTTCGGCCAGAGGGAATACCCAGCGAAGACTGAAGACCAGACTCTGGTGGCGGTCCGTGAGCGGCCCTTCGCGTGGTCGTGGATCTTCCGGACACCGGAGATGCTCATCGCTCAGGCGTTCATAGATGTTCCACGCCAGTCGGGCCATACGGACAGGCCTCTCATATAGTGATTGTCCGCCAAGAAAGTATGGGCCAACGCGGATTTGAACCGCGAACCTCCCGGTTATCAGCCGAGCGCTCAACCTGATTGAGCTATTGGCCCGACGCATTTGTCTTTACCCGAGGGGTATTGAAAAGGGTGACGTTTCGCAGGCGGTTGGGGATGTGAAACCGCAACAGGGCTTCAGTTTGTGTCGTCTTCTTCGAAGTCGATATCGGTGACGTCATCGGGATCGAACGAGGTTCCGGAACCAGAGCCGGAGCCGCCGTCGGGGCCAGTCGGGCCAGAGCCGGCGGGACCGCCCTCCTCGTCGGGGAAGCCACCAATGTACACCTGTCCGCTGGCGAAGCCGCCGGTCTTGGCGTCGATGTAGGGCCGGACGACCCAGCGGCGCGTGGCAGCGCGGACTGGGTAGCGAGTGAACGGCACTGCAAGCAGGAGGCCCACGAAGTCCGTCACAAGGCCGGGCGTGAGGAAGAACGCGCCGGCCGCGATAAGGAGTCCGCCATCGATGAGTTCGTCAGTGGGGAGTTCGCCCGTCGCGAGCCGCTGCTGTATCTTCCGGAGCGTCGCACGACCTTCAGCACGGACGAGTAGCATCCCGACCAGCGCCGTCAAGACGACGAGGGCGACCGTCACGAGCGGGCCGAGGAACGGAATCGCCACCGTCACCAGTAGCACGATGTCAAACAGCGGGATGAGCAACAACAGCCCGATAACCCGAAGCATACCACTGCTTGCAGGTCCGCCCCCAAACGCCTTTCGAGAGCAGGCCTGGCTGTCGGTCGTCCGGGGAGAGACAGTCGGTTACCGCTTACGCAGTCGAACTTCGATGGGCTGGGTCGGACTCAGTGTGATCTGCATCGCCAGCGAGATCGGGGGCTCGGTAACGGCTTCAACAGCGTACTGCTGGGCGATGGTCGCCAGCGCGAGTTTGGCCTCCATCCGGGCGAAGCGCATGCCGATGCAGTGACGCGGATCGCCGCCGAAGGGGTAACGTAACTGTTACGTGATTTAGCATGATTCAGTAGTATTCAATATCATTTCGAATATCAACATTTCGCCAGGAGTGAGAGGGCCTTTGTACGCTCACCGCCCAAGCCCGGTATGGACGAGTTCGCGAGCCAGACCAAAGTAGAGTGGCACGAGTGGGGAAGTGAACCCTTCGACGCCGCCGCCGAGGCCGGCAATCCGGTGCTGCTGGCACTGACTGTCCCGTGGAGCGCCGAGTGCCGGGAGATGGACCGCCGAACTTTCGGCGAGCCACGCATCGCGGCGAACATCAACGACGGATTCGTTCCGGTTCGAGTGGACGCTGACCGCAACCCCCAGGTCAGAGAGCGGTACACGATGGGTGGCTTCCCGTCGACCGTCTTCCTCACACCCGACGGGGAGGTCATCACCGGGGCGACGTTCCTCGGGCCCGACGGGTTCCGCGGTATCCTGAACTCCGTCCGAGAGTCATGGGATGCCAAGGGTGACGCAGCGGGCTCTATCCCCCGCCAGCTACAGGACGAAGCGCCGCCGGCAGGCAGTCTCCGACCTCGCATCGAGGAACACATGGTCGAGCAACTGCTTGGCGCGTTCGACGACGAGTTCGGCGGCTGGGGAACGGACGTGAAGTTCCCGCTCCCGCGGACCATCGAGTTTGCTCTCGTCCGTGCTCGCGATCAGGCGATCCGGACGTTAGAAGCGATTCGTACGCATCTGCTGGACACCTACGACGGGGGCTTCTTCCGGTACGCAACGGAGCGCAACTGGGGCAACCCTCGGCGGGAGAAGCTACTCGACGAGAACGCCGCGCTGGTCCGGGCATTCGCCCACGGCTACCGCTACACGGGAACCGAGGCATACCGGGACGCCGCCCAGCGAACCGTTGATTACCTCACCACGACGCTGTGGACCGACGAGGCGTTCGGAGCGAGCCAGGCCGGCGCGGACGAGTACTACCGATTGGAGGCAGCCGACCGAGAGGGGACGGAGTCACCCCACGTCGACGAGACGGTGTTTGCCGACCGGAACGGGCAGGCTATCGATGCATTGCTGTGGGTAGCGGCCTACACGGATGACGAGCGTGCACAGCGGTACGCCAGCCGGGCCCGCGACGCCGTCTGCGAGTCGCTCGTCGACGGGGGAGCGGTTGCCCACTACGACGGCGAGGACAGCGACACCGGACTGCTACTCGACCAGGCCCAGCTCCTGCAGGGCCTGACGACGAGCTGGCAGGTCCTCGGCGAGCCGGGCCCTGCAGAGGCCATCGCCGACTGGACTATCGAAAACCGGCAGCAGGACAGCGGGGCGTTCCGCGATGGCCCAGCCACCGGGGCCGGGCTCTGTAGCCGCTCGCTACACCCGCTCGATGCGACAGTGGAACTCGCCGATGCGCTGGTCGACCTCGCAGCGCTCACCGACGACGATCGATATCGGAATGCGGCTCTGGCGGCGGTCGAGTCCTTTGCTGGCGCGGCCGAGCGGATGGGTGTGGAAGTGGCCGGCTACGCGAGCGTCGCGGCCCGCCTCCAGAACCCACAGACACTCGATGTCGGGACCGAGGCTGGAACTGATCTCCACCGGGCGGCACTGCGGATGGCGGATCACGAAACCACCGTCGTCCCTGACCCCACGGGCGACGGGGTGGCGCGACTCCTCGACGGCGACGCTATTGTCGCCAAGGGATCGACGCCCGCCGAACTTGAAGCCGCCCTGACCGGCGAGGACTGACTGTCAAGCTACAACAGCTAGAAACGTGGACAAACAGTAAACCCCCGATAAGTTTTTCCGGTCGTATCCCGATGTCAGCGTATGTCCAGTCTCAGGGACCTCGGACTCTCGGAGTACGAGGCCAGAGCGTACCGATCGCTCCTGAAAACGGGGCCGACAACTGCCAAGGAACTGTCACGAGCGAGCGACGTTCCCATGGGGCGCATCTACGACGTTCTCAACAGCCTCGAAACGTACAACTTGGTCCGCAGCCAGACCGCCAGCCGGCCCAAGAAGTACGTCGCAGTCGAACCGGACACGGCGCTCGACCGGCTACTAGAGGACAAGAAGCGCGAACTCCAAGAGAAAGTCGGTCAGTACGAGGAAATCGTCGACGACCTCTCGGCCCAGCTCGAATCGGCGGAGCCTGTCGAGGAACCCTTCTGGACGGCCGCCGTCGGTCCCGAGGAGTCGCTGGACCTGCTGCTGGAGCGGCTGGCCGCCGCCGACGACGAGATCATCATGGTCGGTTCGGCGCCCGCAAGACAGGTTGACATCCTTTCCGGCACTGAGCGTATCGTCGATGAACTCGAAGCGGCACTGGAACGAGGTGTGGAGGTATCACTGCTCGTACGTCCGGATCTGTTCGAGAGCCTTCCGGAAGAGGCCAACCGCGAGTACTACGACCGCCTCTTCCACTACGACAACTACAGCGCTCGCGCCAGCCCGAACATCAGAACCACGTTCGAGCTACTGGACAGCGTCGAGGTCTGTATCGAGGTTCCCCACCCGCTCGGCCGTGAGGAGACGTTCGGCGTCATTGATCTAAAGGACTCCGAGTTCACCGCCGACATCAATCAGGCGTTTGAGGAACACTGGGCGGGGGCGACACCCGTCGGCCCACCCTGAACGACGGCCTCCAGTTCTGCTGTTAGAATTGCCGCCACCTCCGAGAGAAATATAGTTGACTCGCGGACTGCTACGCGCTCGCTACTCGCTCAGTTCGTGGCGCAGGTCCCCTAGCTCAGCGACCCGTTCAGCGTGGGCGTTGTGCTGGTGGATCGACTCGTCGTTGGACTGTTTCATCGTCACGATAGCGTCGTCCGGGAGGTCTGGGAACGTCTCGACGACTCCCTCGGCGAGCGCGCGGACGCAGTCCTCGACGAATTTGGCGTCCTTGTGGGCCTCGTAGGTCATGTGGTCCTCGTCGGGCCGCTTTGCGAGATTGTAGATCCGGGCGCTCATGGAGTCCCGTGCGACCTCGATAAGGTCGTTCAGGTCGACTTCCGGTGCGCCGTCGCTCTGGACGGTGAGGGTGGCGTGGCCCCGCTGTGAGTGGCCAGCCTGCGGGTTGGTTTCGAGGAACTCCTCGATAACTCCGTCATCGACATCGAGCTGGCGGAGCGTCTCTCGGGCACGAGAGGCAGACATTCCCTGTGAGCAGGGACAGACAGTCATCCCGGTAACCCGAGCGCCGATTTCCTCGCTCGTTCCGTCCTCGGTCGCCGTCGCGGATGCGATGATGTCAGCGGTCGACTGCGTCGCCATTTCGGATGCGGGCGTCGACTCGTGTGTGACATACTCCGCTTCCATCCGGACTTCTGCCTTGGTCGTGTAGTCGTGTTTCTCCAGCAGGAGTTCGGCAGCGTCACCACACACGTCCTCGACTCGGTATGCCTCCTCCGATACGGCGGCTTCCAGCGTCTCGTCGATGACTTCCATATTACGTGACATGTCCGCACCCTTCCGCCAAGACGGCAGGTCCACGAACACTTCGAACTCCGCCATGAGCACAATCGGATCGCGGTCACGACGCCCCAGTTTGACGAGTTTCTCCACGCCCGTCACACCGACGCGATTGAGACCGACCGTTACGTCCGGACTCGACGCCTGCACGTCCGGGAGTTGCTGACTCATTGGCCTTCCTATGGAAGAGACTCGGTTAGTGCTTTCGAAAGGAGCGGTCTGTCACCGTGCTTGCGACCCTCCAATCAAACCGGCCTACGTTGTGAAATCGGATGCGGAGCTCGTCGCCTCGAAGTCAGAAAACAGGGCTTCGAAGTCCGTGGCGTCAAACGAGTCGGTAATCGCGTCCAGTTCCGCCCTGACTTCCATTATCTCGGCATTCAGCTCCGAGAACTCCTCGCTCTCTTCGAGTACCGCCGCCGGTTTCGAGGACTTCAGGGCGGCGTATTTCGCGGTGAGAGAGTAACATTCGCGCAGTCGCTCCTCGTAGTCGGCATACCGGTTCAGTCGTTCGATGATCTCGAAGAGATTCGTCTGGGAGACCGGTTTGGTGACGTAGTCGTCGACGGGCATCTCGATGATATCGAACCCAGGATCGACCGCAGTCACCATCGCCACTCTCGTCCCATATCGCTGGTCGCGTATCTCCGACAGGACTTCGTCCCCAGAGAGCTCTGGCATCCGCCGGTCGAGCAATACGACATCGATAGACGAGTCCAAGCACGACAGGGCTTCTTCGCCACTGTACGCGGTTTCGACGTCGTACCGGTCGCGTAACTGCACCGCGTACGCGTCAGCCACGTCCACCTCGTCGTCAACGACGAGGACTTTCGCCCGCCGGTCCCGCGACATTGAGTGGCACGTTTCGCGCAGAACAGGAAAAGGGTTGCCCACCGAACACCCGTATCAGTCAAGCTTTGCGTCTACTGCCCCACGATATCGTCGTACCGTGCGCCGGTCTGTTTGAGTGTCTCCGTGGAGTACAACCGGTCGTGGTCGTAGGGGAGATGCGCCGTCGCGAGTTCATCTATCTTCTCGTCGACGACGGCCGCCTCGCGGCCGTGAATCATCGTAAAGAGGTTGTACGACCAGTCCTGCTTCGGACGGCGCGGCCGGTGGTAGCAGAGCGTCACGTACGGGAGTTCGCCGACGGCCTCCCCACGCTCGTCGAGGGCATTGTCCGGCACGTCCCAGACGACCATACAGTTGTTGTCGAACCCGGTGACGATGTGGTTGACGACACAGCCGATCCGCTTGATACAGCCGTTTCGCTGGAGCCGTTCGATGGCCGAGAGAACCTCCGTCACGTCGGCGTCGACAGCAGCCGCCACCTCGCGGTAGGGGGTCGACACGAGCGGGAAGCCGGTCTGGATTTCGAGCAGCAGTCGCCGGTCCAGGTCTGAAAGGTCGGCAGCGGCGTCCTCGCTGATCCGGGTCGCGCTGGCGTCGGTCGCCTCCAGACTCTCACGGGCGAACCGGTCACCGTTGACGACCGGGAACTCCAGATCGATGTAGTAGTCAGTCAGCATCGGCAAGACGAGCACCGAACAGCCGGTGCGCTCCTCGATTTCAGCAAGGATCTCGTCCCGTCGCTGTCGGGACCCCGCAGTGACGACGAACCACATGTTCCACTCGTGGTCGCGGGCGTAGTTGTGGTTCACCTGCCGATACTCGTTGATGACCGCCGCCACCTCGTCGAACCGGTCTTCCGGAGCGCTGACGGCGGCAAGCGTCGAGGAGCCGATGACCGGCGGGTTGAGAACCGGACCGAACCGCCGGAAGATGCCGGCGTCACGGAGTGATTCGACTCGTTCGAGCGCTGTTTCTGCCGAGACTTCCAGCGCGTCGCCGACAGCTTCGAATGGGCGTTGCTGGATCGGGAACTCACTCTGGAACTCGTCAATGAGGGCGGCGTCTACCTCGTCGATGCGCTCACGCCAGTCGCCCGACTGGAGGTTCATTGGTTCTCGTTAGGTGCGTAGTGGTGTATCCCTTTCGGGAACCGAGCCAGTTCTTGCAAAATGGGAATGAAGCGCAGGGGCTTTTGAACTCGGGCTCGAACAGGTTCTCATGACACAAGCGACCCGGGAGTACGGCGAATGGCCGCTCAAACGACTCATGACAGAAGTCGTCGGCTCCGGACACAAGTCGGCTGACGATATGTCCCGCACACAGGCCCGGGAGGCGTTCGAGCGCATCCTCAACGGCGAGCCGGACCACACGACGCTTGGCGCGTTCTGGCTCGCCAACCGCTGGAAGCGCAACAATCCCGAAGAGTTAGGCGCGTACGTCGACGTAATGGCCGAAGAGTCAGTCGAGACGGCGACGCCTGAGGCTGACCCCGTCGACTGTGGAGCCAACTACGACGGAAAGGGGCGGTCGGCGATTCTCGGCGTCGGGGCCGGGATCGTTGCAGCCGCCGCGGGAACACCGGTCGTCGTGCACTCGGGGGACCGGGTCCCCACACAGAAGCAGGACGCCTACAAACACGTCCTCGACGAACTCGGCATTCGGACAGAACTTGAACCGAGCGAGAGCGCCGACATGGTCGACGATGTCGGCTTCGGCTTCTACTACCAGCCGGAGTTCAACCCCGGTATCGACGCCCTGTTCGAGCGCCGGGACAACATGGGCGTCCGGACCTTCGTCAACACCGTCGAGACCCTCGCGAACCCGGCCAACGCGAGCGTGCATCTTGGCAGCTTCTATCACCTCCCGTTTGCGAAGAAGATGGTCCGTACGCTGAAGAACTCGGACACCAGCACGGTCGAGCGTGCGCTCTTCTTCCAGGGCATGGAAGGCTACGACGACGTTCGCCCAGGCGAAACCGTCGTGGCCGAGTGGCCCGTTGCAGGGGAGGACTCCGACGACGAGAACATCGCGGACTTCGAGATCCGCACCGGCGAGTACGGGATGGATATTGAGAGTGAGGACCTCCAGGTTGATGACGTAGCCGCGGAGTCCGCATCGATAACTGAGGCCGTGCTGGCCGGCGAGCGCGAGGACGGCTTCGCAGACGCAATCGCGCTCAATGCCGCCCTCCGAATCTACGCCCGCGAGGACGCCGACAGCATCCAGGACGGGCTCGAACAGGCCCGCGACGCTATCACTGACGGGAGCGGAGCGGACATGCTCGAAGACCTCCGAGCGTTCTAACCGCCTGCCAGAGCCGCGGAGCGGAATCCACTTTTGCCGAGCGGACGAACGTATTCTGATGGGACTCGTCAACGGAACACGCGACAGCACTGCGTGGACAGTGCCCGCGTCGGAGACGCCCGGAACCCACGAAATGGTCGACACCAACGGAATCAGGCTCCACACCGTCACCGCCGGGCCAGCGGACGGTGACCTGGTCCTCCTGTTACACGGCTTTCCCGAGTTCTGGTACGCCTGGAAACACCAGATTCCAGGGCTTGCCGATGCCGGCTACCGCGTGGTCGCGCCGGACCTCCGGGGCTACAACCACTCGGACAAGCCCGACGGAGTCGCCGCGTACCACATCGACGAACTTGTCGGCGATGTTGCGGGTCTCGTGTCCGCCTTCGACCGTGAACAAGCCCACATCGTCGGCCACGACTGGGGCGGCGTTGTGGCCTGGCAGACCGCTATCGACCGGCCCGATATCGTCGACAAGCTCGCGGTGCTGAACGCCCCGCATCCGTCGGCCTATGAGCGGGAGATCCGTCGCTCACTCGACCAGCTCCTGCGGTCCTGGTACGTGCTGTTCTTCCAGCTTCCCGTCCTTCCGGAGACGAGCCTCCGCTGGAACGATTTCAGCCTGCTGGAGCAGATCCTGACCGACGGGCCGACTCATCCCGATGCGTTCACCGATACTGATGTGGAGCGGTACAAGCAGGCACTCGGACAGCCAGGCGCACGCACGGCGGCAGTCAACTACTACCGGGCGCTTGCCCGCCGAAACGCGGTGCTAACGGTGACACAGGGCGGGGTCGATGACCGGCCCGTAACAGCCCCGACGCTTCTGGTGTGGGGGGTACAGGACGACGCGCTGTCGCTTGCGCTGACGCATGACCTCGACGAGTGGGTTCCAGACTGTCGGGTTGAGCGGCTCCCGGCGGCGAGCCACTGGGTCCAGTTTGACGCTCCGGAAACGGTATCTGACCTGCTGTTGTCACACCTGCCGTAGCGAACAGCCGACACTCCCGCTCGCGTGGCGACGTGTCGGGCTCCCGCGTCCCGCCACGCGATAGCTGGTCAGAGCATGGTGGCGGTGGCATCGTTTCAGTACTTGAATCCTCGGTCAGTGGGCAGGCTTTTCTGCCGTGCTTCCGTCCGACCGAATATGAGCGATTTGACTGCAACCCTCCACACGACAGAGGGCGAGATCGAAGTCGAACTGTACGACGAACGTGTGCCGACCACCGTTGAGAATTTCGTCGGGCTGGCCGAAGGTGCCGACGACTACGACGGGACTGATATCGGTCCGGGGACCGGCGCGTGGGAAGACCCCGAATCCGGCGAGAAGCGCATTGACCCGCTGTACACGGATATCGACATCCACCGCATCATCGAGAACTTCATGATCCAGATGGGCGACCCCACCGGCACCGGCCGCGGTGGTCCCGGCTACTCGTTCGACGACGAGTTCCACGACGAGCTCAGCCACGATGGGCCGGGCGTCCTCAGCATGGCAAACAGCGGCCCGAACACCAACGGCTCGCAGTTCTTCATCACACTCGACGCCCAACCCCACCTCGACGGCAAGCACGCCGTCTTCGGGAAGGTCATCGACGGGATGGACGTCGTCGAAGCCATCGGCAGCGTCGACACCGACCGCAACGACGCACCGAGCCAAGAGATGCTGCTCGAATCAGTCGACATCCACCGCTAGGCCGGGTGCGATGGCTCGACCGGTCAGGTCCAGTCGGGACTGGAGCCCTGGTCGGGCCCGGAGCGGTCGAAGCGTTTTTTGAGATACCTTGTGACGGGGAACAGCCGCTCGCTCAACTGTCCTGAGACACCCGTCTGGCTAGCGTAGACGAGCACAGGGATGTCACGGTCGGCCGCCAGCGAGACGACTTCGTCCGGGGTACTCCCGAACAGCGCCTGGCGGAGCCACCGGTCCCGCGAGGCGCCGATTACCAGTACACCGCCGTTCTCGGCCGCGGTTTCGACAAGGCCGTCGGCGACCGACCCGGCCCGGACGTTGTGGACCTGTGTCGTCTCGACGCCCTCTAGTGCCTCTAGCGTCGCGCCGGATGCCTCGTTCGTTCCCTGCTCCTCGGTGGAGACGTTGATTAAGTGGATCTCACTCCCCTGCTGGCCGAGCGCATTCACCAGCGGCAGGACGGACTGGTGGTGTGGGCCGCCCCCGACCCCGATGTTTATCACGTCCAGATCAGCCGCGCTGGTGGTCCGGTTCGCGAAGAAGACATCACACGGCGCCTCGCGCTCGACCGTCTCGGTCACGTCCTGGTGGCGCTCGGGATAGCCCATCAGGATGAGGTCGGTGTTCTCGTCCCGGGCCGTCTGGAGAATGTCGAAGGCCACGTCACGACAGGTGTGGCCCTCGATGAGCAGTTCGGGAGCGTAGTCTGTCCCGTCCAGTTCGCTCCGGATCCGTTCGGTCCGGGCTCTCGCCGTCTCCTGAACCGATTCCCAAGGAGTCTGGTCAGGGACCTGCGTCACGTTGAGCACATGGATGAGCGGCTCCTTGTCCGAGACCTGCGCCAAGGTCGAAGCGAGCCTGACGTAGCGTTCTGCGCGGCTGGGTCGCGCCACTGGGATGAGTACGCTGAACTGCTCGCCGACGTTGGTCGCCTGCCCTTCAGCCGCCGCGGTGCCCGACGGCGGCGACTCGGGGACGACTTCCCGGAGAAGATCCTCGGTCTCCGGGGCCCCACCCCACGCGAGATAGGCGACTATCATTACCGCCGTCACTACCAGTCCAGTTATGACGCCGTCGACGGGGAGATTATAGATCAGGCCGAGGTTCGCCAGCACGCCGACGACCGGAACCACCGGGACACCGGGGACGCTGAAGCCGCGGTTGATGTCGGGAAACTTCCGCCGCGAGTAGATCAGCGCGATGTTGACCACAGCCAGTGGTAAGAGGAGGTTCAGCGTCGCAAAGCCAGTCAGCGCGGTCAGTCCAAGATTGGGCCCAAGCCCGGAGAGCAGTCCGCCTTCTGCTGGGAAGAGGCCGATAAAGAACAGGATGAGCACGACAATGGTCACCGTCGCAGTCGCCACGCTCCAGGACGGCGTCCCGAACTCCGGGTGGATGCGCGAGAACCGACGGGGGGCCTGACCGCGAGTCCCCATCAGTGACCCGATGCTGCTCGCGGCGAGTATCGACGCGTTCGAGGCCGAAACCATCGAGAAGATGGCGCCTGCGACGATCAGACTCTCGCCGATACCCCCCAGGAACGAGGCCGCGACCCGTCCCATCGCCGTCTCGCCCTCTTGTGCGATGATCTCTGCCGGAACAGGCGAGTTCACCATCGCGACGATGACTAGCGCGTAGAGGACGGTGACGGTAACGATGCTCGCGGCAATTGCCAATGGGACCGTCTTTTTTGGTTCGATGATTTCGCCCGCGCTGGCCGCGATCGCTGAGAAGCCGAAGAACGTGATGAACGCGAGCGCCGCGATGGTTAAGATATCGACCGGGCCGCCGGTGAAGTTCCCAGCAAACTTCCCGATGGCCGCCGACGGGCCCTGGAATGCGAACGCCCCGCCGATGAACGCGAACAGAACCGCCACCTTCGCGCCCGTGACGATAAGCTGGAACCCCCCGCTCTCCTCGGTCCCGCGAGCGTTGAGGACCCCCAGCAGAATCGCCGTCACGATACCCGTGGTCCCGTGTGGCAGGAAATGTAGCGCCTCGGGGAGGATGAAACGGACCACCCACTCGTCCATCGTCGCCAGGTAGAACGCAGTGGTTCCCGTGTAGCCCAGAAACAGTGACATCCCGATACTG
>JBDGPY010000033.1:0-31058 GCA_042219425.1 Haloarcula sp. | reverse complement strand
GGTGAGAACGCCTTCGAGTACGTTCATCCAGACGACCGCGAAGGCATAATTGAGAAATTCAATGAGGCTGTGACCAACCCGGAGATGGTGTCAACTGTCGAGTACCGACTAAAACACAAGAACGGGTCGTGGCGCTGGTTGGAATCGATGGGCAACAACCAACTGGATAACCCCGCAATTGAGGGGTTCGTTGTCAACAGCCGGGACATCACCGACCGAAAAGAAAAACAGCGAGAACTTCAGCGGCAAAACGAGCGACTAGAGCGCTTTGCCAGTATTATCTCTCACGACCTTCGAAACCCGCTCTCGGTCGCGCAAGGTCGGCTGACTCTCCTCCGAGACGAGTGTGACAGCGAGCAGTTAGACACGATAGAGCAGGCTCACGAGCGGATGGCGCAGTTGATAAACGATGTCCTGTCGCTTGCACGAGGGGGCAAACCGAATCTGGAAACTGATACAGTTGGACTGACAGCTATTGCTGAACGAAGCTGGCAGACCGTTGCGACGGACGAGGCAACACTACAGATCGAGACGGAACAAACGATCCGAGCTGATCCAAGCCGACTCCAGCAGCTCTTTGAGAACCTGTTCCGGAACGCAGTCGAACATGGGAAAAATGGCGTGACGGTCACGGTCGATTGTCGGCACGAGGAAGCGGCTTTCACAATCACAGACGACGGACCTGGTATTCCAGAAGACGAACGTAACAGCGTCTTCAAAATAGGCTATTCGACCACCGAGAACGGGACGGGATTTGGCTTGCCAATTGTCCACGAAATTGTTCAGGAACACGAATGGGAAATCAATGTGACCGAAAGTGAGGACGGCGGCACAAGATTCGAGATTACTGGTGTCGAAATCGTGGAGTGATGCATTCACGCTCCGTATCTCCCACAGCTCTATTAAAATATATAGAGTTTGCCAAGTCACTATACTCTCAGCACGCAGACACACTCGCATCCGTTTCACTCTCTGTTGGCTGAAACCAATACTATGTGTAGATCCGTACAGCACTCCTGCCGAGATTGTTAGCCACTGACCGGGTAGTCGCCACGGAGCCCTCGTTCAAACGGTCAGTACCACTGGCGAGTAGCACAACTGACGCCGTAGCGGGGAGCGTAATCTCCCAACCGCAGTTAATCCGGATTAAATGAGGAGATAGAACGCTCAATTCGGGTAAATCCGACTTAATCCGTCTTTTCGGCTTGCCCCATTCATATGCTACTGGGACCGAGGCCGGAGCGGAGGCAACGACCACGATGAAACTCACCACACTCGCTGGCGCGCTGCTGGCCGTGCTCGTCATCACGGGCTCGGCCGCGGCGCTGCCCGGTGCGGCTGTCGCACAGGCCGACGACCACGCGGATAACGCACAGACGGCCGAACACGAGTCTGACCAGGCGGCCGACCGCCGCGGCCCGCCTGCTGAAGCCGGTGACGAAACCGACCGCCGCGGCCCGCCTGCGTCCCTCCCAGAACAGGTCCCCGACTTCGTCGGTGATATCCACAGTCTCGTCAATCAGAAGTTAGCTGGAGATCTCACCGGCGGCCTTGGCGCACAGATAAGCGACCTGACGCCGGGCGAGGAGCACGATGCCGCGGCCGAGAACGTGGACAACGATGCCGCGGCCGAGAACGCGGACACCGGTTCCGAAAGCAGCCAGTAACCCCCTGACTCGACGGCCCTCCCCGTGACCGAACGACCAAACGCGGTTTTTTTGCCTGCTGAACTCCGAGGGACACCTATGGATAACACCGCCGAGTCTAGCGTCCACGCCGACGACGGAGCCGGTGACCGCACCACTGCGGATCTGCTCGCGGGCGACGATGACTCGTCGGACGCGTCGCTCACGACGGTGGGGATGAACCGATGGCGGGCCGCGAAGTACGTCGCCCCCTTCCTTGCTATCGGGCTGCTCGATCTCGTCCTGTTGCTCGGCTGGGGGCTGGACCCGCTGTGGGGGTTTATGATTCTCCCGCCGATCCTGTTCGTGTCGGTGTTGGGCTGGATCGCGTTCCGGACCGGGTTCGCGAGTGATCGGACCGGTGACCCAGCGGAGCGTCCGGATCGCTAAGACCCGGTGCCGCGTGATCGGCGGCGTTACTCGTCGAACAGGTCGTCGACGGCAGCCCGTGCGGCCAGCGCAGCATCGTCGGCGACCTGCGCCTCGTCCTGGCGACTGTCTGGCGCGTTGACGTACACGTCGACATCCAGCACGCCGTCCTCAAAGGTTACAGTCACGTCGAGATCTTCGACCGCACTGACGTCGAATCGCGAAAAGACAACGTCTTCGGCCGCGGTCGAAGCCGTCTCGACGACCTCATCGTCAGTCGGCATCGCCTTATGCGCCGCCAGCGCCGGGGCCGCCGGCCGGACCGCCTGCGCCGCCCGCGCCGCCGAGCATCTGCTGGAGCTCGCTCTGGAGTTCCTCGAACTGCTCCTGAACGCGCTCTTCCTGCTTTTCGAGCGTCTCGACGCGGACTTCCAGGCTGTTGACCTTCTCTTCAAGGTCATCCTGGGCCTCGTCGAACTCCGTCTTCACGAGGAGTTCGCCGACCTCGCGGTACATGGTGGCGTCCTCGTCGATGTCGTCGAGCTCGTCGAGAGCCGTCTGGGACTCCTGGAGCTCCGTCTCGGCCTGCTGTTTCTGTGCGGCGACCTGCTGTGCTGTCTGCTGGAGGTCCTGCAGTTCCTCGAGCTTCTCCTGTGCTTCAGGCGGAAGATTACCCTGCATACTCCGAGGGTCGGGACCCGCACTGTTAAACCCACGCTTTCGCGACTAGGGACCCGTCAGTCAGGGTTCAGGTGCCCCGCTCCTTTCCGAAAGGGCGGCGTACACACCTTGATCGCGCTACTCGTGGCAGAACTACGCACCTTCACCGACAGCCCGCTCCCGTAACTCTCCGGTCAGATGTGTTCCGTGTCGCTCGATCCGCATATTCGTGACGTCCGCGCTAAACACACATCAAACGACGAGTCACGGAACCGCCTACGGCTGGTCCAGCACTCCATATTCTCAACTCACCCGGACATCGCCCGTTCCTTCAGCAGCAGCTGAGGAGCGGCCCAACCGCCAATTCTTAACGGCATCGGGACCCACAGGGTTGCAATGAGCGACGAAGCACACGCGTTTGTCCCCGGGCATATAACTGGGTTTTTCACCGTCGATCGGGGTGACGATCCGGTCGAGACCGGTTCTCGCGGGGGCGGTCTGACCCTGTCTGACGGCGTGACTGTCACTGTTAGTCCTGGGACAGAAACGGAAATAACGCTGAACGACGACGCGATACAGGTGGAGGCCGCTGAGCGAGTACTGAACGCGTTGCGAACCACGGCAACTGTCACCGCCGAAACCCCGCTCCCGCTGGGGTCGGGATTCGGCGTCTCCGGCGCGCTGGCGCTTGGAACTGCGCTGGCGGCCAACGCTGTCTTCGACCGCCAGCTTTCGTACAACGAACTAGTGACTATCGCCCACGGCGCAGAGGTCCAGGCAGGGTCTGGACTCGGTGACGTTGTCGGACAAGCTCGGGGCGGCGTCCCGCTCCGGCTCGAACCCGGCGGGCCGCAGTTCAATTATCTGGATGCCATCCCGGCGCGTTGCCGCGTTGAGTACGTCACACTCGGCGAGCTGTCGACGGCAGACGTGGTCGGCGGTGACACGGAATCACTGACGACTGCAGGCGAGCGCGCGCTCTCGGACGTTGTGAAAGAGCCGACACTGGCGACGTTCGTTCAGGCGTCGCGACGCTTCTCCCGCGAGGCGGACCTGCTGACGCCCGATGTGAAAGGTGTTATCGACGACGTGGCCGCCGCGGGCGGCGACGCTGCCATGGCGATGCTTGGCGAGACGGTGTTCGCGCTCGGGACTGGACTCTCTGATGCGGGCTACGACGCTAGCGTCTGCTCGGTGTACCCACCCGGTGCGGCCATCCAAGACGAGCCCTGACCCTGTCTGTGCGGAGCCGACGAACCGCCCTCCTTATCAGCGCGCACACGTAGCCACAGCTATGGACTGTCGGCAGTGTGCGACGCCGCTCGACCGACCGGGCGACTACTGCCTGGTATGTCACACTGCCAACACGGACGCTGCCGTCCTCGAACTCGGGCGCAAGCGAGCGACGGTGACAT
Source organism: Haloarcula sp. (assembly GCA_042219425.1). GTDB lineage: Archaea > Halobacteriota > Halobacteria > Halobacteriales > Haloarculaceae > Haloarcula. The sequence continues at coordinate 26,929 of JBDGPY010000033.1, read as the reverse complement.
CGCTACTGGACGGGTCAGTCGTGGGCCAGCGGACGGTGACGACGACGCCGGAAGGAGAGGGGAGCGACGAGCCCGCCGTCGTCGAACTCCGCAACTTCGCCGGCCTCGTCGCGGACGAGGTGCGACGGAAACGACCGGAAGAGGTGTATGTTACGGGCGACCGCGACGTTATCGCCGCTGTCCGCCCGCAACTGCACTACGAGTTCTTCCGCGTCGAAGGCGACGATCCAGTACAGCGGGTCATCGACCGCCAGGGCGAACCCGCGCTCGAAGTCGTCGACGTTGCACCGGCCGAGAAACTCGGCGGAAGCCATTCCACGCTTATCGGTGGCCGGTCGGGCCAACGAGTCATCCAGACCGTTGCTGGCCACCCTCACGTCAAGAAGGTCATCCCCGGGCCCATCGACGCTGGCGGTGCGAGTTCGCCGACAGGTGTCCGGGCGAAGGCTACCCGCGCCGACGACAACGGCAACGTCCGCGTACTCATCCGCGACGGCTCCAGCGTCCAGGAGAACCGCGTCGTCACGACGGCCGGCGACCGCGAACTCGGTGAACACGTGCGGGCCGACCTGAACGAGGCGCTGCAAGAGGCTGAGCTACAGGAGTAGCGCCTGTTTCATACTGTTGGCTGTAACTTCGTGAAGATATTTGCCACCTCGGTGTGGCAAAATTCTTCATAGACTTACAGCCGACAGTATCAGGACACAGGGCCAGCGGCTCAGACCTGCACTGGCTGGCCCCGCGTCTGCTGCCAGACGACGACAGCGAAGGCCCCGCTCAGGAGCATCGAAGCGCCGAGCAACGACTGATTCGAGCGAAGGAACCAGCCGCCAGCTAACAACAAAAACGCTGCCGCGACACCGAAGAACGCGTCGCGGTGTGAGATGCTCATACCCGTACATGACGGGTGTGACACCAAGAGTCTGGCTGTCCTGCGGTCACGCCACGACGACGCCGACAGTGAGCGCGGCGGCTACCGCCACACCGACGACGGCCGTCCGGTAACTCGCCGGCAAGGCCGTTCGCACGTCGATCACCATCGGAGCGGCGTGCAGCGCGGCCAGCGCCAGGTAGCCGGTCGTGGCGACCAGCGGGAATGAAACGGCTCCGACCGCCAGCAGACAGAGGCCGACGATGCCCGCCCCGAGATAGCCATGTCCGCGTGCGGGCTGGCCAGTTCCTTCGAGGACACCGCCAGTCCAGCAGTAGCCGACGGCCGTCGCGCCGACCCAGGCGTGCCAGTAGGCCAGCGCTTCGGGGACGATGCCGAGGAGGCCGCCGACGGTCAGCGCCATCGCGCTCGTGTTGACCGTCCCCCAGACGAGCATCGCGTCGGAAAACCGGACGTGGTCGGGCGCGTGCAAGACCGTCAGGCCGATGAAGCCACCGATCAGGATGACCCACAGCCCCGTCGCGAGCAGCGGGCCGCTGGTGTGGTTGAGCCAGGCTATCGCCTGTGTGCCGCCCCAGCCGACTATGCCCGCGGTCGCACCGGCGAGCAGGAACTCCGCGGCGGTGAGCCGCCCGCTTGTGGCCGGTGCGACCCGTTGCAGACGACTGCGGAGCGCATCGGACACTGCCATCGACGGAGAGTTCGCCCGCCAGCCTCTTGAGTGGTGCCGCCGCTGTCTCAGCGAACCGAATCTCGAAGGCCTTATGTGGCCGCTCGGCGGACAACAGACCACTATGGCTAGCAAGAGCGGAAAGACTGGTAGCTCGGGTCGTTTCGGCGCTCGCTACGGTCGCGTGTCCCGACGGCGCGTCGCGGAGATCGAATCGGAAATGAACGAAGACCATGCCTGCCCCAACTGCGGCGAAGACCGCGTCGACCGCAAGGGAACAGGCATCTGGCAGTGTAGCTACTGTGACTACAAGTTCACCGGCGGTAGCTACAAGCCAGAGACGCCCAGCGGCAAGACCGTTCGACGCTCCATTCGGGCTGCGCTGTCCGAAGACGAGGAGTAAAGGACCTTCGTTCCTATCTCTCAGTTATGAGCTACAAGTGTTCACGCTGTAAGCGCGACGTGACGCTAGACGAGTACGGTGGCGTCCGCTGTCCGTACTGCGGGCACCGCGTCCTGCTGAAAGAGCGGTCACCCGACGTCAAAGAGATTGACGTGAATTGATTCCCTCGGACACGAGTACAGTGCTCGATTGCCGACTGGGTCACAGCGAAAACAGTTTTTCTCGGGTATCGATACGTCTGTGTCTGACAGTATGACTGCGCCGCACCAGACCGTTCTCACTACCGAGTACGACAGTCCCGAACACGCTCGATCAGTCGAGCGAAGCGTTCGTCCCGAAATCAACGACATCGAAGGCGACAGAACGACTGCGCGGCTCTCCCGGGATGGCCAGCAGGTCGAAATCATCGTCGAAGCAGCTGACCTCGTTGCGTTGCGGGCCGGCATCAACACGTGGCTGACGCTTCTCGGTGTCGCGGAGGCCGCTAACCGGGTAGCGTAGCTTCGGTTCTGAGAAGTCTGCGGTAGTCAATCCCACCGCAAGCGCACGACACCGCCGAAGTATTATTACTCTCCAGTGAAGTGGTTGTATCGACATCCCAGGGTGATGATCAGGAACGACTTCGACGGGCCCGCGTTTGCGGGAACCCGCCACACTGACGCTGTCAGTCGCGTGATAGAGGTCATATACCTCGACTCCGACGCGACAGCACGCAAGGAGATACGCGAGGTTTTGGCGGACCACAGCGCCAATTTGGCGGTGACATGCGTGGAAACCACAGACGCTGCGCTGGAGGCTGCAGCGTCGACGGATGTCTCCTGTCTCGTCCTTGATCCGGACGGTCTAGGCGAGATTCCAGACTCACTGGTGTCCAACGACCGCTATCCAGTCGTCCTCTACACCGACGCTAACTCCCCGGACAGTACCGACAGACTCCTCGACTGTGCTGAGACTGTCGTTCAGAAGCACGACGGTTCCCAACAGTGGGAGTTTCTGGCGGAAAAGATCGTCAGTGCCGTGTCCGCGTCAGTCGATAGAACCGAGTACGCGCTTCGAGAGGCGCTCTCTGGAATAGAGGCGCGCGCCGAGGGAGATGAAATCGCTGTCCTTCTATCGGATGACGGGACGATACGCTGGTCGAACGCATCAGTGTCAGCGTTCGTTCACGGAACCGACAGCAGCGACGGTCGATGGGATAGCTTCTACGACCTCATGGCCGCGGCGCTTCCAGACACAGCCAGCGGCCAGCGGCAGCTACAACGGCTTCGGAACTCCCCGACTGAACCAGTCACTGTCCGTGTGACCAACGGGGAGTCTGAGCGGTATCTCCTCCGACACGGCTATCGACTGCCGGACGCTGCGGGAGGATGCATCTTTGCCCTTTTGAAAGACGTTACCGAAACCGCTCAGCGGGACGCCCGCACAGCACTGCTGGAACTCCTCGTCGAGAAGGCACAGGACGGGCTCTACACGCTCAACGACCGGGGTGTCATCGATTTCTGTAATGAATCGTTCGCAGCGAATCTGGGATACGAGCCAGAGGAGTTGCTGGGCGAACACGCCTCGACGGTACTTGCGCCCGGCGAACTATCGAAGGGACAGGAGACCATCGAGCGACTGCTCGAAACACCCGATGAGGAGAGTACGACGGTCGACCTGACGTTCCTGCGGAAAGACGGAACCGAACGAGAGGTATCGATCAACTACACGCTGGTTCACGACGAAGGCGGGAACTACCGTGGGCTGATTGGCGTCGCCCGGGACATCACGGAGCGTCGCGAACGCGAGCAGGAGTTCCAGGAGATGACGGAGCGCCTGAACCTTGCACTCGAAGGCGCAGAGCTTGGTGTCTGGGACTGGAACCCCAAGACCAACGATGTCACCTTCGACGAGCGCTGGACCGGGATGCTCGGGTACACCACAGATGAACTGGAACCGAGCTATCAGTCGTGGGCCGACCTCGTGCATTCCGATGACTTGGACCGGGCGGAACGAGAACTCGGGAAGCTGACATCGGGGGAGATCGACGTGTATGAGTGCGAGTTCCGAATGCGGACGAAGTCCGGTGATTGGCGGTGGATCCGGGACGTCGGAAAGGTGTTCGAGTGGAACGACGACGGCGAGGCGGTCCGTGCGGTCGGTATCCATCAAGACATCACGGACCTGCGGAAACGCCGGGAGGCGGTCGAACGACAGCGCGACGAACTGGCGACGCTCAACAGGGTCAACATGCTGATTCAGGACCTCATTCACGCGCTCGGTGGGGCGGCGACACGCGACGAGATCGTGGAGACAGTGTGTGACCGTATCGTCGAGTCCGACCTTTACGAACTGGCGTGGATCGGCGAGCGATCTGGGGCGAGTGACAGGCTCGTGCCGAAGACAGTGGCCGGCGACGATGACGGTATTCTCGACGATATCGTCCTTGAGGACGGGAATGTGAGAGGACCGGGCGAAACGGCGCTCGTGACGGGAGCGGTCCAGACCATACAGGACTGTAGCGACGAGACCGAGGTCCAGTTCGGTCGGTGGCGGATCGCCGCTCACGAGCAGGGGTTGGAATCCGTTGCGGCAGTGCCGCTAGTACAGGAGGACATCGTCCACGGCGTTCTCTGTGTCTACGCCGACCAACCGGGGGCATTCAGCGCCCGGGTCGTCGAGAGTCTCGCTGTCCTCGGCGAGATGGTCGGGTATACGCTCACTGCCGTCCAGAACAGACAGCTACTGGCCCACGACACCGTCGTCGAACTGACGTTCGAGTCCCAGAACTCCGATCTTCCCCTCATCTCGGTAGCAAACGAACATGACTGTCGGCTCGAATCCGTCGGCAGCGTTGATATTGGGTCCAATCATCTCCTGTATCTCTCTGTCCGTGGGGCCTCTCCGGACACAGTCTCGGAAAGTGTCCGTTCCCATTCGGAGATTATCGACTCACGAGTTGTTCGCCAGGACGACGACGGGGGCGTCGTCGAGATGAAGGTCGCAGAAACCGCCCAGTCGCTTCTGTTGGATGTCGGTGCCCGTCTCCGAACGATGGTCGTAGCCGATGGGACACTCTCGATAACTGTCGAGGCACCGCCAGACGCCGATACTCGGGCGATACAGGAGACGCTCGCTTCCTGTACACCTGACCTCACGCTGACGACGAAACGGGAGTGCGAGCGCGAGCGTGCGGCGGCCGACGCCGAGACGGACCCCCGTGACTGCCTGACTGACCGGCAACAGGAGGTCTTGCGTACAGCCTTCTTGGCAGGGTACTACGCCTGGCCCAGGGATACGAATGCCGAGCAACTGGCGGAGACGCTCGATATCGCTTCACCGACGCTACATCAACACCTCCGGCGAGCGGAGCGGAACCTCATTGATAGCATATTCGATATATCCTAGTGTGTCAATATTACTGTTATATCGGGTTTTGCGGCTGTTTCCAGCCACTGCCTAGTCCTCTAGGCATACGATTAATACTGTAGACGCGAATAATTCCAAAACCGGAAATGAGTAATCAAGGAAATGGTAGTCCAGGAGATGAACAGTGGTGTGGGATGACACCGTCGGACAGACGCCTGTCTACGACGGAGATAGACGATGTCTTCGAGGTCCTCTCAGACTGGCGGCGGCGGGCTGTCTGTCGGTATTTCTCGACCTGCGACGGGTCGGCAGCCGATGTCGAGACAATCGCGACGGCCATCGCGAACCAGGGGTCAATGAGCGCGGCCGTAGCGGCGGAGATGTCGTCGGAGGCTATTCAGGCACAGCTCGAAACGGAGCATCTACCAGTCCTCCATCAGATTGGCATCATCGACTACGACGAACGAAGCGGCGCGGTCAAGTACTGGGGGTCACCGACTGTTGAAAAGTGGGCTGAGCACGCACAGGCTGTCACACAGCGTACCGAGTTGTGAACGGGGGTGAATGATCGAACGGCGGGCCCCGTCTGAGAGTAGCAGGCCCGCCCACCGCTACTCTTTTATACACGAGATCGGATAGCGACGTATGGATCTCCCGCCGGTCGGCCTTGGAACAATGGGTATCGACGACGACACCGTTGTCCAGACGGCAATCGACTGCGGCTATCGGCATCTCGACACCGCGCAGATATACGACAACGAGTCCGCCGTGGGCGCGGGAATCGCTACCGCCGATATCGACCGCTCCGAACTGACCGTCGCCACGAAGCTCTGGATTGATTCTCTCGGTGCGTCCGCTGTCCGACCTGCGACGGAAGCCAGTCTCGATCGGCTCGGGCTCGATACTGTTGACCTGCTGTATGTCCACCGGCCACGCGGCGAGTACGACCCCGAGATGACGCTGCCCGCTGTGGCTGACGTTCGCGATGCAGGACTGGCCGACCATGTTGCGCTCTCGAATTTCGATCCGGACCAGCTGGCGGTCGCCCGCGACCACCTCGATACGATTGCCGCACATCAGGTCGAGTTTCACCCGCTGTTCTGGCGCGAGTCGCTGCTGACCGACGCCAGACAACACGGCTATCCGCTGGTCGCCTACTCGCCGCTGGCCGGGGGCCGCGTGTTCGAGGAGCCGACGATTCTGGACATCGCCGATGCCCACGACACCACACCGGCCGCGGTCAGTATCGCCTGGGTGACCAGCTACGAGAACGTCGTCACGATTCCTAAAGCGTCCTCACGGACCCATCTGGAAGCCAACCTCGCCGCTGCTGACCTGGACCTGAGCGACGCCGAGATTGAGCGCATCGAAGCTATCGAGCGCGAAGAAGAACTGTTTCCGGAGTGAGTTCCACTGCGCCCTGGCTGAACTAGCCAGGCTCGCTTTCGCCCCTGACTCATACGGAAAGCGTTGATTTCCGTCCGACTCCGAGGCACTCGGCCTGCCCCGCCGAGAGTCGCTGACGATCCGGCGGGACTCACTCCGTTCGTCCCACTGGCTCTCAGGTCTTCGCCCTACGGGCTCAGCCGCTGACGATCTCGCGGGAAGATGACCGCTTCTCGGATGTTCTCCAGGCCGAGCATCGTCATGATGAGGCGCTCGCCGCCGAGCCCCCAGCCGGCGTGGGGCGGCATACCGTACTTGAACATCTTGGTGTAGTACTCGAAGGCCTCGGGGTCGAGTCCCTGCTGCTCGAACCCTTCGACGAGGTGGTCGAAGCGGTGTTCACGCTGCCCACCCGAGACCAGTTCCATCGACGGGTGCATCATGTCGAAGCCGGTCGACACTTCCTCGTCGTCGTCGTGATCCTTGATGTAGAACGGCTTGATCTCGCTTGGCCAGTCGGTGATGAAGTAGTGCTCACCGACTTCCTGCCCGAGGACGTGCTCGGCTTCCGTCGAGAGGTCGTCGCCCCACACCAGCGGCTCATCGAGTTCGCCGGTGGCGTTGATGCGGTCCAGCGCCTCCTGGTAGGTGAGCCGCGGGAAGTCACCTTCGGGGGGCGCGAACTCGTCTTCGAGGCCCAGCGCTTCAAGCTGTTCCTGACAGTTCTCTGCAACGCCCACGTAGGCCGACTGGACGACGTGTTCGCAGGCATCCATCGCCTCGGTGTGGTCGTAGAAAGCCGACTCGAAGTCGATGGAGGTCGCTTCGTTGAGGTGCCGCGGCGTGTTGTGTTCCTCCGCGCGGAAGATCGGGCCGATTTCGAACACGCGCTCAAGACCGGAGCCGACCATCAGCTGCTTGAACAGCTGTGGGCTCTGGTTCATGAACGCTTCCTGACCGAAGTACGTGACCGGGAACAGCTCGGTGCCGCCCTCGGTCCCCGTGGCGACGATTTTCGGCGTGTTGATCTCCGTACAGTTGATGCTGCGGAACGCCTCACGGACTGACCGCAGAACTTCCGCGCGAATCTCGAAGATGGCCTTGACCTCGTCCTTGCGGAGGTCAAGCGTTCGGTTGTCTAGTCTGGTCGGCAACTCGGCGTCGACCTTGCCCGACGGGTCAAGTGGGAGTTCAGGGTCGGCTTCCGAGATTACATCGACAGACTCCGGCGAGACCTCGACACCGGTTGGAGCGCGTGGCTCCTCCTCGACGTCGCCGGTCACCGAGATGACTGATTCGCGCTGGACGCCCAGCCCCGTCTCGACGAGGTCGTCGTCCATTTCGTCTTTCTCGAACTTGACCTGAATCTTCCCGGAGGTGTCCCGGAGGATAAGGAACGCAATGCCACCGAGGTCACGAATCTCATGGACCCAGCCGGCGACTGTAACTGTGTCACCCGGCGCTGCGTCCGCTGTGTAGGTGCGGTTTTCCATGGGAGTCCGTTCTTGTGGCCCCAACTTAAGAACAGTCTTTCGAGCCGAGGTCCGAAACACCACCAGGGGTGTGGTATCGTGGCCAGGGTGCAACATAATGCATTTTACTTCGATGAGGTGCCCCTCTCCTATCGCATGGGAGGGGACGACGAGTGGGTCCAGTACCATCCGTCGGTAACTGTTGCGATCACCGAACAGTCGTTGCTATCCTGACGCCTGAGCTAGTACCGAATATAACTATTCTGTTTGCCGTTACTGGACAGTTGCTTCTGCGTCCTGTGCACCTTTCACCGTCTCTCGGACTGCGTCGACGCCCTCGTCGTGGACGAGGTCGCCGACGACGATAGTGTCGGCGTACTGGGCCATCGTCCGGGCAGACTCGTAGTCGTGGATACCACCACCGTAGAACAGCGTCGCCTCGTCGAGGCTGTCGCTCGCGGCGGCGACCTTCTCGGCGTCGCCGAGCATCCCTGAGTACTCCACGTAGACGATTTCCTGGCCGAGGAGGTGCTCTGCAGCCTCCGCGTAGGCGGCTACTTCGTCGGCGTCGAGGTCGCAGTTGGCCTGCGTGTACGACGCTACCGACGCTTCTGGATTCAGTACGATGTAGGCCTCAGTGAAGGTCCGCGACCAGTCGATGTCGTCGTCGATTCGGATCCACTCCTTGTGCGCGCCGGTGATCCAGGTCACGTCGCCAGCGTTCATTACGACGGGGACGAGGTAGCCGTCGTGGTGGTCGCTGTGGACAACAGAGGCGGGGTTAGACGGTTCGATGTAGACGGGGATGTCGTACTTCCCGCAAGCGTCAACGACCCGTTGCATCTTTTCCTCAGTCATGCCGGTCGTCCCGCCGATCTCGATTGCGTCGGTCCCGGTCGCCGCGACATCCTCGAACGTCTCACCGTCGACCAGCGTCTTGTCGGGATCGATCTTCACGATATGGTCCCAGTCCGCCCAGTCGCTCATACCTGCCAGACTTGCGCGTGGCCGTATAACCGCTTCGAATATGGTGGTGCTGATGCCGGGGCCGTCACGTCCGCCGTACAGGGGTCAACGGCGTCAGACGAACGAGTGGACCAGCGCTGGCTGGCGGTATACATAGCTCTCCGAAGGTTTATGATGGCTATGTTACAATAGTCAGACAATGACTGCAGACAATCGGCAGTATGTTCTCACTGCTATCCGGGGAGTACTGGTGCTCTCCGGCGTCATCGTCACGGTGGGGGTGCTGTACTCCTTTTCGACGATGCCGGAACCGTCACAGTCCGGCGGCGGTTTCGTCCAGGGGCTCGCGTATCTGTTCGGGAGCGTGTTCTTCTTCCTCGCGCTCGGTGGAGTCGGACTGGGAATCGTGTTGCCGTCGCTACTGGATGCCGGGGACACGCTACAGTTCGACCACTGGCAACGCCGCTGTCTGCAGGGTGCTGGCGTCCTGTTTCTGGGCGGGTTCGTCGTCGGGCTGGCGACGGGACTGCTCACGCAACTGCAACTCGGGCTCCTTCTCTGGCTCGTGGCTATCGTCATCGGCGTGTTCGTCGTCAGTTGCGTGCTGGTCTGGCGTCTGTTCGAAGTGTTTGTCACGGCGCTCGTTCGACTTGTCGCCGAAGAAACTGGTAAGTGACTGCAACGAACCGTCTCCACCGCTCTGTCGGCTCGCTGTTCGACGCCTGTGACGGCAGCTGTGACAACGGCGAAGCCGCCGGAACGACACTCCCATCGGACGAGATACCGGAGACACACGGCGACGTGTTCCTGACCGACGACGACTACACGTTCGCACATGAGGGCGGCATCGATGACGTCGACGGCCCGAGTTCCACGTCACATCTCCAGTTGTGACCGGCGAAAACAGTATCGAGCGCGTCCGACTGCGGGCAGGCGACGTCGAGTGCCCACTCTGTAAGCGCCAGATTCCGGAGCCAGTGACGCACGCGCTCGTCTATGGCCCAGTTGACGTCGTGACGGCAGACAACGCTGAAGCTGTCGAGTGTCCGGTCTGCGGTGGTGTGACGTTCGTGGCCGACTGACCGCGGTCAGGACTTACAGGAGTGGCGGACACTCGTCTGTATCACGCTTCCAGTTCGTCCTGCCACTCCCGGACTTGGTTGGCGCTGACGCCCTGTACCTCTGTAGCGACGACATCGGGGTCGGCCTCTTGTAGCGCCGCCAGCGAATCGACGCCGGCGTCGCCCAGTTTTTCGGCGGTGGCCGAGCCAATGCCGCTCAGATCTTCGAGGTCCTCAACGGCGGTCCGGGCCTGATACTCCGCATAGTTGCAGATGGGACAGCCAAGTTCCCACGGATCGTCGCTGTCGGCGTCGATTACCAGTTCCGGAAGGTCGTGCTCGTCACAGAACGCCTCGGTCACGGAGATGTCGCCATTGCGGGGCAGCGGCAGCGAGTAGTCACAGTCGGGATAGCGCGTACAGCCGACGAGCCGGGAGCCAGAACGGAGGTGTTTGATGGCGAGGTCGCCATCGTGCTCGCTACCACACTCCGGACACGGCCCGATAACCTCGTCTTCGCTTTCCTCGGCCTTCTCGGCCTCACAGCGTGGACAGCCGTGGACGAACGTGTCCCGGCCAGCGAGCATCTTGACGTGGTGCATATCGTGTTCCTCGCAGTGGTCTTCGAGCACCTGCGGCTCGCCGTTGGAGGGCAGCGGCAGCGTATTGCGACAGTCGGGGAAGCCGTCACAGCCGACGAAGTACGATCCCTGACGCGAGCGCCGGACCAGCATGTCCTCGCCGCACTGCGGACAGGGGCCAAGCGTTTTGTCGGCCTTCAGCGACTCCTGGAGATGCTCGCCGATCTCCTCACGGGAGTCCCGCAGTTCATCGAACACGCGCTTGAGCATCTCTCGGGACTCGTCGGCGACCGACTCCAGCGATTCCTCGCCGTTGGCGATGGCAGTCATGTCAGCCTCCAGTTGCGCGGTCATCTCGTCGCTGACGACGTGATCAGCGAACTCTTCGGCGGCCTCGACAACGGCCATCGCCAGCGTCGTCGGCCGGGGTGGATCGCCCTCGATGTAGCCTCTGTCGTACAGTTTCTCGATAGAGTTGTGTCGCGTCGACTTTGTTCCGAGTCCTTTGTCCTCCATCGTCTGGATGAGCCGGGACTGGCCGTACCGGCGCGGTGGCTGGGTCTGTTTGGCCTCCATCCGCACGTCGGAGATTGCCAGTTCCTCGCCCTCCTCCACGTCCGGGACGTGGTTCTCGCTTGCGCTGGAGTAGGGGTATACCTCGTGGTAGCCCGGTTCGACCAGCCGCTTGCCGTTGGCCTTCAGCGAGCGACCGCCGGCGTCGGCGACGACGCGAAGGTGTTCCCACGTCGCAGCCTCGGCAACCGTCGCGAAGAAGCGCCGGACGACCAGTTCGTAAATCTCCCACTCGTCGTCGGAGAGATCGACTTTCGGCGGAATCTCACCCGTCGGATGGATGGGTGGGTGGTCGGTGGTCTCCTCATCGCCCTCAGTGGCGGTGATGTCGTCCTGCTCCAGCAGCGCCTCGGCGTCCTCGCCGAAGGCCCCGGAGCCGACGAACTCGTCCAACAGGGCGTCCGCTTCAAGATCATCGGGATAGACCGTGTTGTCCGTCCGCGGGTAGGTCATGTAACCGGCGGTGTACAGCTCCTCAGCGATGGACATCGCCTGCTGGGCCGAGTAGCCCAGCGAGCTGGCTGCGGAAATAAAGGCGGTGGTGTTGAACGGCGTCGGCGGAGCATCGGTGCGGGTCCGGCGGCGGACGCTCGTTACTGTCGCCGCGTTGCCGCCCGTCAGGTCGGCGTAGGCGTCGTCGGCGTCATCCTCGACCCAGACCCGCTCGGCTTCTTTCCCGTCGTCGTCATAGAAGTACTGGGCTTCGAAGCCCGAGCCGTTCTTCTGGAGGTCGGTGAAGATCTCCCAGTAATCCTCGGGGTCAAAGGCCTGGATTTCGCGCTCGCGGTCGACGATGAGCTTCAGCGTCGGCGATTGGACCCGGCCAACGGAGATGAAATCATCGCCGAGCTGGCGGGCCGACAGCGAGAGAAACCGAGTGAGTGCCGCACCCCACACGAGGTCGATTATCTGGCGCGCCTCGCCAGCGGCCGCCAGGTCGAAGTCGATGTCATCAGGGTTGGCGAAGGCATCCTGGACCTCCCGCTCGGTGATCGAGGAAAAGCGGACGCGGTCGACCGGCACGCCGGTTTCCTCGCGGATGAGCTCATAGGCCTCCTTGCCGATGAGCTCCCCTTCGCGGTCGTAGTCAGTCGCGATGGTGGCTGTGTCGGCCTTGCGTGCCAGCTCTTTCAGCGTTGTGACGATGTTCTCCTGCGTCGGCTCTTTTGTCACGTCGGCGTCGATGAGTTCGACCGGCTCCACGTCGCGCCAGTCGTTGTACTCCGCGGGAAAGTCGACGCCGACGACGTGCCCGGAGAGGCCGACAACGCGCGTGTCCCCCCACCGATAGACGTTGACGCCGTTGCGCCGGTTCGCGGACGCGCTCCCCTCGGAGAGAATCTCCGCGATGCGGCGGGCGGCGTTGTCCTTCTCGGTGATAATCAGCCTCATCGGCCACCACCTGTCTCTGTCATTAGCGGTCGCTACGGATTCTGGTGTTCTAAAGGCTTTCGGGAAAATCGGTGGACAGAACTGGTATGCGGGCGCTTGCGCCCGCGCGAAGGCGGCCCCAGTCCGGCACCAGTGTTGTGGTAACGCCGGGCACACTACTATTCACAACTTCGACGCACTCTTGGCACAGACACCCCGACTAGTAGTATGGACCTCCGGACGACTAAGATCCTCCGAGGTGTCGTCGCCGCACTCGTGTTCGCGACCGCCGCCTTTCACCTCTGGTGGGGTCTCCCCCGAAGCATCATTTACGCCCAGGCCATGGAGGGACTCCTTGGGCAGGGACTGCCGCCGGACCCACGACCGTTTCTGTTCGTCGCGTTCGCTGTCGTCCTACTGGCCGGCCCCTATCTCGTCACGCGTGGCATTATCGGCCTCCGAAACGCCTATATCGCTGGCATGCTCCTCATGGTCGGTTCGATAGCTGGGTGGGTGTTCTGGCACTCGACGGGCCACGGCGCGTTCCTCGTCGAGGGGTTCTCGGCACCGTCCTCAGGCGGCGGCGGTCATCACGACAACGGAAGCACCGTCCTTCTGATACTGGATCACTTCAACACCGAACCAGTGGAATCGGTACTCAAGACGCTTGAAGGAATTGCCGCCGCGATCTTCGTCACGCTACTGTGGAAGGACCCCGCGATCATTCCAGAGGAGCAGTCCCGAAATACGGACTACGGCGAAACGAGCGAGCAGTAGGTCGGGCACGGACCAGCCGTCCTGATCGAGTGCGACAGATTTCTCACCGTGGTACTCCCGGCTATCCGTTCACACCGACACCTCACCACTCACGCTGGCGTCACCGCTGCCTTCAGCGTCGCTCTCGTCAGTAGATCCATCAGCGTCGCCGTCGACGGATGCGTTGCCGTCTACAGACGCATCACCGTCCTCCGAACTGTCACCGTCAGCGGCAGCCTCGCCGTCAGCCTCCGCAGTCACCGACACGTTCACCTCGGCGTCGGCAGTCGGCTCCTCTGCCGAGTCGGAGGACAGCCCACCATCGATATCGACAGACGCGTTCACGTCGTCAGCGACTGTCGCCTCTGCACTTGCCGATTTGTCGGTGGTGACACTGACATCACCTTCGACGTTCGCCCCGGCACGCTCGTCAGCCGTCGCGCCGTCGCCACTGATGGATCCTGAAAGGATCGACTGCACACTCGCACTCGCGGAGCCGACGGATTCGACTGCGGTCCCGTCAAACAGGCCGATGATCACGTGGGAGAATACGGACCTGTCACTGTCGGTACCACCGCCGGAAGAACTCGTGTTGGCCCCACCTTCGCTGTCGCCTTCGGCCGCCCCGTTGCTGTCAGTGTCGTTTTGGATGGTGGCCGTCCACTCCGTGTCGCTGGAACCGTTGGCGTCGCTCTCAGCCTGAGAGTCACTCGTAGCCCCGCCCTCGTTCTCGTCACGGGTATCGCTCCCGTCATTGGCTTCAGCCTCGGCACTCCCATCGGCATCGATGGTGATCGACACCGTCTGGTCAGCTGCGGGTTCGCCGGCCAGCGTGGCCGACCCGTACACGTTCACGCCCGGTCCTTCAACGGAAATCGTGACCGTCGTTCTCGCGTCCGGCGTTGGTACGCGGACCTGCCCCTCGGCGTTGGTTTCGTACTCGCCGTCCGCGGCGATGTTTGCGTCGCCGACAGATTCGAGGGTCACGTCGGCATTCGAGACGGCCTGGCCGTCCGAGTTGAACGTCAAGACAGTCTCCTCAGCCGTCGTGTGTACGGTTACAGTCAGCGATGCACTGGCGGTCGCGCTGGCGTCTCCGTCTCCGCTGGTCGCTGCCGCCGGGACCGCCCCGGCGGTAGCCAGCAGGAGAGCCAGTAGTGCTGTCAGTACGGTTCGTCCAAGCATAGTGCATCCGGATCGAGGTAGAGGTATAAAAAAGAGTTTCTGACAAAACCGTCCAAAGGTTCGCAGAAAGCCGTTTCATGCCTCTTTTCACCACTTCAGCCATATCCACCCCATTATAAATTAATGGGCACCCAGTCACAAGATATTTGTCGCATTCTCCATGATATGCGAGGCAGAGGACGACTCTTGTGACTCGCTGGATGGCGGCTCTGGTGATGGCACTTCTGCTGTCGATAGCCGGCTCGCCAGCTGTGGCAGCTGCTGAAACGACAGTGGTGGGATCCACTACGCCCTCCGCTGCCGGTGGACCGTCGTCCGCACTTGCCACGACCGATGGCGACGTCACACCAACCCTGGCAGCGTCCGTAGAGAACACGACGAACGAGACGATAGGAGACGTCACCAACGATACCGAAGATACGACGAGCGGGACGATTGAGTACGCCCTCAACGAAACCGCGGCGACGTCGAACGAAACCGTGGAGACGGTCGAAAACACGACGGACAGGACGGCGTCGGCGGTCGATAACACTACTGCGTCAGTCGAGTGGACGGCCTCCGAGACTGGTGTGCTCTCCACGAATCTGACGGCAGATACAGCCGCCAGAACCACTACAGATACGCTGTCTGTGACGACTAACGAGACGTTCGGAATGGACACCAACACGACCAGCGTTGCGATTGAAAGAAGCATCACTGGTCGAAACCAGCCCACAACGAATTATCTGTCTGGCACGGAGACCACTCGAGCGGGCTCGACGACATCCACCAATTTCACCGCTTCCAGGGACTCTCTCGACGACTCGGCAACGAATACGAACGTAACCGCCGGTGACGACGGTGGTCGAGTCGCGAGTACCGTCCCGTTCTCGGGCGGCGTGCCCTCGCCGACCGACAGCCCCGTTGCTGTCGGCGCTGGCCTCGGCGCTATCGCGGCCATTGGTGCAGTCGGCCGCGCGTTCGGGTCGGCCGCGGGGGCGGGACAGGGTTTTACCACCTCGCTGGGACAGTTCAGCCGCTTCCTCCTCCGACGGCTCCGCCGCGCCCTCGGTGACCGACTCTGGCGGCTGCTCGGCCTCGCCGGCTATGCGCTGCACTCGGACGACCCGCTGGAACACGAGATGCGGGCCGACCTGTTTGACACCATCGAATCCCAGCCCGGCGCGTACCTTTCCGAACTGGCGACGGCGACCGACGCGCCGTTAAGCACCGTCCGCTACCACCTCAAAGTCCTCGAACGGCAGGATGTCGTGACACCGGTGAAAATCAGAGGAAAACGTCGGTACTTCCCGGGCAACGAACCGGCCGATGAACTCGCAGCCGCACTCACCGAAGACGGACCGGCCGATGTCCTGCGGGCCCTCGCGCGTGAGGGCCCATCCTCGGTGTCCGCACTCGCCGACGCGGTCGACCGCGATCCGAGTACGGTGACGCATCATCTCACCCGTCTGGAGGAGTCCGGGCTGGTCGAGCGTGAACGCGCCGGCCAGGCCGTTGAAAATCGGCTAGCTCCGGCGGTGAAAGCGACGTTGGTTACGAGAACGGATGCAGGTCAGTCCGGGACTGCTGGGACGACGTCCGGTGACTGACGACGGGTGGTTACGAAATCCACGTGTTTTGCGACGAAATTATCGCGGCTACCGTTGTAAACCGCCGGGATGGACAAGTTATTCTAACAGACTATTCGCGGAGTTGCGGGGACAAGCAACCCCCTGTAGATGGGTCACTGATACCTTCGACCTGAAGTAAAAACGAGTCCCGGGGAACTCAGGCGCTAGCCGTCCAGTTCCTCGCGCAACAGGCCGTTCACGTCGCCCGGATCGGCACTCCCACCGGTCTTTTGCATGACCTGTCCAACCAGGAAGTTGATTGCCCCACCTTCGCCGTTGTGGTAGTCCTCAACGGCATCGGGGTTCTCGTCGATAGCCGCCACGACTGCCTGCTGCACCTCGTCGCCGGAGGTCTTACCCAGGCCTTCACGATCGACCACGGTGTCCGGATCATCGCCCGTGTCAAGCATCTCTCGAAGGACCGTCTCGTGGGCGTTCTTCGAAGTAATTTCGTCCTCTGCGACGAGTTCCACGAGCCGTGTCACCTCGTCGAATCGGTCGTCGATGTCGGTGATTTCCATGTCGCGGTAGTTCAGTTCGCCCAGCAGGTTGTCGGCCACCCACGTCGCGGCCAGGTTGGCGTCGAACCGCTCGGTCACGTCCTCGAAGAAGTCCGCGACCTGTTTGGTGCTCGTGAGCTTCGAGGCGGCTTCCTCACTGAGGCCGTACTCAGAGACGAAGCGCTCGCGGCGAGCGTCAGGGAGTTCCGGAATCGGGACCTCGTCCTTCCAGTGGCTGACTCTGAGGGGCGGCAGGTCGGCCTCCCGGAAGTAGCGGTAGTCCTTCTCCTCTTCTTTCGAGCGCATCGATACCGTGTTGCCGTGCGTCTCGTTGAAGTGGCGGGTCTCCTGCTCGACGGCGCGCCCGGACTGGATGAGCTTCCGCTGGCGTGAGGCCTCGAAGGAGAGAGCCTGCTCTGCGCCCTTGTGGCTAGAGATGTTCTTGACCTCGGTGCGGTTCGCGTCTTCGAGCACGGACTCGTCGATGTTGCCGTCGTCGCTGACCTCGCTGGCGTCGACCATCGAGAGGTTCGCGTCGATGCGCAGGCTCCCGTCTCGCGTCGAGTCGAACACACCCAGATATTCGAGGACTTCTTCGAGCTTTTCGAGGAACGACCGGACCTCGCCCGGCGCGCGGAAGTCCGGCTCGGTGACGATCTCCATCAGCGGCGTCCCAGCGCGGTTGTAGTCGATGAGCGTGTAGTCTGCGCGCTCGATAGAGCAGGTCCGTGACTCCAGCGGGCCGGTCCCCTCACGGACGTGCTTGATAGAGCCGGGGTCCTCTTCGAGGTGGGCTCGGCGGATGTTCACGCTCCGACGGTCGCCTTCGACAGTGAACTCCAGTTCGCCGTCCTGGCAGATCGGGGAGTCGTACTGCGTTATCTGGAAGTTCTTCGGCAGGTCAGGGTAGTAGTAGTTCTTCCGGTGGAAGGTAGTCTCCTCGGGGATGTCGGCGTCGATGGCCTTGCCGACCTTCACCGCGGCTTCGACGGCCCCCTCGTTGACGACAGGGAGCGCGCCGGGGAGACCCAGACACACCGGGCAGGTGTGGGTGTTCGGTTCAGTGTCGGCTACGTCGGTCGAACAGCCACAGAATATCTTCGTTTCCGTCTCGAGCTGGACGTGGACCTCCAGCCCGATGACGGCCGCGAGTTCGCGGGACTCGGACGCTTGCGCAGTCATTGTCCGAGGTTCGGTGGCGCGTGGCTAAAGGCTAACGACCACGTCCGCAGCTACCGAGTGAGCCATTCCGATACGATGCTCGTTCTCAATACCGGCACCATTGTCGAGTGGACCGAGCGAGTGGCGCGGTTACTTGACCGTTGGCCCTGACCGCGTCGGTGCTATCTCGGCGTCCCACCGCGACCGGTACTGTAAGTGACTGCCGCAGGCAGGCTGTGTCTCGCTTCACGTCCACTGGCGTAGACGTGTCACTCGCATATCCAATGTCTGACGCAGGTATAAGTGTCCAGAATGGCTGGGTAACGGGTATGTGCGGCAACCGAGTCGAGGAACTCGAAACGCGCGTTAGAGAACTGGAAGCGTCAGTCGAGGGGCTGACCGACGAACTGGTCGAATGCAAGGTCCGTATCCGGGAACTGGAGGCCACCGTCGACGACGACAACGGGTTCAGCGCTGAGGGCCCCGACTCGGAAGACGCCACCGCTTCGGCGGATGCCGACACACCTAACACCGAGGATACCGACGACGGTGATAACAGGGAGGAAGCCGAGGCCGTGTCGAACACCGAGGCCGAAGAGGACTCGGAGTCTGACATCATCGTCGCGTAGGGCTGTCGGCCACATCACCGCATGCATATCAAAGAGCTCGTCCTCGACAACTTCAAGAGCTTCGGGCGTAAGACCCGAATTCCGTTTTACGAAGATTTCACCACCATTAGCGGCCCGAACGGCTCGGGCAAGTCCAACATCATCGACGCGATTCTGTTCGCGCTCGGACTCGCTCGCACCTCGGGTATCCGCGCCGAGAAACTCACTGATCTGATCTACAACCCCGGCCACGCCGACGAGGCCACCGAGTACGACGGCGAGCGGCAGGCAAGCGTCGAAGTAATTCTGGCCAATGACGACCGGACGCTGTCGCGCTCGCAGGTCATCAACGCCGCCGGCACCGAGGACGTAGGCGATGTGGACGAAATCGCCATCAAACGCCGGGTCAAAGAGACCGAGGACAACTACTACTCATACTACTACATCAACGGGCGCTCGGTCAATCTCTCGGACATTCAGGACCTGCTCGCACAGGCCGGTGTGACCCCGGAGGGGTACAACGTCGTCATGCAGGGCGACGTGACCGAGATCATCAACATGACCGCCGGCTCCCGTCGAGAGATCATCGACGAGATCGCTGGCGTCGCCCAGTTCGACGCGAAGAAGGCCGACGCCTTCGACGAACTGGAAGTCGTCCAGGAGCACATCGACGAGGCAGAACTGCGAATCGAAGAGAAGCAAGATCGGCTCGACCAGCTCGAAGACGAGCGCGAGACGGCGCTCAAATATCAGGAGCTCCGTGACGAGAAAGAGGAGTACGAGGGGTACCGCAAGGCTGCCGAACTCGAAGACAAGCACGAGGAACTGACAGCGGTCGAGGCGGCCATCGACGACCTCGAAACCGAACTCACCGAGCTCCAGACGGAACTCGACGAGCGGCAGGGGAAAGTCATCCGGCTCGAAGACGAGCTCCACGAGCTGAACGGAGAAATCGAGCGCAAGGGCGAGGACGAACAGCTCGCCATCAAGCGCGAGATCGAGGAGATCAAAGGCGACATCTCCAGACTGGAGGACAAGATCGAATCCGCAACGGAGACGGTTGAAGCCGCCGAGAACGAGCGCCGGGAGGCGTTCGTCCAGATCGACCGCAAGCAAGAGACCATCGACGACCTGGAGAGCGACATCCGCGAGACGAAGGTCGCGAAATCGAACGTCAAAGCCGACATCGCCGGAAAGGAGTCCGAACTCGCCGATGTCCAGCAACGCATTGACGAGGTGGGCGAGGAGTTCCAGGAGGTCAAGGACGAGCTTGAGAAAAAGCGGTCCCGACTGGAGACGCTGAAAAGCGAGAAAAACGACCTCCAGCGCGAGCAGGACCGCCTGCTCGATGAGGCCCGGCGGCGTTCGAACGCGGAGGACGAGAAGCGCGCCGCCATCGAGGAGGCCGAGGCGGAGATTCCGGAGCTCGAAGCGGATATCGAGGACCTGCAGACGGAACTGGAGAAAGCAACGCAAAACAAGGCGACCATCGGCGAGGTGGTCGATGACCTGCGGGCAGAGAAACGCGAACTCCAGTCTGACCTCGACGAACTCGAAGACGAGATAAGCGCGAAACAGCAGGAGTACGCGCAACTGGAGGCGAAGGCCGGCGAGGACGGCGACTCCTCATATGGCCGTGCGGTCACAGCGGTTCTCAACGCCGGGCAGGACGGCGTCCACGGCACTGTCGGCCAACTGGGCGGGGTCGACCCCGAGTACGCCACAGCCTGTGAGACGGCTGCCGGCGGCCGACTCGCCCACGTCGTCGTCGACGACGACAGCGTCGGCCAGCGCTGTATCGAGTACCTCAAATCACGCAACGCTGGCCGGGCGACGTTCTTGCCCATTACGCAGATGCAGAACCGATCCCTGCCGTCGCTGCCCAGCACCGACGGTGTCATCGACTTCGCGTACAACCTCGTTGACTTCGACCGCGAGTACGCGGGTATCTTCTCGTACGTGCTCGGTGACACTATCGTCGTCGACAGTATGGACACCGCCCGCGAGTTGATGGGCGACTACCGGATGGTTACGCTGGAGGGCGACCTCGTCGAGAAGTCCGGCGCGATGACCGGCGGCTCATCCTCGGGCACGCGCTACTCGTTCTCAGGCGGTGCCGGCAAGCTCGAACGGGTCGCAAAGCGCATCAACGAACTTGAAGACGAGCGGGCCGACGTACGCGATGACCTGCGGGACGTGGAGGAGCGCCTTGACGACGCCCGCGACCGCGAGTCTGACACGACCGAGCAGGTCCGCGACATCGAGACGAGCATCGAGCGCAAAGAGAGCACCCTCGAAGACGCTCACACTCGCATCGAGCAACTGGAAGCCGACCTCGAAGAGATCGCCAGCGAGCGCAAGGAAGTCGCCGACCAGATGGATGAACTGGAGGTCGACATCGAGGACAAGACCGACGAAATTGACTCGCTGCAGGCCGACATTGACGAGCTTGAAGCTGAGGTCGAGGACTCCGAGCTTCCGGACCTGACCGACCGGCGCGAGTCGATACGGGACGATATCGACGCCCTCGAAGACCGGCAGGACGAACTCGATGCCGAACTCAACGAGTACGAACTGGAGAAGCAGTACGCCGAGGAGGCTATCGAGGACCTCCACGACGACATCGAGGCGGCACAGAACCGCAAGGCCGAGCACGAAGAACGAATCGACGGTCTCGAAACAAAGGTCGCGGAAAAGCAGGAGCTGAAAGCCGAAAAAGAGCAAGCTGTCGCGGACCTCGAAGCGGAACTGGCGGAGCTCAAGTCCGAGCGTGAAGACCTGAAAGATGACCTGCAGGAGGCCAAGGAGGCTCGTGACGAGCAACAGGCCGCCGTCTCAGAAGTGGAGCGGGACCTCGAAACTGAACAGGAGACCCGGGAGCGCCTGGAGTGGGAGATCGACGAGCTTGCGGCCCAAGTTGGCGACTACGACCCTGAGGACGTACCCGACCACGAGACGGTCGAGCAGGAGATCGCCCGACTCGAAACGGAGATGGAGAAACTGGAGCCGGTCAACATGCGCGCTATCGAAGAGTACGACCGGGTCGACGACGAACTCCAGGAACTCGAAGAGAAGAAAGCGACGCTCGTCGAGGAGGCAGACGGTATCAGAGACCGCATCGACACCTACGAGGCGCGCAAGAAGAAGACGTTCATGGAGTCGTATACGGAGATTAACGACCAGTTCCAGAACATCTTCGAGCGCCTCTCCGACGGTACCGGGCACCTCCACCTAGAAGACGAGGACGACCCCTTCGAGGGCGGGCTGACGATGAAAGCCCAGCCGGGCGACAAGCCGATCCAGCGGTTGAACGCGATGTCCGGCGGCGAGAAGTCCCTGACTGCGCTGGCGTTCATCTTTGCTATCCAGCGGCACAACCCGGCACCGTTCTACGCACTGGACGAGGTTGACGCGTTCCTCGACGCGGCCAACGCCGACCTCGTCGGCGAGCTTGTCGACGAACTCGCTGGTGACGCCCAGTTCGTCGTCGTCTCGCACCGCTCTGCGATGCTTGAGCGGTCCGAACGGGCTATCGGTGTGATGATGCAAGGCGACAACGTGAGCGCTGTTACCGGTATCGACCTCTCGGGCGAGGATGACGGTGAGGGGGAGGTGCCGGCAGATGACTAGCGAGGACGACGGTATCCCGCTGAACATCACCGGACACGAAGACCGCGAGCCACCCGGTGGCTCGGACGATGCCACGTCGCCGCTGGGCGCAGACTCGGATGCAGCCGGCGACACGACGGACGATGAATCCACAGAGGGTGAGAGTCGCGCCGATGACAGCGAGGGCGAAGACGTCGAGCCGGTCGAGGTGCTGGTCCAGCTCGCGGACGACGGCGAAATCGACCCGTGGGACATCGACGTGGTGCGGGTCACCGACAAGTTTCTCCAGCGCATCGATGATGCGGACCTGCGCACGTCGGGCCGGGCGCTGTTCTACGCGAGCGTCCTGATACGGATGAAAAGCGATGCGATGCTCGGCGAGGACGACCCCGAGGAAGAGCCCGCTGAGCCATGGGAGCAGGCGGTGAGCGAGGACGCGCCAATCGAGGAGCCGGACCCGTTTGCTGCACTGGAGTCGGAAATGGACCGACGTCTCGAACGTCGCCGGGCTCGTGGGATGCCACAGACGCTGGACGAACTCGTTCGGGACCTTCGCGACGCCGAACGGGAGACGTGGTGGAAGGAGTCCCGCGAATACGATACCAGCGACTCCCCGAGCGGGTTTGACCGCGGGACACAGGAACTTGACTACCGCGGCGCGGACGACCTGCGGATGGATGAGGAGCCATCGGCGGCCGACGTGACCGGTACGGCCCACGCCGAGAACATCGACGAAATTATCGCCGAGGTCCACGACGCCGTCCGCGAGCAGTACGACCAGGGCCGCGAGGAGGTGCTGTACCGTGAGATCGACACTGCCGGCGGGACCCGCGTCGAGACATTCCTCGGCTTGCTTTTTCTGGCGCATCGCGGACAGGTCCGCCTCCAGCAGGATGACCTCTTTGGCGACCTCTGGATTCAGGATCCCAGCGCCGCGACCGGGTCGGACGAGGCTATCGCGGACTAGCTGCGCCAGTGGAACTGCCGTGGAAGGCGAGAGTTCCCGTGCCAACCAGCGACGCGGCAAACAGGTTCAAACGGGTAGAACCCTAAATATAGATAATGGCGACCCAGTCCTCGCCGCCGGAGTTGCCGGAGCCGGAAACGCTCGCTGACACCTTCCGGGTGTACGAGGTCGATATGACCGCAGAAGACGGCGTCCGGTACTACGGTGAGCCGGTGACTGAGTCTGAACAGGTCATCCATCGTATCGCGCCAGCGTTCCGTCAACACGGGTACCGCGTGGCGCTCAGGAAGGAAACGGGCGAGTGGGTCCTAGTCGCCCGGGAGCGATCACTTGGCGTTGACGGGATTCCGTGGGTGAACGTCGGGCTCGCCCTCCTGACGCTGCTGTCGACGCTGTACGCCGGAACCCGCTGGTACGGACTGTCCGTCATCGAGGACCCGACAGCCCTGCTTGCAGCGTGGCCCTTCGCCGCGGCGGCGCTTGGCATCCTTGCGGTCCACGAGTTCGGACACTACGTCATGAGCCGCTACCACGAGGTGGAGGCGAGTCTGCCGTACTTCCTGCCGTTCCCGAACGTGCTCGGAACGCTGGGGGCGGTCATCAGCATGAATGACCATATCCCTGACCGGAAGGCGCTGTTCGACATCGGCGTTGCCGGGCCACTGGCGGGTCTGGTCGCGACAGTCGTCGTGACCGCTATCGGCGTGACCCTCCCGCCGGTGGAGGTGACCCACGGCATCGTCACGAATATCGATCTCGGCTACCCGCTGTTGCTGCAGGGCATCGCCGCTCTGATGGGGGAACCGCTGAAGTACGCCGACCCCAGACTACTTCCGAACCCGGTCGTCATCGGCGGCTGGGTTGGGGCATTCGTGACGTTCCTGAATCTACTGCCCGTCGGGCAACTCGACGGCGCACACGTCGCCCGCGCGCTGTTTGGCGACCGGCTGTCGGCGGTCCAGATAGCGGTCCCCGTCGCCCTGTTCGGTCTCGCCAGCTACCTCGTCGTCTTCGAGGGTGGGCGCGCAGCGGGACTATGGGCGTTCTGGGGAGTTCTGGCGCTGGTATTCGGTCGACTCGGCTCGGCGACGCCGCTGGACGAAACGCCGCTCGGTCTCGGTCGCTGGGCTATCGGTCTGTTGACTTTTGTCCTCGGCCTGCTCTGTTTCGTCCCAGTGCCGCTCGTCATCACAATGTAGTAAACCCCTGATATCCAGCGTTTCACAGCCCGTATGGGTCGTACTCCGGCCTCGTATCGGCGTCTTCGGGGAGGTCATAGCGCTCCCGGAACTCAGCGAGCGTCTCGTCGGCGGCAGCGGTGAACAGCACGGCAACGCCGAAAGGCTGGGAGTACGAGTCCGCATCCGGCGCGTCGGGGTCGATGAAGATGGCGTCCGTCGGCGGCTCGCCGATGGCTGGGAGTTCAGTCAGTAGTTCTTCCATCGGCACGAGGCCGGTGAGCACGCTGGGGACGAATGCACCACCGGGAAGCGGTGCACGCGGTTGGACGAAACACTCCGCGACCGGGTCGCCGTCTTCCTTGATCGTAGCGCTCGTCGGCTGTTCGAGACCTGGTTCCCAGAGATCGGCCGCCACGGCCGGCACGTCGACGTCCACCGCGAAGTCCATCGCGACGCGATCAAGTCGATCAAACTCTAGCAGCGACCACGCCTCCTCCGAGTCGTCGGGGTCACCGCCGAGCGTTGCCGCAACGAGGTCACCCGTCCGAAGGTCGTCGACTGCTGCCTGGCGCTCGCCGTAGCCGGACTGATACACCGTATAGAGGCGCGTGGCGTCGGCGTCGAACAGATTGATATGCGGGACCGCCTCGACGACGCGGTAGACCCGGAACTCGCCCGTACGCTCGTCCATATTCCCTCGAAGGGTTCCACCACCAAGACTCCGCGGACTCACAGCCATCATGAGCCGAAGCAAGTCTGTCAGACAGTGGTGGTTGCGCTGTCGCCCACCTTCTTGTCGGTGTACTCAGCGGCGGCCATGAGTGATGCCGTCACAGTTCCAGTCTTCGACTGGCACTGTTGTAAATCCACGGCACCAAGTGAAAGTGAAACGAAGACGGCGCTGTATCCCCTCCCTACTGTACTGCTTGTCCGCTTTCGCGGACTGCGCTGCTCGTTGAGGGAGGGGGCTTAGCGCCTGCAATCAGCGAATGTGCTGCTTGACGAGATGCAGTCCGATTGAGTGAGTTCGTCCGTGACAACGGCTGTCAGGTGGCGGAAATACGGATAGCGGCATCAATCGGCGGTAATTCTGGCGAGCTGGCGCGAGTCGACGCTGTCCCAGAGCAACTGGTGGCGAGTGCGGAGTCTCAGTTACTCCGCTTGTGGGAGTGACCGATGAGGAGAGCGACGGCGTTGCACGCAATCAGCGTGAGAAACGCGACCCGCGTTGCTCCCGAGTTCAATCCGGACAGTAGCAACGGGAGATAGAGAAAAGGGAGAGCTATTGCTGTCCAGAAAGAGACAGCTCGGACCGCAGCGATGACCGGCTCATCAACCTGCGGTAGGAACTCATCGAACTGGGCGAGTAATTCGTATGCGGACGAACTTGACATGAGGGGGACTTATCCACGGCTTCCACTGGAGATATCTTATAACCTCCAGAGATTTCTGTCCGTTTCGACTTGTTTCACGGACAATCAGGTTCTAACCTGCCATTTCACTACGTCCTAAGAGGTCGGTAGACGTTTTATCGGCATCTTAAATTCCGTCTGGTTGGGAAGCCGAGTGGCGAAGAATTCCGCACAGAAATCTCGACATTGCAGGTTCACAACTAGACCATCACGGGTTGTCTACGGACCTAGTAGTGATACCGAAACGTCGTGCCCCACGGCTTCCAACGCGACGCTGTCGGCGACGTGTGCCGGAATAGCGTCCCGCCAAGCTGCGATCTGTCGCTCGTGGTATGACCGATGGCGCTCTACCGAGTATGTCTCGTCTTCCGCAGCTCGGAGTTCGTCGGCTGTGCCGTCAGGTGTCGGATAGGCGGGCGCATCAGCGTCGAGGAGTGACGACGGCTCGATATGAATCGTCTCGTCGTCTGACGCCTGTGGCTGGACGACATGGAGCCGCGCCCGCATTCGACCGCTGAACGGCGGCGTCACGCGCAACACGGTGTCTGAACCGTTGGCAGTGGCTTCGACGGCCGCGATGAGGTCGTCCACACTAACCGCAATCGATTTGATGTTTGTGGGACCTGTCGCCATAGCTGAATCGTGGGTTCCGTCGTCTCTCCCGGGAATCACATCCGGTCGCTGTAATCCCATGTATGGAGGCGGTCTGGGATAATCGTAATCCGGACTTCGCGACGGTCGGGATCGAGGAGGCGTTCACCGAGCGTCGAATCGGTTCCGCCGAGGTATCGTTCGAGCAGTTCCTTGAGGAGCGTTTTGTCCTCGACGTCGGTTATCGACGCCGTTCCGTTCCCTCTGACACCGCAGTACGGCGGGTCGTTCGTCGAGATCTCGAACGACACTTTGGGGTCGTGTTCCAGATACGTAACGACTTCCGCATCCGCGCCAGTGGCGCACTCGAAGACGCCGTCGGCGAACCGATACCAGAGTGAGAGCATCCACGGCCTTTCTGCCGGTGTCCGACAGCCGAGGCGAAGTGGAACGGTTTCGTCGCCCAGAAACTGGTCCACCTCCTCGCGCGACCTCGGACCGGAGAGAGTCGTCATATTGGTACGATACGTCCGCCGCCGTGTTAACCGCTCTGGGACCCTCGACCGGCGCATGGCTCGCGAACCAGCCGTTGAACGGAACCCCAGCAACTCTTGGAGCGATTAGAA
>JBDGPY010000097.1:0-32494 GCA_042219425.1 Haloarcula sp. | reverse complement strand
GTGCCTATCCAAATAAAGTGTCTCGTCATGTAAATAGTTTGCCCCTAGAATATCAGATATGATACTGGAAAGCAGGGAGAGGTGATGCTGGGATGTGCGCGAAAGCAGCAGAAGGTACCCATTCAGCGTGACCCGTTCGAGAAAACTGGCGACTGGGCGTGTTGCAGTTGGGAACAGCGGTTACTTGTGGGTGAACAGAACGACGTTGCCGTCGTGGATTGTCGTACAGAGATCCATCTCGAAATCAAGATTCAGCGACGTGAACTCCTGTTTGCACAGCACCATGTCGTCGAAGGGTTCCTCACAGGACGGGCAGGCAACGGCGGTCGTGTTCTGGTACGAAGCGATAGCCTCGTTGTCCTCACGTGGGGTCAACGACGAACGGAGTTCATCGAAATCATCCATGTTCGGGCAACCGGGAGCGTGTGATATAAATCATGCGCCGGTCGCAGCACCGATGTATTAAAGTGAGTTTGTAGTAATACAATTGATAATGTCTACATCGGGTAGCGGACGTCGCCTTGTTCTCGCCGCGGGAACGACCGAGACCGCCGGGAGAGAGGGTATTAGCGCCGCGGGGGCCGACCCGGAGCTGATGACAGTGACGCCAGCGGCGGACGCGGAACTGGTGACCTATGGTAGTCCTGTGCGGACCGACGTGGTCCCGGTCAGTCCGAGCGGGTGTCCAACTCCGGCACTGGTGACACGAGCAGTTCGAGACGTACTGGGACTTGATTTGACAGTGGTCGACGGCGGACTCGCGGAGCAGACCGCCGCACCAACGGTTACTGTCGGCGCGCGTCCGGGGAAAGACATAGCTGAACAGGACCCGGTACCGACGGCCCATGGCGCATTCGCTGCCGCACGGCAGTTCGGCCGCGCACTCCCTGACGACGAACTGTACCTCGGCGAAACGATTCCAGGCGGGACGACAACTGCTCTCGGCGTCCTCCGCGCACTGGGTGAGGAGGGGATGGTCTCCTCGTCGCTTCCCGAAAACCCGACACAGCGGAAGGAGGAGCTGGTCGCCAAGGGGCTGGCGGCCAGTTCAATGGACCCAGGCGACGCCGCCGACCAACCGAAGCGGGCGCTCCGCCGGATGGGTGACCCGGTGCTGGCGACACTCGCCGGACTGACGGCGGGGGCCGTCGAGAGCGACACCGCGGTGACGCTAGCTGGTGGCAGCCAGTGCGTTGCCGTCGCCGCGCTGGTCCGCCACGGCGGCTACGCAGGATCGCTCGGGCTGGCGACGACAAGCTACGTGGCCGACGACGAGAGCGCGGATCTCCGTGCGTGTGCTGATCGGCTCGACCTCGACCTGACCGTCACGGACCCCGGTTTCGGCCAGAGCGACCACGTCGCAATGGAGAGATTCGTCGCCGGCGAAGCCAAGGAGGGCGTCGGCATGGGCGGTGCGCTGGCGCTCGCGGACCGCGCCGGGGTTCCGATGGCAGAGGTTCGAAACCGCTTCGCGGCAATCTATGACGACCTGATCGGGAACGAAGTGGCGGCAGGCACAGACTCAGGATGAGCGGATTCGACGGACACTCACGATGAAAGGGATTGTCCTCGCGGGCACGCGGTCGGGCGTCGGCAAGACCGTGGCGACGCTGGCGACGCTCACGGCTCTCGACGCAGCGGGATACCGGACCCAACCGGCCAAGGCTGGCCCGGATTTCATCGACCCGAGCCATCACGAGGCGCTCACCGACACCCCGTCGCGGACACTCGACCCCTGGCTGGAAGGCGAGGGCGGTATGCGCCGGACGTACTGGCGCGGAGACGGCGACATCTGTGTTGTTGAGGGTGTCATGGGCCTGTACGACGGGAGCAAGGCTTCGACAGCGGCCGTCGCCGAGGGACTCGACATCCCGGTCGTACTGGTTGTCGACGCGAAAGCCGGCATGGAGAGCGTCGCCGCGACTGCGCTGGGATTCGCCCGGTACGCCGACCGCGTCGGCGCAGATATCGATGTCGCGGGCGTCCTGGCACAGCGCGCTCACGGCGGTCGACACGAGGACGGCATCAGGGATGCACTCCCGGACGAGCTGACCTACTTTGGTCGAATCCCACCGATGCCGGATCTGGAGATTCCGGAGCGCCACCTTGGACTACAGATGGGATCGGAGACCGACCTCGACCAGTCGGCGCTGTCGGCGGCCGCCGAGACGGTTCGCGTCGACCAACTGGTCGAAACAGCCCGGGTACCGCCACGTTCGGACAGTCCTGCGGAGCGACTGAGCGACTCCACGGACTGCCGGGTCGCAGTTGCACAGGACAGCGCGTTCTGTTTCTCCTACCCGTCGGTTCTCGATCACCTCCGCACCGCCGCGACCGTCGAACCGTTCTCGCCGGTTGCGGGTGACTCACTCCCCGACGCAGACGCTATCTATCTGCCCGGCGGTTACCCGGAACTCCACGCCGAGGCGCTCGCGACGGGGGACACGCTCGACGAAATCGCGCGCCGTGCCGCCGACGGCGTCCCGATATACGGGGAGTGTGGTGGCCTGATGGCGCTGTCGGAATCGCTGACCACGACCGATGGCGAAACCTACGAGATGGCGGGTGTGTTACCGGCTGAGATCGAGATGCGAGAGCGGTATCAGGCGCTTGACCACGTCGAACTAACCGCCCGGTCTGACACTATCACAGGGGCCCACGGGGATAGTCTTCGCGGCCACGAGTTCCACTACTCAGCCGCTGATCTGGGCAGTGATGCAACGTTCGCCTTCGACGTTGACCGGGGCGACGGAATCGACGGAGATCATGATGGGCTGACGGAGTACCGGACGCTCGGAACGTACTGTCACTGTCACGCCGAGAGCGGCGCATTTGACGCATTCCTGACAGAAGTCTCCGACTGATTTTGTCGGTTAGACCGTCTGACAGCTGTGTCACTGGCGTCTGACCGCACACAAACTTTTTTCCTGTCTGGCAGTGTGTTGTATACAATGAGCGAGTTGCGCGACCTGCTCGGAGACCTGGTCGCAAATGTTGATTCCGTGTTCCTGTTCTCCCCGAATGCCTCGTTCTTTGAGACGGTCGATTCGGGCGACGTGGAGGTTGTCGTCGTCGGCCCGGAGAACACGCTCGACGCGGAGTCGTTCGTCGAACTACCGATCGATTTCACGGACATCGAAGGACGACTTCGCTTCGGTATCGAGGGGGCACTGGAACAGGGCATCCTCGACGAGGGTGCCGAAATCCTCTGTGTGACCCGCATGTTCAGCGGGGCCGAAAACGCGCTAGTGCGTGTCGAGACGAACAACTTCTCTCCCTCAGGCGTGTACGACATGTTCGTTAACTCGAGGGCGGACGCTGGCGTCGTCCGGGACGTGTTCGAAGTCGCTATTGAACTGGGGAAGAAGGGCCAGAAGGGGGAGCCAGTCGGGGCCCTGTTCGTTGTCGGCGACGCCGGCAAGGTGATGAACAAGTCCCGGCCGCTGTCGTACAACCCCTTCGAGAAGTCACACGTCCACGTCGGCGACCCCATCGTCAACGTGATGCTCAAGGAGTTCTCACGGCTCGACGGCGCGTTCGTCATCTCCGACGCTGGGAAAATCGTCTCCGCGTACCGCTACCTCGAACCCTCTGCGGAAGGCGTCGACATCCCGAAGGGGCTCGGCGCTCGACACATGGCCGCCGGCGCGATCACCCGTGACACCAACGCGACGGCGATCGTCCTCTCAGAGAGTGACGGACTCGTGCGGGCGTTCAAAGGCGGGGAGCTTGCCCTCGAAATCGACCCCGAGGAGTACTGAAGATGCAGTTCGGCTTCGAATGGGCGTCGATAATCCGGACCGTGTTCTCGCCCAAGGGAACGTTCGTCTTCTCGCTCGTCGTCCTCGCTGCAGGAGTCATCCTCGGCTACCTTGTCTGGCGTTCATCGCGCCGATTCATGCGGGAGCTTGGTGTTCCGGAGACCGTCGAGGGAACGCCGTTCGAGCGGACGGCCAGAGGACTGGGGACATCGACTGTCGGTATCATCTCAAATCTGGCAGCGCTGTTCATTTACATCACGACGGTTACCGCCGTCCTCAACATCGCGCAGCTGACCGATCCCGAGCTGTACTGGGCCCGGTTCACGTCGTTTCTCCCCGACCTGTTCATCGCTCTGTTCGCGGTGATTATCGGCCTCATCGCTGGCGACAAGGCCAAGCTCGTCGTCTCCGAGCGGCTGCGGAGCGTCAAGATGCCCGAGGCGACAGTCCTGCCGGAGCTCGTCAAGTACAGCATCTTCTATCTTGCCGTCCTCATCGCACTCGGGCAGCTGGGAGTCGATACGCTCGCGCTGCTCATCCTCCTGGCGGCGTACGCGTTCGGACTGGTGTTCGTCTGCGGGCTCGCGCTAAAAGACCTCTTACAGGCCGGAGCGGCCGGCATCTATCTCCTGCTGACCGAGCCATACAGCATCGGCGACGAGATCATCATCGGCGACCAGAACGGGATCGTCCAGGAAGTCGACATCCTCGTCACCCGTATCGAGGACGACGGCGAGGAGTACATCATCCCGAACAAACACGTGTTCGAGACGGGAATCGTCCGCATCCGGGACTGATCGCGGCGCTACGGTCGGTCTGTCGCCGTCTCGTCCGAGCCGAGCGGTTCGGCCGGGACGCCGGCGACTGTCGTTTCCGGAGGCACGTCTTCTGTCACCAGCGAGTTCGCCGCGACCTGTGCGCCGTCGCCGATTTCGACGCCCGGCAGGACGATTGCACCTGCACCGATCATCGCACGTTCCCCGACAACCACCTCGCCGGTCCGGTACTCGTCCTGGAGAAACTCGTGACATAGCAGCGTCGCGTCGTAGCCGATAATGGCGTGGTCATCGACCGTGATGAGTTCGGGCCAGAATACGTCCGGCGTCGACTCAAGTCCCCAGGCGACGCCGTCACCAACGGTGATGCCCAGCCGCGACAGCAGCCAGTTCTTGAGCCGGAGGCTCGGTGAAATCCGACAGACGAGAATGACGGCGTAGTTGACCATCACCCGGAGCGGGTGTTTGGCCCCGGGCCACGGGAACAGCGAGTTGTGCGGGCCGGGCGTCGGGTGCTGGGACAGCCGGTCGTGTCGTGGACCACTCACGTCAGTCGATTACAGGGCCGCAGTAATCAAACCCGTCGGCTCGCTGGTCGTGGGCAGGGTCGCTGGCGTCGCCCCATAATAGCAGACGAAATGGTGCAGCCGGTAGTATCAGTCTGCGTCGCCCCGAATTTCGTCCATGTGGTCGATTCGCTGCTGGACGAGGTCCATCTTGCCGATGTCATTTCGGACTCGGAGGCCCTCCGTGCCGGCCCGCTGGAGCGCTTCCTCGGCGACTGCTTCGGCGTCGGTGATGGTCTCGGCCAGGCCGACGACAGCGTAGGACCGGGAGGTTGTCGTGTAGATACCGTCGTCGCGGTCGTCGACGCTGGCGTAGAACAGGAGTGCCTCGGGCGCACGCTCATCCGAGCCGTCGTCGGACTGTTCCCGATGCTCTGTGACGACTTCCGCGATGACGTCGTCGTCGATGGTCACCTTCGCCCCGGCGTCGGGGTCAGTCGGGTAGCCGTCCGGCACGGCGTACTTGCAGACGGTTGCCATCGGGCGGAAGGAGAGCTGCGGGAGCGCCTCGTCGTCACGGGCGGCCGTCAGCACGTCGAGGAAGTCCGTATTGAGCACCGGCAGCGTGTTCATCGCCTCGGGGTCGCCAAAGCGGGCGTTGAACTCCACGACCCGGGGCCCCGTCTCGGTGAGCATGAACTGTCCGTAGAGGACGCCCTTGTAGCCGTCGAGCGCCTCGACGGTCGCCCGGAGCACGTCGACGGCGTCCATGTAGTCGTCATCGTCCATGAACGGCAGGTGGAGACTGGCATCGGAGTAGCTCCCCATCCCGCCGGTGTTCGGGCCCTCGTCGCCCTCGTAGGCACGCTTGTGGTCCTGGACCGCCGGGGTCACGCGCAGTTGGCCGTTGGCGACGAAGGCCTGAACGGTGAACTCCTCGCCAACGAGGCGTTCTTCGAGGACGACCCGGTTGTACTCCGAGGTGCGGAGATATTCCTTCGCTTCCTCGGCGGTGCACTGGTCACCGATGACGCGGACGCCCTTACCGCCAGTGAGGCCGGCGGGCTTCACCGCGAGGTCGCCGTCGTACTCGTCGATGTACTCGCAGGCGGCGTCCATGTCCTCGAACGTCGCGAAGTCCGGACAGCCGGGGATGTCGTGTTCCTGCATGAACCGGCGCTGGAACGCCTTGTCCGTCTCAATGCGGGCCTCCGCCTCTTGGGGCCCGAACGTGTAGACACCTGCGTCGTCCAGCGCGTCGGCGACTCCCGTAGCGAGTGCGGCCTCTGGCCCGATGACTGCCAGCGTGGCGTCGACCTCCCGTGCGAAGGTCGTCACCGCCGTTGGGTTGGTCGTATCGAGCGCCTCGAAGCCATCAGCGAGGGCGGCGATACCCGGATTCCGATTCCCAGCACAGGCATAGAGGTCGGCTGGTGAGTCCGCGAGCGAGCGCGCAATCGCGTGTTCCCGGCCGCCACCACCCACGAGCAGCACTGTTTCTGTCATACCCGAAGGCCGGATTGGCTCTCACGTAAGTATTGTCTTTTCGCCGGTTTCCACTGACTGCGACGGTCGTCTCTGCGTCGGGAGTTGTGTCAGGCACAGTCCCCTGGACAGATACCCGGAACTACTGATCCTGATCGGTCATTTCATCCTCGCAGTCGGAGTCGGAATCGTCCTGATGCACGTCATCGCTCGCGGGATCCGGCTGTCCGGCGAGTGACCAACGGGTGCCAGCGTCGCACCCCTTTTCACCGCGGGGTTCGCAGTCACAAGTATGAGCGACGCCACGGACCCCACAGCCCGGAATCGACTCGACGAGGCGGAGAGCCCGTACCTCCGCCAGCATGCGGACAACCCCGTGAACTGGCAGCCGTGGGACGAGACGGCCCTCGAAGCCGCCAGAGAGCAGAACGTCCCCATCTTCCTCTCGATCGGCTACGCAGCGTGTCACTGGTGTCACGTGATGGAAGAGAAGAGCTTCGAGAACGAGGAGATCGCCGAGCAACTCAACGAGAACTTCATCCCAATAAAGGTCGACCGCGAGGAGCGTCCGGACCTCGATTCGGTCTACATGAGCATCTGCCAGCAGGTGACCGGCGGCGGTGGCTGGCCGCTGTCGGTCTGGCTCACGCCAGAGGGGGAGCCGTTCTACGTCGGCACGTACTTCCCACCCGAGGAGAAGCGCGGCCAACCCGGCTTTGGCGACCTGCTCCAGCGTCTCGCTGACTCATGGGCCGACCCCGAGCAGCGCGAAGATATGGAGAATCGCGCCCAGCAGTGGACTGATGCTATCGAGAGTGACCTCGAAGCGACACCGGCCGAACCGGACGAGCCGACCGAAGATATCCTCCAGACCGCCGCAACCATTGCCCACCGCGGGGCCGACCGCCAGGACGGCGGGTGGGGCTCCGGTGGCCCGAAGTTCCCCCAGAACGGGCGTCTCCACACGCTGCTTCGGGCCCATGCGGACAGCGAGTCGCCACGCGGCTCGAAACGGGCTCGCGGGGAGGGAGACGACCCGCGAAACGGCGGACAGGAGGACTACCTGAGCGTCGTCGAGGAGACACTGGACGTGATGGCCGACCGGGGACTGTACGACCACGTCGGTGGCGGCTTCCACCGGTACTCGACAGACCGGCAGTGGGCCGTCCCACACTTCGAGAAGATGCTGTACGACAACGCGGAGATTCCGCGTGCCTTCCTCGCCGGCTACCAGGCCATCGGCTCCGAGCGCTACGCCGCAGTCGTACGGGAAACCTTTGAGTTTGTCCAGCGCGAGATGCAGCATCCCGACGGCGGCTTCTTCAGCACGCTGGATGCCGAGAGCGCACCACCAGACGACCCCGACGGTGACGGCGAGGAAGGCGCGTTCTACGTCTGGACGCCCGAACAGGTCCACGACGCGGTCGAGGACGAGACGGACGCCGACATCTTCTGTGACTACTTCGGCGTCACGGAGCGGGGCAACTTCGAAGGGACGACAGTGCTCGCGGTCCGGAAGCCACTGTCGGCCCTTGTAGAGGAGTACGAGCGAAGTGAGGACGAACTCACGGAGAGCCTCCAGCGGGCCCTGAACCAGACGTTCGAGGCCCGCGAGGACCGTCCGCGACCGGCCCGTGACGAGAAGATTCTGGCCGGCTGGAACGGGCTGATGATCCGGGCGCTTGCCGAGGGGGCGATTGTCCTCGATGACGACTACGCCGACGTGGCCGCCGACGCCCTGTCGTTCGTCCGGGAGCACCTGTGGGACGAGGACGCCAAGCGTCTCAGCCGGCGGTACAAGGACGGCAACGTTGCTATCGACGGCTATCTTGCAGACTACGCGTTCCTCGGCCGCGGCGCGCTAACGCTGTTCGAAGCGACCGGTGATGTGACCCACCTCACGTTCGCGATGGAACTCGGGCATGCCATCACGGAGGCGTTCTGGGACGAGGACGCCGGGACCCTCTTTTTCACCCCGACCGGCGGCGAGTCGCTGGTTGCGCGGCCCCAAGAACTGACCGACCAGTCAACGCCGTCGAGTACGGGCGTCGCTGTCGACCTTCTGTTGTCGCTGTCGCATTTCAGCAGCGACGACCGCTTCGAGGATATCGCCGAACGGGTCCTCCGGACCCACGCCGACCGCGTTTCCTCCAACCCGCTCCAGCACGCCTCGCTCACGCTGGCGACGGACACCTACGAGCAGGGCGCACTGGAACTCACGCTGGTTGGCGACAAATCTGACTACCCGAGTGAGTGGACGGAGACGCTTGCAGAGCGCTATATCCCCCGTCGGCTGGTGGCTCATCGGCCAGCCGACGAGGACCGCTTCCAGCAGTGGCTTGACGCTCTCTCGCTCGATGATTCCCCACCGATATGGGCCGGTCGCGATCAAGTCGAACACAAGCCGACAGTGTACGCCTGTCGGAACTTCGCGTGCTCACCGCCACAACACGACCTCGTGACGGCGCTGGACTGGGGAGCAGCGACCGACGGGGCGGAGTAAGTTCAGGCCAGCGCGTCCTCGATCTGGTCGGCGAGGTAGACCGCAATCGGGACCGGCTCCTCCTCAATAAAACGGGCAATCTCCTCGCCGTCACGTTCAACAACAACGGTTGGGATATACTCGATCCCATACTCCTCGACCTTGGGGCCGATCTTTGAGCCGTCATCCTCCTTCTCGACCGGATAGTGGTGAATCTGAGACGACGGAACGTCGGCGGCGTCCAGGGCTGCGCCGAAATCGGGGAGTTGGGCCCGGCAGTCCTTGCACCAGTCCCCACCCCAGATTTTGTACTCGAACTCGTCGGCGTAGCGTGAGAGTACGTCGACGGTATCCGTGTAGGCATCCTGTACCCACACGGGGTTTGGCTCCATTGTCTCCAGTGTCTCGCTCATACGTAGCTGTATAGCGTCGGGGGGCTTGAAATTCCCGGCCCGAAATAATCTATTCAGACGGCTGAGAGGTTCGGAATCAGGATATTTCCCGGCGTCATGGTGGCACCGTCGCCTGCGCTTCTGTTTCCAGCCCGCTGATTACGAGCTTTGCGCCACCGGAGTCGCCCTCGGCCATCTCGACTGTCCAATCATGCGCGTTGACGACGTGCTGGACGATAGCGAGTCCGAGACCCGTTCCCGATTCCGAACTGGTAACGCCGTGTTCGAACACGTCCTCTCGCTCGTCAGGCGGGATACCGGGGCCGTCGTCCGCGACAGCGAACCCGTCGGCAGTCCCGCTGACGCGGATCGATACAGTGCTCCCCCCGTGTTCGACGCTGTTTCGGAACACGTTCTCGAACAGCTGGAGGAGCTGATCGCGGTCGCCGACGATTTCGCGATCCTCGCCGATCACGAGTGTCGCGTCTTCGGTGTCGACATGCGACCAGGCTGCCCTGGCGAGCGATGAGAGTTGCAGTTCGACCTTGTCGGTCGTCTGCTCGTCACGGGCGAAGGCGAGCACCTCGTCGATGAGGCGGCTCATCCGCTCGTGTGCTTCCTCGACGCGGTCAAACTCCTCTGGATCGTTGCGTTCCCTGGCGAGCGCGAGTCGGCCGGACGCGACGTTCAGCGGGTTCCGCAAGTCATGTGAGACGACGGCGGCAAACTGATCAAGCTGCTTGTTCCGGCGTTCGAGTTCCCGTTCTCGCTCTTTCTGCTCGGTGATTTCATGGACGTGGAACACGCGTCCGACCAGCGTCCCACGGGAGTCAAACAGCGGGGAGAGCGACACGTCGAAAAAGCGGCCATTTTGCTCGATGACGGCCTGTTTCTCTTCGGTTTCGTCGGACATGCTGCGGTACTTTGCCAGCAGATCTGGCCTCGATTCGAGGGCCGTGTGGGCTGATTTCCCGACCAGAGACGTATCGTCGAGGAGTCGGCGGCCGGCGTCGTTGGCTTCGATTATCGTGTCGTCCGTGTCGACTATGAACACAGCACTGTTGAGCGAATCGACCACCTCCCGGTAGGCGACCGGTGAGATGTCGAGCAGCCGTTCCTTGAAAAAGGCCCAGGAGAGGACGATGCCGGTCCCACCAAACAACAGTGGTGCGAGCGTGATGTCGACGTCACCGAGCGTGGTGAGGACGCTCCCGAACCACGGGAGAAAGATCGACAGCACGACGGCGTACACCTGCGTTCTGTAGAGAGTTCCGGAGTCGAGGGCGTAGTGGATGATGAGCGCACTCGAAAGAGCGACGAGCGTGTACGAGTAGACGAGATGACCCCAGAACACTGGCCCGAGAGCGATTTCCCAGCCGTACGTTCCTACATCCGCCGGGCCGGAGATACGGTAGATGAGCCCGTCGGGACCAGCAAACAGCACGGCAAAGAACACGATGGGTTCGATAGTGAGGAGCGCATAAGTCCGGTAGCCAAGATAGCGGCTGCGCCCGGTGTAGGCCAGCGCAAACACGAACAGGCCGGCAACGATGATGACCACGCCAACGAACACACTGTAGGCCCAGAATATAGCCAGCTCGCTGCCCCGCGTGAAGATGCCGGCCGCAGCACACAGCGTCCATATCGCGGCACCGCCCAGCAAGACTGAGAGGGCTGTCCCGCCGGAGTAGTCGCGCTGGCCCCAGGCGTACGCCGACAGCGACCCGAGGATCACGGTCACAAGGAGCAACAAGAAGGCGTACACGACAAGCAGCGCGGCCATTTGTGAATATATCCATGTCCCAGAGTAAATGTATTGCGCCCAGTTCGAGGGATTTACCCACTCGCTCGGCATACCGGGGGGTATGCCTGTCGACAAGCGCGAGTTCGACGAGATACTGTCGTTCGAGCTCCACGAACCCGCGGACATCCTCGATCCCGAGAAGCTGTATACGATTCCGGAGATTGCCCGCCTCCTGCAGGGCCTCCCAGCGGACGCAGAGCTCAACGAGGCCAACGAGTCAGTGTTTATCGACTGGGCCATCCCGTGGATGATATTCCATCAAGACGACCTCGTGATAGCTGATCCACAGGAAGACGATGTGGTCGGGCTGTACGGGCTCGACGAGTCATGAAGCTCCTCGTCGCCGGCAGCGACCGCGTCGACGCAGGGAAGACAACGTTCAGCGTCGGCCTGCTCGAACGGACGAACGCCGGAGGGTTCAAACCCAGAGCGGGGAACAACTACTGGTTCGACCACGACGACTACCAGCGGGCGACCACTGACGGTCGGCTGTACGGGAAAGACGCCAAACGCCTCGCCGCCGCGTCGCCATCCGACGTAGCCCCGGAAGAGATCAACCCGATACACCGACTGTGGCATCCGTCGCCGGGCGCTGAGACGGGGGTCCTCGGTAAAGATAACCAGCAGTTCGTCGTCGACAGGGTCGGTCGGCCAAGTTCCGAGACGGGCGTGGAGTACGTCGTCAACGGGACCGTGGACCTTCCGGATTCGGTCACCGAGCGACTGCCGCTGGCCAACGCACCCCGTGTCACGTCGGTCGCTGATTTCAACGACCTGATGCGGGTGATGCACGTCGAGGCGCTGGAGTCACTCGCAAATGAGATCGAGTCAACCGACCGGGCGGTCGTCGAATCGTACGGGGACGTCGCCCGGCCGCTGTCAGGGATCGAACCCGACGCCGTGGCTGTCGTGGAACCGGGCCGTGCTCGGATCTACGACGGCGACCGGTACAGCAAGGCCTGTGAGATAGTTACCGGTGGCCCGGGCGACGGGCAACTGGAGGAGCGGGTACCAAACGTCGTTGATCTCCTCGAACAGGCCGCCGCGGTGCGACTGCCCGCGCTCGACAGCGGCCAGCGCAACGACCCAGTGGCCGTCGCCGATGCGTACGATCACGCCTACGACGCGTTGCTGGCCTGCGCGTTTGACTGACGAGCAGGACTGAGGTGGGTGAGCGCGGGTCGTTCAGAATTTGGCGGCCTGCAGCGCCAGTTCGATGTCCTGGTACGGGGCGTCAGAGACGCTCGGGCCGTGACCGGTATGCATCTCTCGGAGGTCTTCATCGACAACGGACAGCACGCGCTTGATGCTCTCGACGAGCCAGTCCCGATTCCCTTCGTCGAGGTCCGTCCGGCCGAAACTCCCGTTTGCGAACACGAGATCACCGGCGAACAGGACATCTGCGTCATCTGAGTAAAAGCAGAGATGGTCGTTCTTGTGCCCGGGAGTGTGGAGCGCCCGGAAGTCGTGATCGCCCAGTTGGACTGACTCGTCGTCGTCGATAGCGTGCTCGATACCGTCTTGCTCCGTGTCGTACCCCCAGACCGGCGCGTCGAAGGCCTCAACGACGGCATCGAGGTTCTGGACGTGATCGTAGTGGGTATGCGTGATGACGACGGCGTCAAGTCCATCAGCGTGTTCCTCGACGGCCGAGACGACGTCGAACTCGTTGCCGACATCCACGAGGACGGTCCGATCTCCGGTGACGAGGAACACGTTGCTGGTAAATACCTGCTCACCACGGGCGAGGTTTCGTATCATATCACGCTCGTTGATCGCCGACCCCAATGTGGGTGTCGCTCTCGCTATCCCCCGTAACACGCAGCAAGCGCGCACCCACAGGGCTATGTACGTGGATATGCAAACGGGGGATAGTAGAACATCATGTCAGATTCGGACCTACCTGTGGTACTTATCGTCGAAGACGAACCAGATGTCGCCGAGACGTACAAGCTGTGGCTTCAGCAGGGGTATGAGGTCCGCATGGCCCAGAACGGTGACGAGGGATTGGAACTACTCGATTCAGACGTTGATGTGGTGCTCCTCGACCGGATGATGCCAGGTCTCTCCGGTGACGAGGTTCTCGAGCAGATCCGTGAGCGAGACCTTGGCTGCCGCGTCGCGATGGTCACGGCCGTCGAACCGGACTTCGATATCCTCGAGATGGGATTCGACGCCTACCTCTCGAAGCCGATCCGTAGCGAACAGCTCCACGAGACGGTCGACAATCTGCTCGACCTGTCCGAGTACGACTCGCTGCTACAGGAGTACTATGCGCTCGTCGAGAAGCAGGCGACGCTCGAAGCGACGAAATCGAGCGCGGAGTTGGCAGAGAGCGACCAGTACGAGGAACTGAGCGCGAACATCGCGGAGTTGCGTGACGAACTCTCCGACACGCTTGGCGGCATCGAGGACGACTCGGACTTCATCGCGACACTTCGCGGGCTGAGCGACGACGAGGACAACTGAGCGATCAACAATGTATGATCTCACCTCAGTACTAGCGTTCGATGCACTTAGTGAGGTCCGGCCAGGGTCAAGCATCCTGATATCCGGCCCTGCAATGAGCGGGAAGGAACGGCTCGCGTACGACATCTTGGCCGACGGGATGCGTGACGACGACGGAGGTGTTGTGGTGACGACCGGCGACGGAGCAGGCAACGTCGTCGAGGAATTTCGCTCCCTCGTTCCCGATATTGACGAAAGCCAGTTCGGTGTTATCGACTGCCGTGGCGACGGCAGCAACGACGTCGACACCGTTGGCGACGCGTACATCCATCACGTCTCCTCGCCGGGAGACCTGACCGGAATCGGAATCGGGATCACGAAAGCGTTAGAGGGGCTCCACAACGCCGGCAATGAGCGGGGTCGGCTGGCGCTGGTTTCGCTGTCGACGATGCTGACCTACACAGACAAGAAGACCGTCTTCAAGTTCTGTCACGTCCTCTCCTCACGGCTGGACTCGGCAGGCTACATCGGCATGTTCACCATCGACTCCGGGGCACACGATGACCAGACGCTACAGGTCATCAAACAGGCCTTCGATGGCATGATTGACGTGCGCGACGCAGAGGGCGGCGGCCGGGAGGCCAGAGTACTCGGGCTGGCTGGCGAACCGACCGACTGGCAGACGATCTGACATGGCGACCGTCTCCCGGAGTCGTTCCAGTGTGGAGATATCTTCTCACTGGGAGCAGAAGCCACACGGTTTTTGCCGCTCGGGGTCACCCACCCGATATGGAAGTCACACTGCTTGAAGCCACAAACAACCCCGAGGACCTTATCTGCAAGGGGGCACGCAACGACTACAGCGCTGACTTCGTCGGCGATCAGTCCTTCGAAGAGACAATGGCAGAGATCGACGGGGACACCATCGACGAGAAGAAGGAGACGCTTATCGGCCACCTGCTTGACCACGGCCACTTCGGCCCATTCGAGCACGTGCAGGCGACGTTCGCAGTCAAGGGCGTCTCCCGATCCTGCATGGCCCAGCTTACCCGCCACCGGCACGTCTCCTTCGACGTACAGTCGATGCGGTACGTCTCATTCGACGACGTCGATCCTGCGGATGTGCGGGAGGGCGAACTGGTCGTCACGCCGCCGTCTGCGATGGACCCGGACTGGGTCGGGCGAAACCAGAAGAAGGCAAACGTCTCGGACGAAGAGTTCGAGCGGCGGGCCGAGATATTCAAGGACACCATCGAGCAGGCTGTCGAGTCGTACCAGGAACTGCTCGACCTGGGGATGCCACCCGAGGACGCCCGGTTCGTCCTCCCCATTGGGACGAAGGTCAACATCGTGATGTCGATGAACGCGCGGATGCTGATGCACGTTGCTGACATGCGGGCGGCGGCCGACGCCCAGTGGGAGATCCGCGAGATGACCGAGGAGGTACTCGATCTGGCGGCCGACTGGTGTCCGAAAACCTTCGAGTACTACGAACGGGAAATGAAAGGCCGGAAGAACCGTCTCGCCCCCTGATACAGCACGGACGACACGCTTGGTTGAGATATACGGCTGGGTTAGACGTGAATGTTCGGACCATAGACAGATAGCACCACCTCGATTCTCACAACGGAAAAAGGCCGACTGAAATTGGTTTCGGCGGTGGGGGAGGAAGTCCCACAGTATCAAAAGACGAAACGAGTCCGACACATTCATAGCACCACATCCTAGATGAACTATTGTGTCCTACGAGGTAGAACGTCCCGATCGTCGTTCGAGCGTGTCGACCGACGTTATGTGTGCAGTCGACGAAATCGACGGGCAGAAACATTTCGTCATCGCCGACATCGCGCAGGATGAGGTTTGGGTTTCGATGGCGTCGGCGGAGACATGTTCGCTTGACGCCTGGCGATAACGGGACAGCTGCCGCCTGAAAGGTTTTTGTCCGCCGCTGTGTCATGTACAGATATGGAGTACGACGACATGCTCGACCGGGCGATGGAGGAGACACCCGACATCGAAGGAACGAGCGAACGGTTCGAAGTACCAGAGCCAGATGTTCGGCAGGAAGGTAACACTACGGTGTACGAGAACTTCCAGTCGACGTGTTCCCGCCTCGGGCGCGAGGATTCTCACGTGATGAAGTACCTGCAAAACGACCTCGGGACGAGCGGTCACATTGACGAGAGCGGCCGGGCGCGGCTGACCGGTGAGTTCGACAGCAGTCGAATCGAAGCGGCCGTCGACGAGTACGTCGAGGAGTTCGTCCTGTGCTCGGAGTGTGGGCTACCGGATACGCAACTCGAACGGGAACAGGGCGCACTGCTGCTTCGCTGTGAGGCGTGTGGCGCACGATCCGCGACCAGCGAGTAGCTACTGCAAGCCTTTCAGCGTCTGTAAATCGCGGTCTGTGCGAGTGAAAACGGCCAGTCGCCGACTCGCGTGACAGTTCGGACAATGAAACGTGGTATCGTGTCGCGGGAGTTCCGTCGGAGTCGACTCCCAGTCTTTCTTACACTCAGGACAGAGCAATCGCACGTACGCTTCCTCCATGTATGTTACTGACTCACACTACCGACGGTGAAAAATCTTGGCGTCTCCCCACCGGACTGCCTTCATCGGGATGACCTAACTGACAGTCGTCTCAGGCAGGGATATCCTCAGCTTCGAGGAGTTCCTTGTACCGGTTGCGGATGGTCACTTCGGAGATGTTAGCTACGTCGCTGACCTGACTCTGTGTCACCTTCTCGTTGGTGAGCAGCGCGGCAGCGTACACTGCGGCAGCGGCGATACCGACGGGGGACTTCCCGGAGAGTATTCCAGCGTGCCGTGCGCCCTCGACGAGGTCTCGGGCCTGACGCTGGGTCTCTTCGGAGAGGCCGAGATCGGAGACGAACCGCGGGAGGTAGTGCTCAGGATCAGCGGGCTGGACTTCGAGGCTGAGTTCCCTGACGATGTACCGGTACGTCCGGGTCAGTTCCATTCTCTCGACACGGGACACGCGCGACATCTCGTCGAGAGATCGGGGGTTCCCGGCCATGCGGGCCGCCGCGTACAGCGCGGCGGTCGCGACGCCCTCGATAGAGCGGCCGGGGAGCAGGTCGTCTTTCAGGGCGCGGCGGTAGATGACGCTAGCCGTCTCGCGGACGTTCTGGGGGAGCCCCAGCGCCGAGGCCATACGGTCGATCTCACCCAGGGCCTGCTTGAGGTTGCGCTCTTTGGAATCTCGCGTCCGGAACCGCTCGTTCCAGGTCCGCAGGCGCTGCATCTTCTGGCGCTGCTCGCTGGAGAGGGAGCGCCCATAGGCATCCTTGTTCTGCCAGCCGATGTTCGTCGACAGGCCCTTGTCGTGCATCATATTCGTCGTCGGTGCGCCGACGCGGGACTTCCGGTCTTTCTCCGCGGAGTCGAAGGCGCGCCACTCCGGACCGTGGTCGATTTCGTCCTCTTCGACGACCAGACCGCAGTCCTCACAGACCGTCTCGCCGTGCTCTGTGTCTGTTACGACGTTGCCGCTACATTCGGGGCAGACCTCCGAAACTGCTTGCTCCGGTGACTGCTTGTTGAGTTGCTCGTTTTGCTCTCGGACGTTGGTTCGTGTTGGTGATTCACTCATGATAGGGGGTGATCCTCTTTTGCCGGGTGCGGGTGATTTAATATCCCTTGGGAGAACTGTCTTACCTTATAGTTAGTCCGTAAAGAATATAAATCTTTCGCCAGTCCCAGATCGGAATCGCCAGACAGCAACGTGATATCATATCACACGGGAAGAAGTGTCATACATAAGATTGTCGGTTAACTCCGACCCGCTTGAGGTCCCAACCGTAGCCACCACGCCAGCCGCGTCGCGACACGGAGTCCCTCGCTGTGA
Source organism: Haloarcula sp. (assembly GCA_042219425.1). Classification (GTDB taxonomy): domain Archaea; phylum Halobacteriota; class Halobacteria; order Halobacteriales; family Haloarculaceae; genus Haloarcula. Next base: position 14,972 of record JBDGPY010000097.1, on the reverse strand, counting down.
CGAGTCAGCGAAAGGTGTGGGACCCAACACATCTACTGCAGGCTGATACGTCCCCTCTCCAGAGAGAGGGGATAGATTTCGTCGGGTGTATACCGTGTAAGCTGGGTCAGCGGCGTCCGTGTGATGTTTCCGCACAACGTGGAGGAGTGATGTATTATAAAAAGCGATGTTACCACTCAGGTTAATATATAGATAGTTACATTTCAAATACTAACATCGGTGTCGCTCTGCGGACGATCATGAGCACAGTCAGCAACCAGTCACACAATGAAGCCGCGTTCGGTCGTCGTTTCAGACTGTGAATAGGTGGCCCTCCGTCGGTACGTCAAACAGACCGATACGTGCGCCCGCGTCCAGCCACGCGTGCCCGTACGAGAACGAGGCGAGGGCATTGACCAGGTCATTGTCGTTCCGAAAGTGACGGCCGTCCTCCAGATACGACGACGCCATCTCTTCGCACTCCAGCGCGGCGTCGTGCATCGGCGTCTCCGCCGGCGGTGCGACGGTAGCGGCGTCGAGCGCTTCCGCGAGCAGTCCCTCGTACCGATCGGTCTTCTCTTCGAGGTCGGCGGCCATACCCGCAGTAAACGACGGCGACGGCCTAAGCGTGTCGCTGGAGCCACGAGTTCGGCGCACGACAACACAAGCTAAATACGGCCCGGTAGACTAGCAGGGGTAATGACAGAAACGGTCGAACACCGACGGCTCATCGTCGCTGGCACGGGTGCGGCGGGACTGACGGCAGCCATCTACGCCGCCAGAAGCAACAACGACCCTCTCGTTCTAGAAGGGGACGAGCCGGGCGGACAGCTTACACTGACGAGTGAAGTCGAGAACTTCCCCGGCTTCCCCGAGGGTCTCTCCGGGCCGGATCTCATCAACAATATGAAAGAACAGGCCAAGCGGTTCGGGGCCGAGATCGAACACGGCATTGTCGACGATATCGACGATAGCGAGCGGCCGTTCCGCGTGGAGCTCTCGAACGGCGACGTGTACACCTGCGACGCATTTATCGCAGCTTCGGGAGCCAGCGCCCGGACACTGGGCGTCCCTGGAGAGGACGATCTCATGGGCTACGGCGTCTCAACGTGTGCGACCTGTGACGGCGCGTTCTTCCGTGGCGAAGACATGCTCGTCGTCGGTGGGGGCGACGCCGCATTCGAGGAGGCCCACTTCCTCACCAAGTTCGCCGACACCGTCTACCTGGCCCATCGTCGCGAGGAGTTCCGCGCCGAGGACTACTGGGTCGACCGCGTCCAGCAGAAGGTCGACGAGGGCGAAATCGAAATCCGGCGCAACACTGAACTGCTTGAGGTCCACGGATCGGCCGAGGAGGGCGTTGACCACGTCACGCTTGCCAGCAACGACGCTGGCTACCCCGCAGACAACCTTGACGATCCCGATACAGAGACCTACGACTTCGACGTGGGCGCAGTGTTCGTCGCTATCGGGCACACGCCAAACACCGACTATCTAGCAGACACCGGTGTCGAACTGGACGACACCGGCTACATCCAGACCCACAGCAGCACGGGTGGCGATCAGACTGCCACCGACGTCGAAGGCATCTTCGGCGCTGGCGACGTGGTTGACTACCACTACCAGCAGGCTGTCACCGCCGCCGGGATGGGCTGTAAGGCCGCTATCGACGCCGACGAGTTCCTCGAATCGCAGGCCGAGGCCGCCACTGAACTCGAAGCCGCCGCGGAAGCCGACGACTAGCGGTCACGTCTCTATTTGGTCCGACATCCACAGACCCTTTAGGATAGCCACCTGAATCAGTGGCATGGCAACCGATACTGTCACGCTGACTATCGACGACGGCGAAGAGAGCGACGAACTCACAGTACCGAGCGAACTCGTGGATATCCTGCGCGAAGCTCCCGACGAGTCGGACCCGCAGGTCGTCGGCGACATCGCCATGTTCGGCATGACCCAGCGGATTCACAGCGCTGTCCACCACGCACAGGGTGAGCCGGACGAGGAAATCGTTGCCCTCGAAGAAGAGACCAGCGAGCTATTCGAGGAGCGCTTCGGTCAGTCCTTCGCCGAACTCACCGGCCACGACCACTAATTCCACGGACCGACTCGGCTTTTAGAACTGCCAGTGGAGCAAGACGCCGTCGTCAAGCGGCTCAATGTCAACTAGCTCTGGCTCCGGAAAATCCTCGATGAACCCGTCTCCGTCGGCCAGCGTCGGGGCATCGCGGCCGCCGATGATCTTCGGGCCGATGTAGACGGACAGTTCATCAACCAGCGCTTCCTCGAACAGGCCGAAGATGAGTTCGCCACCACCTTCGACCATGAGCTGGTCGATACCCTCGCCTTCGAGCTTCGCGAGCGTCGTCGTCAGGTCAACTTGATCTTGGCCGGCGGCGATGACATACGCGCCAGCGTCTTCCATCTGCTCGATGAAATCCGGCGGCGCGGCCTCGCTGACGAGAAGGTACGTCCGGGCCTGGTCGTCAAGAACGGTGGCGTCCGGCGGCGTGCGGATACGCGAGTCAGCGATGACGCGAGCGGGATTCGCCGGATCGCCCCTGTCAGTTCGGGCGGCCCGTCGGTCAGGATCGTCAACCGTCAGTGATGGATCGTCGGCAAGAATCGTGCCGACACCGACCATCACCGCATCGCTGTCGGCTCGAAGCTGATCGACGCGGTCAAAATCGGTCGGCCCGGAGATCTCTATCTGTTCGCGGCGGCGAGATGAAAGCTTCCCGTCGACACTCATTGCAGCGTTGACGACGACGTGCATATCCACTCGTTCCGGTGACCCACCAAACGGCTTTTCGGTTACGGTGAATCGCTCCGGGGTCAAGCCCCGAGGCATTCGCCTTGACCGCCTGTAAACCAAGTCCGTCCCGGATCGATCCAATCGCGCCCGACCGGCAAACTGCTTCATCGACCGGATAATCGCCCGGATGCAATCCATCAACAGTCGGCCGAAAACGCTTTTGAGTGTTCCCACCGAACGGTCTGTCGATGTCTCTCGAAGACCATGCCGAGGAGCTCGCCTCCGACCTCGGTGTTGACAAAGAGGAGGTCACACGCGACCTGGAAAATCTCGTCAACTACTCCGTCCCGATGGACGAGGCCAAGCAGAGCCTCAGACGGAAGTACGGTGATGGGGGTTCGGGCGGCGACGGCACGCCGTCGAGCAAGGCCATCACCGAGGTGTCGACCGATGACTCGAACGTGACAGTCACCGCCGTGGTGCTCACGTCTGGCCGCCGGTCCATCCAGTACAACGGGGACCAGCACGTCATCCGCGAGGGCGAACTCGCCGACGAGTCGGGAAAGATATCCTACACGGCGTGGGACGGGTTCTCCGGCGATCTCGAACCCGGACAGACCGTCCGACTCGGGAACGCCAACGTCCGTGAGTGGGACGGCGAGCCGGAACTCAATCTGGGAGAGAGCACTCAGCCGGAAGTCGTCGACGAGACACTCAGCATCAACTACGAAGTCGGTGGCCACGCGGCGCTGACCGACCTCGCGCCGGGCGACCGCGGCATCACCGTCGAGGTGCAAGTCATCGAGTGCGAGCAGAAGGCTATCGACGGCCGCGACGGCGAGACGACGATTCTCAGCGGCGTCCTCGGCGATGAGAGCGGCCGTCTCCCGTTCACCGACTGGGAGCCCCACGAGGAAATCGAGGTTGGGGCGTCGGTCCGCCTAGAGGAGACGTTCGTTCGGGAGTTCCGCGGCGCGCCCTCGGTGAATGTCTCCGAGTTTTCGACGGTGACCGCGCTGGACCAGACTGTCGACATAACTGAAGACGCGCCCCGGATGCCCATCCGCGAGGCAGTCGACAGCGGCGGCCTGTTCGACGTGGAACTGGCCGGGAACGTTATCGAAGTGCGTGACGGCTCCGGCCTCATCGAGCGGTGTCCGGAGTGTGGCCGTGTCGTCCAGAACGGCCAGTGTCGCTCCCATGGCGCGGTCGACGGCGAAGATGACCTGCGGACGAAGGCCATCCTCGATGACGGGACCGACACCGTCACCGCCGTGCTCGACGACGAACTGACCGCGCGAGTGTACGGCGGCGATCTCGACGACGCACGCGAGCACGCACGCGACGCGATGGACAAGGAAGTCGTCGCCGACCGCATCAGCGACCGCATCGTCGGCCGCGAGTACATCGTCCGCGGGTCGCTGTCCGTCGACGAGTACGGCGCGAACCTCACCGCATCGACGTTCTCCGAGGCTGACGATGACCCGGCAACACGTGCGAAGACCCTTCTAGAGGAGGTGGACGCATGAGCGAGTCCGAAGACAGCGGTCCCGGGCGGCGGGAAGTCGCCTATCGGCTGTTCGCCACGGAGTTCGACGACGCCGACGTTTCCTATTCCGAATCCGACGAGGAGCGGGCCCCGAACTACGTCGTCACGCCGACCGGCGCACGGGTCAACCGCCTGTTCCTTGTCGGAGTCCTCACTGAACTCGAACAGGTCAATGACGATGTGGTGCGCGCCCGCGTGGTGGACCCGACCGGGCCCTTCGTCGTCTACGCCGGCCAGTACCAGCCAGACGAACTGGCCTTCCTCGAAGCCGCCGATCCGCCGATGTTCGTCGCCGTCACGGGCAAGGCCCGGACGTTCCAGCCCGACGACAGCGACCGGGTGTTCACCTCGGTACGACCGGAGAGTATCAGCGAAGTCGGCGCAGAGACACGGGACCGCTGGGTCGTGCAGGCGGCCGAGCAAACCCTCTCGCGTATCGGCCGGATGGCAAGCGCCAAACAGACCGGGCTAGCCGGTGACAACCTCCGGACTGAGCTGGTCGACCAGGGCATCGACGAGAGCGCAGCTGCCGGGATTACGTTGGCGCTTGACCACTACAGCACGACCGGCGACTATCTGCAGGCGCTCCGGGACACAGCGCTGGACGCCGCCCGCGTCGTCGCCGGCGAGACGGACGAGGCGGAGCCGCTGTCGCTGTCGCCGAGCGACGGGACCGACGACCCCATTCCGGTGCTCGCAACGACAGACATCGACACCGAGATGAGCGCGCCGGAAACGACTGTCGACGAACCGGCGACCGAGGAGCCGGGGGCGGAGACGACCACCGGTGAGGGGGCAGCAGAGACGGCCACCGACGAAGCCGGCACTGCTGATACCGAGGCAACCGTAGCGGCTGAAACGGGGAACTCGACCGACACCGCTACCCCGACGGAGGAAGAGACCGGCACGGCGTCGACCACTGAGGGCAGTGGGGAGCCGTCACCGGCGCAGGACGACCCCACCGAGACTGGTATCGAGTCGTCGCCGGTAACAGACGAGAGCCCGTCCGAGGTCGACAGTGATCCAGCAGCGCCCATCTCGGACGACACAGGCGACTCGGACGCGGCGAGTGATGTCACGCCGTCGAACACACAGACTGATACCGATTCCTCGGCTGACGATGGCGTCGAAACCGACCTCGACGAGTTCGAACCGGAGTTCGAACTGGACGAGAACGAGCGCGAGGAAATTGAACAGGAGTACGGCACTGATTTCCAGAGCGGCTCGGAGGTCGACGAGCCCGGCGAAGCAGGCATTGAGTCGCCGGACTCAGAGGCAGAGCTGGATTCAGATGCGGAGGGAGACGCAAGTGCGGATATGAGTACCGACACGTCCCTCGAACAGAGCAGCGTCGAACCGGAGCCGGCCGCAGATATCGACCTCGAAGACGCCGTGATGGAGGTCATGGAGGAACTCGACGACGGTAGTGGCATCAATCGCGAGGAGCTGCTGACGGCAGTCGTCGACCGCTACGCCGCTGACGCCGACGCGGTCGAGGACGCTATTCAGGACGCGCTGATGGGCGGACGGTGCTACGAACCCGAAGACGACAAGCTGACTCCGATATAGGACGGGCGGCTCCTCACTGCCGTGACTGGCGGCTCCGCGGGGGACACCCGATAGCGAGCCACGGCGCTTTTCTCACCTGGCGGCCAACGCAACAGCGATGCGTGTCGAACCGCTCCCAGGCGTCCCGGCAGCGACAGTCGAAACTGACGGGAAGCGACTGTTAGCGGTGGCCGACTACCACGCCGGCATCGAGGCGGGGCTCAGATACGAGGGCGTCGAACTCCAGTCCGCCGCGACCGCCCGTCGAGAGCGACTGCGCGACTGTCTGGACCGCGCCCGCGCCGACCGGCTGGTGATCATCGGCGACCTCGGGCACGCCATCGGCGACCCGTTTGGCGAAGAGCGCGCGGAACTCGACGCGCTGTTCGAGGACCTCAGCGTGCCCGTGACGCTCGTGAAGGGGAACCACGATGGTGGTCTGGAGTCGATTCTATCCGATCTGGACGCCGACATCAAAGTGACACCGGGCCACGGGACCCGCATCGGTGCGGTCGGGTTCGCCCACGGCCACACCTGGCCCGCGCCGGACGTTCTCAAGGCGGATGTTGTCTGTGTGGGCCACGAGCACCCGGTCGTCCGACTGGAGGACAGCGTCGGCGGAACACAGAAACAGCGAGCCTGGCTCCGTGGCTCGCTCGTGACCGAGCAGTTCGATCAGCCAGTGGACGACGCGCCTGACCTCGTCGTTTTCCCGGCGTTCAACGACCGCTCCGGGGGAACGTGGGTCAACGTCGACGGCCAGGAGTTTCTCGCGCCCTTCCTGCCCGACGGCATGACAGATGCGGAGGCGTTCCTGCTCGATGGAACGCGACTTGGACCCTATCAGCAGGTTTGAGCCGACAACGCTGGCCGTGCTACTCGTCTCCGAGTCTAGATTCGAGTTCCTCGATCAGTTCAGCGTTGCCGAGGAACGTGGGCGTCCGGTCGTGGATGCCGTCCGGTTCAACGTCGAGCAACGACTGCGTCCCATCACTGGATGCCCCACCGGCCGCCTCAACGAGATACGCGAGCGGTGCTGATTCGAAGTGGACCCGGAGCTTGCCGTCGGGATATCCCGATGTCGCTGGATATCCGAACAGCCCGCCGTACTCAAGCACCTGGGCCAGGTCGGCGACGGTCGCTCCGCCGTAGCGGAGCTTCAGGTCCTGTTCGAACGACTGTGCGATGTCGTTGAACGTGTCGCTTCGTTCGCCAGCCTTGCCTGCCAGGCCGACCACTGTTGCCTCATCTGGCAGTACGAACTGGCCCCAGCGCTCGCTGTGGCCGTCCCGGAGGAGATACTCCTGGACGACATCGCGGTCGGAGCGCGCGATGGTCAGCGTCGTGTAGGGTCCGTACAGCACCATCATCGAGGCGACCATCGACCGCCCGCTCGCCGGGAGGGTCGCGTCGTAAATGCCGATAATCGTCCCAACGGAGTTGTTGGACGCGAGGTTCGAAGAGCCATCAAGCGGGTCGATAGCGACGCTGTATCCCTCCCCGCAGTCGACTACGTCGGTACGCTCCTCGCTCGCGTACGCGCCGATGCCGTCGATATGCGCGAGCGCATCGAAAAACAGGTCGTCGGCCCACACGTCGCCACCCACCTGTTGCTCACCGCTGGGGTTCTCCCCAGCCGTCCTGTCAGCGTAGGTGGCCAGATTCCCGCTGACGTAATGCGCCGTGTCCCTGACAGCCCGTTCGATTTCGTCGAGCGTGTTCACAGTTGATCACCGTCCGGAGGCCCACAAATGTCATTCATATTTACGCATGTCTCGGGGCAGTGGTATAAGCCTGTACCCGCATTTAACTCGCAATACATGACGTTCCCAGTTTCTCGCGACCACCCCATAGCCGCCGACACAACGTGTTTAACCCGGTGTAGTCGCTAGAGGCGTCCGATGACTGACGGGGTGACTCGCGGCGACGATGCCTTTACCGCGCTTGGGCCAGCGGTCCGGAGTGCGCTCTCCGAACGCGGCTTCACGACCCCGACCGATCCCCAGCGAAAGGCGATTCCGACGCTGGCAGCGGGCCGGGACGCGCTGGTGGTCGCACCGACCGGGACCGGGAAAACGGAGACAGCGATGCTCCCTGTCTTCGATGCGCTGGCCGAGTCCGACGACCGGTTTGGAATCGGAGCGCTGTACATCACCCCGCTCCGGGCGCTCAACCGCGATATGCGCCAGCGACTCGACTGGTGGGGCGAGACGCTGGGTCTGGATGTCGATGTCCGCCACGGCGACACGACGGACTACCAGCGCCAGAAGCAGGCGAACGATCCGCCGGATGTGCTCGTAACCACGCCCGAGACGCTCCAGGCGATGCTTACCGGGTCGAAGCTCCGGACAGCGCTCGAAGACGTGGAACACGTCGTCGTCGACGAGGTCCACGAACTCGCCGCGGCCAAGCGCGGCGCACAGTTGACGATTGGGCTCGAACGTCTACGGGAGTTATCCGGGCAGTTCCAGCGTATCGGTCTCTCGGCAACCGTCGGCGATCCCAACGAGGTCGGCCGGTTTCTCACCGGCGGTCGGTCGTGTGCCATCGTCGAAGTGGACATCGGTAGCCGGCTTGACATCGAGGTCGTTCGGCCCCAGATTACCGAGCGTGACGAGAAGCTATCGAGTACGCTCGTCACCGACGCCGGAACGGCCAGCCATGTCCGCTACATCGCAGACCTCATCGATGATCACGAGTCAGTCCTGCTGTTCGTGAATACGCGCCAGACCGCCGAGGCGCTGGGTTCGCGGTTCAAGGAGCTCGGTACCGACCTCGGCGTTCATCACGGCTCGCTGTCGAAAGAAGCCCGAATCGACGTTGAGGATCGATTCAAGGCCGGCGATCTGGACGCCCTGCTGTGTACATCCTCGATGGAACTTGGCATTGACGTTGGCCACGTCGACCACGTCGTCCAGTACGGCAGCCCCCGGCAGGTGTCCCGCCTCGTCCAGCGCGTCGGCCGGGCCGGCCACCGCCGCGACCTGGTCTCCTCGGGAACGGTTGTGACGACGGACACCGACGATACGCTGGAGGGACTGGCGATTGCCAGACAGGCCGAGGCGGGCGATGTCGAGCCCGCAGAGATCCATGACGGAAGTCTCGATACGGTCGCAAATCAGATAGCTGGGCTGGTGATGGATACCGGCGACGTTCGCGCGATGCGGGCCTTCAATATCATCACACGAGCGTACCCGTTTCGTTACCTCGATGAGGGACAGTTCAAGCAGGTCATCGAGGAACTCGCGGCGAACAACGTCATCTGGCTAGACGAGGACCAGGACACACTGGAGAAACGCCGCGGCACGTGGCAGTACTTCTACCAGAACCTCTCGATGATTCCCGACGAGGCCACGTACGATGTCGAGGACGTGGCCTCGGGACAGCAGGTCGGGACCCTAGACGAGAAGTTCGTCGTCAACTTCGCCACGCCCGGTGAGGTGTTCGTCCAGCGCGGCGAGATGTGGCGCATCACGAACATCGACGAGGAGGAAGAAATCGTGACCGTCTCGCCCATCGAGGACCCCGCTGGCGAGGTGCCGTCATGGGTCGGCCAAGAGATTCCGGTCCCGCGGGCCGTCGCGGCGGAAGTCGGCGAACTTCGCCGTGTGGCTGGGCGGCAACTGCAAAACGGTTCGGCTACCGAATCCGTCGCCAGAGACGTGGCAACCCGCTATGCCGCTGGCCCGGAGACGGTCGCCGACGGCCTCTCACAGGTCGAGAAACACGAGGGGCCGATTCCCGACGACACGACCATCGTGGTGGAGTTCCACGGCCGGGAAGTTATCGTCAACGCCTGTTACGGCCACAAAATCAACGAGACGCTGGGTCGAATCCTCTCGGCGCTACTCGGCCAGCGGGCGGGGTCGTCAGTTGCGATGGAGGTCGATCCCTACCGGATTACGCTCGAAGTGCCGCGGCGAATCACCGCCGGCGACGTTATCGAAGTCATCGAGGACACCGACCCCGACCATCTGTCAGCGCTCGTGGAACTGAGTCTCAAGAACGCTGATGCACTGAAGTTCAAGCTCGCGCAGGTGGCGACAAAGTTCGGCTCACTCAAGCGCTGGCGCGGCCGCGGGTCGACAGACTTCGGGCGGGACCGCCTGCTGGCCGCGCTGGAGGACACTCCAATGTACGACGAGGCGTTGCGTGAGGTCCGTCACGAAGACCTGGCTATCGAGGAGACAGCAGCACTCCTCCAGGACATCCAGAGCGGCGACGTGGCCCTGGAGACTGTCGGCGAGCACACCCCCATCGGGACCGGCGGGAGTTCCTCCGGCCGAGAACTGCTGTCGCCGGAGAACGCTGACGCGAGCGTCATCCAGACCGTCAAGGAGCGTATCCAGAGCGACCGCGTCATCTTGCTGTGTCTCCACTGTCAGGAGTGGGACCGGAAGCAGCAGGTCAAACGCGTTCGCGACCAGCCCTCGTGTCCACAATGTGGGTCCACTCGCATCGCCGCGCTCAATCCCTGGGCTGAAGAGGTGGTCTCGGCGGTCCGGGCCGACGACAAGGACGACGAACAGGAGACGATGACCGAGCGGGCCTATCACTCTGGGTCACTGGTCCAGAGCCACGGCAAACGAGCGGTGGTCGCACTCGCCGCCCGCGGCGTCGGGCCACACAACGCTGCCCGCATCATCAACCGCCTTCGGGAAGACGAAGATGAGTTCTACCGGGACATCCTTCGCCAGGAGCGGGAGTACGCCCGAACGCAGTCGTTCTGGGGCTGACAGTCGCTCCAGTGTGGCTCAACGCAGTTAGCTCAGCTCCCGGATCACGTCTTCGAGGCGGGACGCGACTGCATCGGCGTCGGGTTCCTCGACAGTGAGTTTGGTGTGTCGCTCGTCAGTATCAGTCATCTCCGAAAGCAGGCCACCACTGCGGTCGACCTCGACGTACACAGTGAGTCGGTCGTCATCGAACACCGGAATAATCTCGACTTCGTCCACCTCGCCCGAGAACTGGCCGCGCTGTGGTCGGAACTCGAACTCCTGGACGAAAGTGGCCGAGGTGGTGAATAGGCTTCCATTCGACGCCTGGCAGGACGACGAGTGAAGCGTGAAGCCAAGCGATTCCAGCGCGTCGAACACTGCCTGCGTTCGATGTGTCGGCTGCACTTCGATGTGATCCTCGTCACCGGGATCGACCGACATCGAGATGTCGAGGCCGGTCTCGATCTCGACGGCTGTCGAGCGGGTGGTCACCGGCGTTTCCCGCGGGATGTCGATTGTGGTCTCGAAGCGGCGTTCGTCGCCGGCCTCGATGGTGAACGGATCGGTGAGTTGCCACTTGTCGACGATAGCGTCCTTGTACCCCTCGTCGGACTTGTACTCGGTTTCCAGTGCGAAGTAGATCGCATCGACATCCTGGTCCGTTGAGCCGCCCTCGACATGAACTTCCGCGTCGACGGACTCACCGGCTCTAACGGTGTCTGTCGGAAGAATCGTATCAACTGTTGCCGATCCAATCCCGATTCTTGAGAGTACGTCTTTCATCTCTGATATGAAATACGGTCATCATATGAAATAAAGTTCAGGATCGGTCAGAGTCGAAGTGATTGACAGTCACCGAGTAACGCAATTTCCCCGGCGGTCAACTGGGACATGGCTGGCGGGCGCGAGGCACTGGAACCGACTGAGCGCCGGATCACTCAAGCCCCTCGGTGGTCAATGGGGGGTATGGTCAACGGGCGCGAGGCACCGGACCCGACCTGCCCGGAGTGTGGTGAGCCGCTGGAGCCGACAGCGATGGCCTGTCCACACTGCGAGACGTCGCTGCTCACCGAGGAGCAGGCCGAGATGCTGGACGAGCGCCTGCTGGAACGAAAGTCGATAGACAGCGGCGCGCCGACGTGGGCGGTCGCTCTCACCGGGCTCTCGCTCGGTATCGCCATCGCGCCCCTCGTGCTGTACGCCGTCATCATCCTCGTCGGTGACCGCTCGGTACCCGTCGCCATCGGCGTCCTCCTGGCCGGCTGGCTCGGCCCAGCGGCCTATCTTTCGCGGCTTCGCAACCCCAGCGAAGTGCTTGCTCGCGGGCTATATCTCGTCGTGGCCGGTGTGGCCGTGGTCGTGCTCGCGGTCGGGTACGAAGTGCTACTGGCCGATGGGCCGTCAGTCGTCTCCGAGCAGACCGCCCTCGTGTCCCTCGTGCTCGCGATTCCCGCTGTGTTCGGTGTACTCATCGCCCGCCGCGCCACACGCCGGGCCGACCGGCAAGCCCGCGATGACCCCGGGCCGCTGCACGAGCGGTTCGGGATCGACGATGACGACGAGCCCAGTAACTGAAAACGCCTAAGCGGGGCCCCCTTCTCCACCCGTCCATGCGACTGGAGGAGTACTGGGGAATCGGTCCGAAGACGTCCGAACTGCTCACCGAGGAGCTTGGCGTCGAACGGGCCATCGAGGCCATCGAGTCGGCGGACACACGCGCACTAACCACGGCTGGCCTCTCTCGGGGCCGAGCGACGCGCATCCTCCGCCGAGCGACCGGGGCCGAATCAATGGATCTCCTCGCCACCAGAGATACCCGCGACGTGTACAAGGACCTGCTCGACCTCGCCGAGGAGTACGCGGTTACGGCCGACGCCGCGGACAGCATTCGGGTGCTGACGCCACTACCAACCCGCGAGGCGATAGACGAGCGGCTGGACGACGTTCTCGTCGCCCGCGACACGTGGGCGGGCCTGTCAGACGACGACCAGCGGGCCGTCCTCGATGCGTTCGACGAGTACAACGCTGACGGGGGAGAAATCGCTACGGTCGACGTGGCGCTGGCACTCCGTGAGACAGGCATCGAAAGCGGCGTGTTCGAGCCGCTGGCGGCCCTCGACGGCGAGTCACTGACGGCTGGCCGCGCAGCGCTTGCCGGACTCGCGGGCGACGGCGAATCGGTCGGTACGGGTGCCGACGAGGAACTCGACCGCCTCCGTGAGCAACTGGGGCAGATAGAAGACCTCGCGGCCGCTTCGATGGAAGTCGTCGAAGCCGTTCAGGAGGGGACCCGACGGTCCAACGAGTTCCAGGACGCACTCGTTCGTCACGTCACGAGCAAGACAGGGATCGACGCCGCCCGAATCCGTGACGCGATGCCCCGTGAGGCGACCGACGCGCGTGATTTCGTCGATATTGCGCTTCGGGAACTCCGGAGCACGCTCCGGGCCGACGTACAGGACCGTGAGCAGGCTGTCGCCGACCGACTGGAGGACGACCTGGCGGACGCGCGAGCGGACATCGACGCTGCCATCGAGGCGGTGGACGACATCGCGTTCTCGGTATCGCTGGCCCGGTTCGCCATCGCCTTCGATCTGAGCCGACCAACGTTTGTCGAAGATCGCAATACCATTGCGGTGAAACAGGCCCGGAACCTCACAATCGCGGACGTAGAGAACGTCCAGCCGATTACGTACGCTATCGGCGACCATACGCTTGACCTCGACCGCGCCAACACGCCGCCGAGTGGCGACCGAGTGGCGGTCCTGACTGGCGCGAACTCCGGCGGGAAGACGACCCTACTGGAGACATTGTGTCAGGTGCAACTGCTGGCACAGATGGGGCTGCCCGTTCCCGCCGAGACCGCCGAGGTTGGGCTCGTCGACACCGTCGTGTTCCACCGCCGGCACGCGTCGTTCAATGCCGGCGTCCTCGAATCGACGCTTCGGTCGGTCGTCCCGCCGCTGACCGAGAGCGACCGGACGCTGATGCTCGTTGACGAGTTCGAAGCCATCACCGAACCCGGTTCCGCCGCTGATCTCCTCCACGGCCTCGTGACGCTGACCGTCGACCGAGACGCTCTGGGCGTGTTCGTCACCCACCTCGCGGACGACCTCGAACCTCTGCCCACCGAGGCCCGCACCGACGGCATCTTTGCCGAAGGACTAGACCAGGATCTTGAACTGCAGGTCGATTACCAGCCACGCTTTGGCACTGTTGGAAAGTCTACGCCGGAGTTCATCGTCTCCCGCCTCGTGGCGAACGCGAACGACCCTATCGAGCGCAACGGGTTCGAGACGCTCGCCACGGCCGTCGGCGAGGAAGCGGTCCAACGAACGCTCTCGGACGCCCTCTGGACCGAGGAGTGAGTCGTTACGGCATGTCGACAATGGCTCGCTCCGCCTCGACCGCTTCGACACCGTTGTCGAGTAGCGCGTTGATCTCCCGGCAGTTGTACCACCTGACGAATGGGGCACCGAGAGACTCGGGGAGCGGTCCCGGGATCTCGTAGACAATCCGCTCGGGCGGGTCGTAGGTGGTTGCTTGAACCTCGCCGGAGAACGTGACGCCAAGCATCGCGTACTCGTATGCGGCCGGTTCCCGCCGCTCGATTCGTTCGGCACGATCAAGACTCGGCGTCACGGCCGCCTGGTTCGACGGCTCGTCCATTACACCCGGACACGAATAGTTTAACACACCTGTTGCTGCTTCCCGGGCAACAGGATTTCTCCCGGCCAGTCAGCAAATGTGACTGTTGCATGACTCGTGTCCGGGTGTAATGAATGCAAACACCGTCTCGGCAGGGGCATCGAGCCAGCGGTCGACGGACGTGTGCACGGATATACACAGTACTACGCGCTCCAGTGTCTTACGCAGATTGGCGCTAGGCCGGCACAGCGACGACGAAAGAAGCGGAGGTAAAGGGGGGTGGCCTCTACAGCCGTCTGGTGCGGCGTGACTGTGCGCTGCTGTTCGAGTCGCGTCGCCGCCTGTCGATGACAGTGGCGAGATAGATGTTGTGTATCATATCGTGGACTTCCCGGCAGGAGTCGAACCTGCGCCGGGCGGGGACCCGGTTCCGGTGGACGCTTTCGGGAAGGCGAAGACGGATGGAATACGCTTACATGTCACTGGTCACGTCGACGCGGTTGACCGCCATGACGCCGAACCCCTGCTGGAGGAGTTCGGCGCGTCCGTCCGGCGTGTTCCGCTGCTCGCCGACCTGCAGCGTCAGCAACACGTCGGCGTCGACCCGGATGTCGGTCCAGGTCGGCCGGACGCTCGTCACGCGGTCGACGGTCACATCTTCTACGCCGTCGACGGCCGCAAGGACGCCTGCGACACCGGCCTCGAGGGTCTCGGACCCGCCACGCGGGACGCGCAGTGATACGTCGGCCGATACCTCGGTCGGGGGAGTCGCCTG
>JBDGPY010000079.1:21292-32936 GCA_042219425.1 Haloarcula sp. | reverse complement strand
CCGAAAGCGCTTGAATATCTCCTTCTCTCGCTCACAAACGTACGCGTAGAATGCGTTGTCGTGGACGGGTGTAATATCATATTCTATCGTTGTCTCGGCAGCCGAAATTTTCCGTTCGTAGCGGTCTCGATCTCCAATAATATAAAAAAGCGTATACAGTATGTCGCCCTCGCCCAGCAGGTTCCACGTGACGAGCCAGCTGCGCTCGACATCGTCACTGTCCGTCAGGAGCCGCTGCATCGGATGCTGGAGCTCCCGCTCGTACCGAAGCAACAGGTGGAGGTATTTCATGCCGGGTTCACCGGCCGCCCCATTATTAAACACACTAGTACGTCCGACAGCGGGACTATTCGCTTGTGAAATCGAGCAACAGTTGTTCATGAGTAGCGAGCAACAGAATACAGTCGGCGAACAGACTGGTGGACGGGTACCCCGCGGCGGAAACGTGTATAGCCGCGATAATTCTAAAGGAGAGACAGCGCGAGTTCCCCGCCCCACCGTGGGCGGGGGTGAAGCGCGTGCGCTCGGCTGCGTCCCTGTTTTCAAGTATCGGGACGCCCTACTGTGATATGGAACCCATGTTATCGGCCTCGCAAAACCCGCGCACCCACTCCGGGATAAGACGCGGTGCGCCGGGCCTGTGTCGCGCCCTCGTGAAGGGGCGGACGCCCACGGACACACCCGCCACGGCAGCAACAGACGACCTCTGTTGCGGTGGCACTCTCGGTGTGTTCGGGTGTTACTGGTTCCACGCGAGTCCCCGCAGGGACGAGCGCGGGCGGAATTAAATTCGCCACCGGTCGTTCCGCTGGCCTCGTGCCAGAGACCACGGCGAAGCCACGGGCCACCGCGCCCGTGGTACTTCACACTCCGAGAGGCGTTCGGTTCCTCGCCGTTTATTCTCACGAAGTTCGATACGTTCATGGACTGGGTGCGGGGGTCTTCCATGTTCATTCTCCAGTTCGGTATTGCCTGTTGTACCATCGAAATGATGAGCGCTCTCGCCACGAAGCATGACGTTGATCGCTTTGCGGCCGGTGTCCCGCGAGCATCACCACGACAGGCAGATTTAATGGTCGTTCCTGGAACCATTGTTACAAAGTTTGCCCCGCGAATGAAACGCGTCTATGACCAGATGCCAGAGCCGAAATTCGTCGTCAGCATGGGATCATGTACGATCTCGGGCGGTCCATTTCAAGAGGGCTACAATGTGGTCAAGGGTGCGGAACAGATTATCCCGTGTGATATCCACGTACCAGGCTGTCCGCCCCGTCCCGAGGCCCTCATTTACGGAATCGCCAAGCTTCAGGAGCGTGTTGCACAGGGTGAACGCTCGCCTGTCACGGTAAAACCATATGAATTACAGGAATTCGGCGATCTTGAACGCGACAAGTTGATCGAGAAGCTTACCGACGAGATTGACGAGGACACGCTCGTGATGCGCTACGACTGGGCCAAGCCGCCAGAGGCGTGACTGAGCGCGTTATGTCCTATCGTGAGTGGTCACCATCCACGCCGTAGGATGAGTGACTCGACACAGAGTGCGGAGAACTCGTATTTTGTGCCCCAGTTGCGGAAGGCCTTGTCAGCTGCAAGTACGATCCGGTCGCTGCTTTACGCCAGTGCGCTGCCGGCCCGAATAATCGCGCGCTCACCGAATGCCGGGCCGACAAGCTGGAGGCCAACAGGAAGTCCGTCGTCTGTCTCTCCAGCTGGGACGGAGATTGCGGGGAGGTTTGCGAGGTTTACCGGGGTCGTGTTGGCGTCGGCGAGATACATGGTCAGCGGATCATCGAGACTCTCACCGCGTTTCATCGGCGGGACGGGCATCGTTGGCGACGCGAGTACGTCGGCGTCGTCCAGCGCCTCGTCGAAGTCCTGTTTGACCCATGCGCGGGCGTCCTGTGCCTTCTTGTAGTACTTGTCGTGGTAGCCAGCCGACAGCGCGTACGTCCCGAGCAGGACCCGGCGCTTGACCTCCTCGCCGAACCCTTCCTCGCGGGCGTTGGCGAAGGATTCGTTCCAGTTCCCGTCGTAGCCGCCGGACTGGCCGTAGCGGACGCCGTCGAACCGCGCGAGGTTCGAGGAGGCTTCCGACATCGCGATGACGTAGTAGGCCTCGACGGCATGCTCGACGGAGGGGAGATCGACCTCGTGGTACGTCGCGCCCTGTGCTTCAAGCTCATCCATCGCATCCCAGAACGTCTCGACGACCTCGTCGTCGGCCCCGTCAAGGAGTTCCGTCGGTACCCCGATTGAGAGTCCGTCAACGTCACCGTCGGCGGCGTCCGCGTAGGAACCGTCAGCCGCAGGGGCCTCCTGGGTCGTTGCGTCGTGTTCGTCAGGCCCAGCGATGACATCGAGCAGCTCCGCGGCGTCCTTGACGGTCGGCGCGATGGGGCCGATCTGTTCGAGACTGTTGGCGTAGGCGATGAGACCGTACCGAGAGACCAGCCCGTAGGTAGGCTTGATACCGACGACGCCACAGAAAGCGGCCGGGCAGCGGATGGAACCGCCGGTGTCCGATCCCAGCGCGAGGTCGGCGTCTCCGGCCGCGACGACGGCTGCCGACCCACCAGAGGAGCCGCCCGGAACGCGACCCTCGGCGGCGGGGTTTTCGACGGGCCCGTACGCCGAGGTCTCCGTGGTCGTCCCCATCCCGAACTCGTCCATGTTTGTCTTTCCGGGGATGGTTGCGCCGGCCGCCTTCAGGCGCTCAACGACCGTCGCGTCGTACGGCGGGACGTAGTCGTCGAGCATCGCGGACCCGCAAGTCGTCCGGACGCCGTCCGTGGAGATGTTGTCCTTGACCGCAACGGTCGTATCCGCCAGCGGGCCGTCGTCTGCGCCCTCGATGGTCTCGGCGGTGACGTAGGCGTTGTGCTCCGTCATCTCACGACACCTTTGGCCCCTTGAACTGGCCCTCTTCGGTGTCACTGGCGTTCTGGAGTGCCGCGTCCTGCGAGAGGCTCTCTCGGACTTCGTCCGGGCGCATGACGTTCGAGAGAGCGGCCTCGCGCTCTGTCTCGGGCACATCGTCAAGTGCCTCGAACGCGGCGAGAATCTCGCCGAACTGGTCGGTGAACCGCTTGATCTCGTCGTCGTCGAGGTCGACGCGGGCGAGGTCGGCCACGTGGCGGACCTCCTCGGGATCGACGGCGGGGTCGCTCATATCCGGCCGGAGTGCTGGACGAGCGGTAAGCGTTTCGAATCACCGAGACTGGTCCCACACAGACTACGATGCAGTAAACGAATCCAACACGAATTGTCAACCACATTTCCCATTCAGAAAACACGAATTGTCAACTACTATTTCTCGTTTAGAAAAATAGACTTCTGGAAGAGACAAAACTTTTAAGCTGCTGAAGCCACAATAGAAGTATACAACACGTTTTTCGGGTACGTTACCCGGTTGTCCCCCATTCAACAAATGACCGATACCAGCATCCGCCGATACTCGAACGAGCGCGAAACAGAGACCGAGCAGACGGACACGGAGGAGACAGAGACGCTCGTCTGCCCCGAGTGCAACGGGTCACTTATCTCCGACAGCGAGCGTGGTGAGACAGTGTGTGAGGACTGCGGCCTGGTCGTCGAGGAAGACGAGATCGACCCTGGGCCAGAGTGGCGCGCGTTCGACTCAAGCGAGAAAGACGAGAAGTCCCGTGTCGGTGCGCCGACGACGAATATGATGCACGACAAGGGTCTGTCGACGAACATCGGCTGGCAGGATAAGGACGCCTACGGCAACTCCCTCTCCTCGCGCCAGCGTGAGAAGATGCAGCGCCTGCGGACCTGGAACGAGCGGTTCCGGACCCGCGACTCCAAGGAGCGCAACCTCAAGCAAGCGCTGGGAGAGATTGACCGGATGGCCTCCGCGCTGGGACTCCCCGAGAACGTCCGCGAGACGGCCAGCGTTATCTACCGCCGCGCGCTCGACGAGGACCTGCTGCCCGGCCGCTCCATCGAAGGCGTCTCGACGGCATCGCTGTACGCCGCCGCCCGCCAGGCCGGTACGCCGCGGTCCCTCGACGAGATATCCGGAGTTTCGCGGGTCGAGAAAGACGAAATCGCCCGGACCTACCGCTATGTCGTCCGCGAACTCAGCCTCGAAATCCAGCCCGCTGACCCCGAAAGCTATGTCCCGCGGTTCGCGTCGGACCTGGACCTCTCCGAGGAGGTCGAACGCCGCGCTCGCCAACTGCTCCAGAACGCCAAGCAAGAGGGCGTCCACTCCGGCAAGTCGCCGGTCGGTCTCGCCGCCGCGGCGGTGTACGCCGCCTCCCTGCTAACCAATGAGAAGGTCACACAGAGCCAGGTCAGCGAGGTGGCCAACATCTCAGAGGTTACCATCCGAAATCGGTATCACGAACTGCTGGAAGCGGAAGAGAACATCCAGCCCTGACTGGTATCGTAACCTAAACCTCCAGCGGCCCCGTCCCGGTCGGCATGGAGACCACCCGACATTTTGTCGCGACCGTCTACGTCGTCAGCGACGGCACTGTCGCGCTTCACGAGCATGACAAACTGGAGATGTGGCTGCCCGCCGGTGGGCATATCGACCGCGACGAACTCCCCCACAAGGCCGCCCTGCGTGAGACGCGCGAGGAATTGGGCCTCGACGTGGACCTCGTTGCCCCACAGCAGGACATCGAGAGCGAGACGGTCCGCTCGATTCCACAGCCCCAGCATTTCCTCTTGGAGGATATCAACGTGAACGCCGAAGGAGAGGTCGGCCACCAGCACGTCGATTTCATCTTCTACGGCCGGGCAGACAGCCGCGATATCACGCCGGGGCCGGGCGAACAGCCTGCCGAAGACTGGCAGTGGTTCTCTCCTGCCGAACTCCGGAGGGGGGCTGCACAGTTCCCCGCTGACGTGGTCGAAATCGGAACGAGCGCTATCGAGGCGATCACTCACACTGAACCTGAGGCTTAGGGAAGATGGACTGGCCAGCGGGATGTACGAACGCTCGTCGTCTCGGCGCCTACGCTGCCGCCGTCGCGCTCGCCGTGGCCGGTATCTCTGCCGTTCGAACTATTAGGTGGTAGGTAACTAACAACATGCGACGCATACTAGTCCGCATGTATAACGTTGTACTCCCAGTCGACGCCAGTGAGGAGCGGGCGAGTGCACAGGCCAGTGCAACGACGGAACTCCCCCACGCCGAGGACTCGGTCGCGGCGACAGTCCTGCGTGTGTTCGACGACGAAGAGACGGCCGACAAAACGTCGGTCGTACAGACTCCGGCAGGGAAGGTGCTCGTCGAGGAGCTACGGGAGGCAGGGGTTGACATCGAGACGGAGACGCGCCACGGGGACCCGGAAGTACAGATCGTCAACGCTGCCGAGGAGCGGGACGCAGACATGATCATCCTCGGTGGCCGTAAGCGCTCGCCGCTGGGCGCGCTCGTCTTTGGAAGCGTCACCCAGAGCGTCATCCTTGACTCCGAGCGGCCGGTCGCTGTGACCGGCAGCGCCGAGTGAGGTCAGTCGACCAGCGACTCGACGTACCGCGTGACGTGGTTGTCCATCCGGCGCTTGTAGCCGGCCTGGCGGGCCAGGCGGTCGAGTTCCCGGGCGGCGAGCGAACCGTACTGGGCGGCCTTTTTGTCCCGGCTCGCAATCGCGTCGGGGAGTGAGTGGCGTGTGGCTTCCCGGAGCGCGACCTTCCGCGTCTCGCCCTCGACAAGCAGGTCGCCGTCCAGCCGCAACGCGGCGTCGACCACACGGTCATGTAACAGCGGTGTCACTGGCTCGACCCCAGCGGCTCGTAGCGCGAGTACGTCCCGCTCCAACTGGTCAGGCAGTGTCGCGACGACCTCGCGCTGGGCCCCACGGACGGTGTCGGCCTCAACGCGGGGATCCTCCGGTGCCTTGGCGACTTTGGCGTAGCCGCCAAACAGCTCGTCAGCACCCTGTCCGAGGGCGAGCCGGTCAAAGCCGTCCGCTGAAACGCGCTCAGCAGCGAGATACAGCGGGAGCGCGATCTGGACCGCCATGGCGTTCGTCCGCCCCGTCGCACGGGCGATTTCGGGGACTGCCCGCTCGATGGCGTCGTGTGTGAGTTCGACCACGTGGACATCGGTCCCCAGCAAGTCGGCAGCTGACCGCGCTGCCTCGATGTCGTGGCTCTCCGGGAAGCCGGCGACGTACAGCGGCGCGTCGAGTCGGGCCGCGAGGAGAGCCGAGTCGACGCCGCCCGAGAAGGCGATTGCCAGGTTCTCGGTGCCGACGGTGTCGACGCTTGTCTCAACGGCCTCGCGGACCTGATCGATTGCGGTTTCGCGGTCGGCGAACGGGTCGGGCGTCGGCAGCGACCACCGCTGTCTGGTCCCCTCCTCGTCCCGGATGTGACCGGCGGGGAACGACTCCGGTGCGGTGAGGTCCGTCGGATCGTGGCTCCACTCCGACGGGGCGAGCCTGTCATCGCTGTCGGCCGCGTCGCGCTCAGCGAACAGTGGATATCGGCCGAGAACATCACGGACGAGCGTGCCGTCGAGTTCGCCTGCGAAGCCACCGGTACCAGGGAGCGGGTCACCGCTGTCGAGCGCGTCGGAGACGATATCCGGGGCAGCCCCCTGCATCACTGGAATAGCTCGGCGATGCCGTTCTTGACGCGTCGTTTCGCCCCGCCGGCGGCCTGCCGGAAGCTGATACGCCACGGCGTTCGCTTGCCCTCGACAGTTGTCTTCCCCTCGCGGATGGCGTCAAGGATCGCGGCGGTCGAGCACTCGTCCGTGCCGACATTCGTGACCGCCTGACCGACCATCTCCGCGATATGGGCGTCGCTTCCGGCGGTCATCGGTAGACCCTCTTGGCAGGCGAAGCGTTCGGCCTGCCGGTTCGACCGTCCGGTTAGCAGCCGCGAGTTGTACACTTCGATAGCATCGGCGGTCGCGAGCTCCGCCTTCGAGATGTGTTCTAAAACGCCGTGGCGGGACTCCTGGAACGGGTGGGGAACGACGGCTAGCCCGCCCTGGTCACGAATTCGGTTGAGCGTCTCGCTGAACGGCAACTGTGGCGGAATCGACTCCTGAATCCCCAGCGCGAGGACGTGTCCGGCCGCACACGTCACTTCCATTCCGGGAATGCCGACAAGGCCGTACTCCGGAGCGAGATCGGCCGCCCGGAGGCTGGCGTCGATTTCGTCGTGGTCAGTCACTGCTAGTGCGTCTAGTCCGACGGCGCTGGCTTGTTCTAGGAGGAGTTCGACTGGGTCCCGGCCGTCGTACGACAGCGACGAGTGCGCATGGAGCTCAACCGTCTGCACAGCGTGCGATAGCGGGTGGCAGGGCAAAAACGCCCCGATCCGACGCTGTCGTACGATGTGATAGCACGGCGTACCGGCCGTCCCAAAACGGAGAATAAATCGGCCGCCAGTTGCCGTGGCGACCGACCGCCCGAGTGAACGCCCATCTGTCCCACGAAACGAGGCAAGGGAACGACCGTCAGTTGACGGCCGCAATCAGATACTGGGACTGGGAGGGAAAGAGTGTCGACCCCCAGCGTGGCGGGTATTGAAAGCAGTGTCGGAGAGCTGCTGTCGTCAATCTGCTCGTATCGGCCCGTCACCGACGTCGAACGGCAGCGGCCCCGTGGTTTCGGACGACTCCAAATAACACTGCGGGTCCGGGGCGAACAAGTCGTCCTCGACGGTAAGCGCCCGGAGCCGGGAGCCGCCACGACACACATCGGCATACCGGCAATCAGCGCATTTCCCTGTGAGGTGGTCCTCGCGGTTCCGAAGCGCCGTCAGGAGTGGGTTCGACTCGTCTTCCCAGATATCCCCAAAGGGACGGTCACGGACGTTCCCCAGTGAGTATCCCTGCCAGAACTGCGTGAGGTGAACGTTGCCCTGATAGTCCACGTCGGCCACGCGCTCGCCGGTCGGATCGCCGCCGTTGACCCGCAGATACTCGTAGACCCGCTGGGCCTGCGCTTCACTCATATGCTCGCGAGCGTACTCGACGAGGTAGGCCGCGTCGGCGTAGTTCCCGACCAGCAGCGTCTCGATTTCCTCGCCATGGTCGTGGTATTCGCGGGTCATATCACAGACCCGCTTGACCGCAGTCCGGCGGTCGGCTGGCGAGAGATCGGCGTCGACGATTTCGGTACCACGGCCGCCGTAGTCCAGGTGGTAGAAACAAAAGCGGTCTACGCCCACGTCGGTCAGCAGGTCGACAACCCCCTCCAGGTCCGCGGCGTTACGTTCGGTGATGGTGTAGCGGAGCCCGGTCTTCAGCCCAGCGTCCAGACAGTTCTCGATTCCCTGGACCGCCCCCTCGAACGCGCCGTCGAGCCCGCGGAAGTCGTCGTTTCGCTCCGGCAGTCCGTCGACGGAGACGCCAGCGTATTTCAGCCCAGCATCCCGGAGCGACCGGGCACGCTCCTCGGTGATGAGCGTCCCGTTGGTTGAGAGGACTGGCCGGACGCCAACCTCGTTCGCGTAGGCGACCAGCTCTTCGAGGTCCTGGCGGACGAGCGGCTCGCCGCCAGAGAAGAGAATCACCGGGGCCCCGTACGCGGCAAGGTCGTCGAGCAGCGCCTTCCCCTCGGCGGTCGAGAGTTCACCGTCTGCGATGTCGGTGTCGGCGGCGGCGTAACAGTGGTCGCAGTAGAGGTTACACTGCTTGGTGACGTTCCAGACGACGACGGGACGGCACTGCTTCTGATCGCGGATCTGGCGTTTGGTCGACTCGTCTGCCGCGTCGTACCGAAGCCCGTCCCCCTCTGCGTCGAGGTCACAGAGCAGTTTTGAGACGGATATCATCCGTCCTCACCCCGCAGTGTCTCCGATTGCATTTCGTCGACGGTCATCGTCGCGTCTTCCGCAGTCCTCCCGTCGCCGAGCGTCGCATCGGCTGTCTGGTACCGACGGGTCTCGTCAGCGGGACACAGCCACAGCGTGGTCGCAGTCCGCCCGAACAGCGACGCGGCCTGTTCCCGGGCGATTTCCACAGTCGGGGCGCTGAGGCTGCCGACGTGTGTGAGCGACTCCGACGTGTCCTCTCGGAGGAACACTTCCCACTCGCGGCTGGTCGCACCGCGGGGGGCGTCTACCGCGTAGTCCAACTGGTCCATACCGGGTACTCGGTTCCCCCACAAAAAACGGGGGATGGGCGTTCCCAGCGGCTGGGAAGCCGTCCGAAAACGATCACTCTCTCACGGCCCGTCAAGAGCCGTGGTCGTACCGCCGTCACAACCGTGCGATGAAACAGTGTCGGCTGTCGAGGCTGACCGATGGCCCGAATCGGGCAGTCGCCAACCGGCGACCAGACCCGGCTCAGTCCTCAGAACAGTTGTGTGGGACTGACCGGAGATCTCCACAGGTACTTGCGGCCCGTCGGCTGGTGGGAGACGAATCCGGCAGTACCACAGCCGACGGCGCGTCGGTAAGCGGGGGATCGACAGGACAGGTTCAGAGGTCGTCTTCGACGTCTGACACGGACACCGAGCCACTGGATTCGATGTTTGACACAGTGAGTGCGTTCGTGGCGGTACGACTACTGAGTTAACAACCGCAGTGGTCATCGTCAGGGATACCGATCAGGCACGAAAGAAGCCGCTACCGGCGAAGATCGGTTCAGCTCTCGTAGCCGGCGTACTCCATCAGTTCCGTGAAGATGTCGGTGTCCATCGCCTCCTTGTAGACGACACCAGTGACCATCCCTCCGGGGTAGGAGTTCCCGTTCATCGCGTGGCTCACCTTGTGACAGTGCGCGAGGTAGATGCCGGGATCGGCGTCAGCCTCAAACTCAATGGTGTGTCGCCCGGCGGGTGGGACACTGGTGATATCCTGATCGTGGCGGGCAGCCTCCAGAATCTTCCCACCGTCCTTGTGAGTCACCTGGAACCGGTGGTTGTGGATGTGCATCGGGTGGTCCATGTACCCGTTGTTACACATGTGGATACGGACCGTATCGCCCTGTTCGACGATGATCGGCGACCCCTCCTCTGGGTGGAGCGTGTGGGGTGCGGACTTGCCGTTGATCGTGAACGTGTCGGGCCGGCGGTTCCGGACGTCGTAGCTAGCATCCATACCTGCCATCTGGCGGTTGAGCCGGGAGTCCCACTCCTTCAGTGTCATGAAGTACTCCTTATCGGCCGGCTCGTACCCCTTGGGGTCCACGCGGAAGATGCCGTACATCCCCATGTCGATGTGCCGGTGGGTCTGGTAGTGGCAGTGGTAGAGGTGGGTTCCCGGCACGTTCGCGGGAATCGTGTAGGTATGTTTCTCGCCGGGGTCGATACGGATGCCCGTCGTGGTTGGGACACCATCGTCTTCCCACTGTTTCTGGACAGCGTGGAAGTGGACCGTGTGCGGGCGCATGCCGTCGGAATTGTCAAACGTGACTTCCATGTCCTCGCCCTCGGTCGTCCGGAGAATCGGTCCTGGGACGCTCGGATCGCCGTCGTCGGCCTGGAACGCCCAGACCTTTGGGAGTTCGACGGGGCCACCCATCGACTCGCCAGGGTGAGCCTGATGTTTTGCCGGCGTCGAGGAGAGGGTCACGTCCCCACCCTGTTCGTCGACGTTGACGATCTCCGGCGGCGACGTGGTCGGGAGGGTGCTCTCAGATTTGGCCGCAGCCGCGTTGCTGTCAACTGACTCTTCGGTCGGCATCTCTGCCGGAGCGGTACAGCCCGCAAGCGCGAGCGTGCCACCGAGGCCAGAGGCTTTCACGAAGTCGCGACGAGAGATACCGGAGCCGGGTGCGCCGATCTGGTCTTCCATAAGCAATTGAGGATAAGACACCACAGTATAAACCCCCGGAGGGGTGTTCTCAGACAAGCAGAACCGTTCTCACCGACTGGGAACAGGGTTCGACATACAGGTTAATTTCCCCCTATATTACGGCTCAATATCTCGGACAAACCCGCTAACTCCGGGCGAATAGAAGCTAAGTCGGTTAAATTAAAAGTGTTGGACGGGCAGTTCCGGACAAGGATGGTCCGGGACCCCTTTGCTGACGAGGAGACACCGGAGTTACAGACAGTTCTCGACGCACTTGACGACGAGGACTGTCGAGCAATCGTCAGCGTACTGGAGGAGCCACTGACGGCGAGCGAAATCTCTGATCGGAGCGGTGTACCGCTATCGACGACCTATCGGAAGCTCGAACTCCTGACAGAGTCTTCGCTGCTGCATGAAGGCGTCGAAGTCCGCTCGGACGGACAGCACGCCAGCCGGTACGCCATCGACTTTGAGGAGGTCGTCATCGGACTCGACGAGGATCGCGCGCTCACTGTCGATATCTCACACCGGCCCAGGACTCCGGACCAACGGCTGGAGAACCTCTGGTCAGAAGTGCGAAAGGAGACATAATTATGGTACACATACCCAGTTCACAGGTCGGTATCGTTGTTTCGAAGACCCTTATCCTCATCCTCGGCGGACTGATCACGTACTACTCGTACAAAGCCTACAGCCGGACAGGGAGCCCACAACACAAGTGGCTCACCTACGGGTTCGGGGTGGTGACGCTCGGCGCGTTCGCCGGTGGCGTTCTCGACATCGCTGTCAGCAGGTACCTCGGCCAGCAACTGCTCACCGTCAGCGTCTTTACCTCTAGTTCGCTGACGGCCATCGGCCTGGGTATCATTCTGTACTCGCTGTATGTTCGGTGAGTCCACACGGTTCC
>JBDGPY010000079.1:0-21192 GCA_042219425.1 Haloarcula sp. | reverse complement strand
ACATCTATGCCACAGACATTAGTGTGTTCCATGCGCACCCGGAAACAGCCGAGTCCCCCTCATGTCGAGCCATTACATCACGGCAGAAGAGCATCTACCTGAGGACCCGCAGGCCGAAACGACGCTCCAGATCACAGACGCCCAGACGAAACGCATTTTTGAGGCGCGCGTGCGGATTGCGCGAAACCCCGACGAGCTTACTGATCCACAGCCGTTGACAGTTGTCGCGGGACCACACGAGAGCGTCAGCGAAACCAGATACGTCGAACTTCTCGACGAGACCGACGAAAGCGGTGTCAACGAGGAGTTGTTGACACACCTCGCAGCTGAACAGGAGGAGGCTTCAAATATCCTTAACACTCGATCCGACGACTTGAAAGTCCTGTTGCGGTATCTCGTCGAGTCCGGCGAGTACGAATCAACCGCTGATGCCCTCCGCGAGATCGCGTTCAGCCACCTCGCGACGGAGCGACCAGCGTTGCTGGATGCCTACGGGGAGGTCCGTAGCGAATTCGAGGACGACCCACTCCGACGTGCCATCGGAGAACTGGAGTGAGAGATGCCTGCTGACTCGTTTCGCGAGTACCTCGACCTGCTCGATGCCAGCGGGCGAACCTGTTCGTTTTCCCAGCCGGTGTCCTGGGATCTCGAAGCCAGCGCAATTACAATGCTTGCCAACCGCCGCGACGGACCGGTTCCGGTATTTGAATCGATAGCGGGGGTAGATACCGAGGCAAAATTGATCGGTGATCCGTACCGCGGGCCCCGTACTCGTCCGTGGAACCCTCTGGCTCATGCGTTCGGGTTCCCGGACGGGCTCTCGGGGCGTGCGTACTACGACCGGGTGATCGACCGCCTCCACACGCCGCGGGAACCCCGGGTCGTAGATCCTGAGAGTGCGCCCTGCAAAGCGGTCGTACGGACAGGGGACGCGGTCGATCTGCTGTCGCTCCCGTGGCCGTATATCCACCAGGGCGATGGCGGCCGGTACTCGAACCTACACACCGTCGTCGCACCGGACCCCGACACGGAGTGGGGGTGCTGGTCGAGCCATCGCATGATGCTGCACGACGACACGCAGGCCAGTGTGCTGTTGCTAGCCGGCGAACAGATCCCGAACCGGTACTACTACGAGTACGAGCCACACGATGAGCCGATGCCGCTAGCGGTAGTCATCGGTGCCGAACCCGCCGTCGAGTGCAGTGCGGATATGTGGATTCCGACCGGACGGAGCGAAGCCGCCTTCGCGAGCGGTCTCAAAGATGGACCCGTCGATCTCGTCCCCTGTGAGACAAACGACCTGTCCGTCCCGGCGACGGCAGAGGTGATCCTTGAAGGCCATGTCAGACCGAACGACCGACTTGACGAGGGTCCGTTCGGCGACTACTTCGGGTACATGAACGGCCCGCGACGGTCCATGCCGGTGTTCGAGGTCGACGCGATCACGCACCGGCCGGAACCGCGACTGCCGTTCTGCGTCGAGGGGACCGGCGTCGGCTACGGCCGGAACTCCTCCAGCACGCTGCAGATCGCGGCAGCCGGCCCGGATGCGACTGTCGGCCTCCGGGCAGCGGGGTTCGACGTGGCGATGGCAGCCCCGTGGCGGTTCACGTCACGGACTGTCTGGGTCATCGCGACAGACCGTCCCTATCCCGGGTATCTCCACGAACTCGCGAACTTCATCTTTACTACGTGGGGAATGCTTCACATCGACTTCTTCGTGTTTGTCGACGCTGACGTGGACCCGCTTGACCCACGGGCAGTACTGACGGCTATCGCCGTCGACGCCGATCCGGACGCAGACTTCCACCAGTTCGGCGTCGAACGGATGCCGAAAGTCCCACTCAACATCTACCAGACCCCGGACGAGAAGGGCAGCGCAGACGTGGGAACCTCGAAAGCCAAGACGGCCAAAGCGTACATTGATGCGACCACCGACGGCGAGGTACCCGATGAGACGGTCGACGACGAGACCCGAAAACGGGCCCAGGAACGCCTCGTCACAGCGGGGCTAGACGCCGCTCGGTTCGACCACATCGACGGCCGGGACGGTGCATCACAATGATTCCGTTCGCACAGTACGTCCGGGGCCTCGCCAGCGACGATGATCTCGTATGGATCGATAGTCCCCTCGACGTGCCGGTTGACGTACTCGCGTCGGAGGCGCTCCGCGCGAGTGGGCCAGCACTGCGGTTCGAGCGAGCTGAGGGGCTCGACCTGGCAAGCGGCGTGTTCAGCGGACCGGATCAGATGCAACGGCGCGACGCCCGGCCGTGGTCGCGGCTGTCACTCGGGCTCGGACTGGATCCAGCAGCCACGCTCGTTGATCTGCTGGAAACAATTGCCGACCTTGGACCGACCCGGGAGAACCGAGAGCCGACGTATACGGCGCAGGCGGCCTCGGGGACAGACGCTACTCTGCAGGACTTCCGCTTCCCACAGCGCGAGGACGATACGTGGCCCATGGTGACGCTGGGCGTCGTGTCGGTCTCGTCGGATGACGGCACACACTGGGCCCCAATCCACGGCTCGGTCGTGAGTGGCGACAAACTCAAGGTACGCGTTCCCGAGATCGTGCCGTCGCTCGTAGGTGAGGGAGCAACGATAACGATTGCTCTCGGGGTACCACCAGCCGCAATAACGGCCGCATACCTGCTCGCGGTCACCGACCGCATCGACACCCCGATCCAGTCCTGTGGGGTGACCGGGACTGTCCCGCTCGTCCCGACCAACGGCGGGCTCGTCCCGAGTGCCGCAGAAGTTGTCGTCGAGGCGACAGTTGCAGATCGCCAGCCTGATTTCCGCTCTGACCGCCGCGAAGCGTGGGAACACGTCGCTGAGAGTCGCCCGCTCTCACTCTCGGTCGAACGTGTCCTCGCAACTGATGACCCGGTTGTCCCTGTTTCACCCGTCGGCCGCCCGCTCGCGGATGACCTCCAGCTCACTGGATTGACGACGGCTGCATCGCTCTTTCATCGGGTCAACAACTACTGGGGTATCTCACCGGTCGAGTGGGTCCTGCTGCCGGCAGCGGCCGAGCTCGGCATCTGCTTCGTGGCCAGCGACGTACTCTACGCCGGCTTCGAGTGGCAGCTCGCAAACATTCTCTTTTCATTCTCGTCGCTTTTCGACACGGTTGTCCTCGTCGACAATGACGTTCCTGCACACGATTTCGGCCGCGTCTTGGCTGACGTCTGGCTGAAGGCCCACCCAGCCCGTGACTGGATATTTAGTGATCCGGACGCCCCCGCGGCGACACGTCCCAGCTATCGGCAGGACGGCGAAACCGGCTCACGCCTGTACGTAAACGCAGCCTGGGACCCGCGCTGGGAGGACACGCACATTGCTCCACGGGTGACATTCGAGACGTCGTTTCCACAGGCTGTCCGAGATGTGGCCCACGCACTGTGGGACAGGAGCGGCACGACCTGAGCCTTGACTCACCCTGTTCTGACTGCGGACACCAACTGAAAATGCTGTCGGAGACCCCCGTGATGAGTCACTTCTATCGAAAACGGTACTGTTTTCGCAAGACATCGACGATATAATTCCTTTGAGGGTAAATACTTCCCATTACTTTTGGATGTATTATAATGGAAGTTTCCGGTACAGTTATATTTGGACCGCTATCCGGGGTGGTGTATGGTGAGCAGCCACAACCTGACGGATTACGAGGCGGAGCGAGATGCGTTCTCGTGGGACGACATCAGTGCAGAAGCAGACTGGGATGCACCGCTGGAGTTGAATATCGGCCACGAGGTTGCTGACCGACACGCGACCGACCGGGGGAAGGTCGCGCTCTATCAGGTCGGCACCGACGGAGAGCTGACGACGATGACGTTCTGGGAGCTGGCTGACCGGTCGAGCCAGTTCGCCAACGTCCTCGACGATCTGGGTGTCGAGCAGGGTGATCGAGTCTTTTCGTATATGCCTCGAATCCCAGAGCACTACGTGGCGCTGGTCGGCTCACTCAAACACGGTGCCGTCTGGGGAAGCATCAACGAACGGTTCGGTCCTGACGGAATCTCCTACCGTCTCGACGACTGCGACGCGAAGGTCGTCATCACAACGACCGACAACCGTGCCACTGTCGAGGATGCGCTGGACGACGTCCCGGCAGTCGAACACGTGATTACTGTCGACCGCGGTGGCGGCGCACCCGCTGAGGACGTGGTGTTCAACACTGCTCTTGACGGCACAAGCACAGCGTACGAGGCTGCAAAAACCGGAGGCGAGGATGACGCACTGCTGTACTACACCTCAGGGACGACCGGCCTCGCCAAGGGTGTCCTGCATAAACAGCGCTGGGTGACCGGTGTCGCTGCAACTCAGAAGTACGCCGTCGACCTCCAGCCCGGCGATCTCTACTGGAGTACCGGTGACCTGGGCTGGCTGACGGGGGCGATCAACACGCTCGGGGCCTGGTTCTGGGGCGCATCGCTGTTCACCTACGAGGGTGAGTTCGACCCCGAGGAGTGGGCTGAACTGCTCGATACGTATCCGATCACCGTCCTGTTCTCAGTGCCGACAGCCTATCGAATGCTCCGCGAGAAAGAGGATGTGCTGGAGGGCGTTGACCTTGATCTGCGGCACGCCCTCTCAATCGGAGAGCCACTCAGCGCCGGCGTCGTCGAGTGGGGCGAGGACGAACTCGGCGTTACCATTCTCGACACGTACGGCCAGACCGAGACTGGCAATATGATTATCAACAACTATCCGACGATGGAGCTCCGGCCTGGCTCAATGGGGAAACCGCTCCCCGGCATCGAAGCCGACATCGTCGACCCAGACACTGGCGAAGTGTTGCCGCCGGGTGAGACCGGTGAAATCGCCCAGCGCGGTGACTACCCGTGTTTCTTCGCCGAGTACTGGAACAAGCCAGCCAAGACCGAGCAGTGCTTCGTGGACGGCCCCAGCGGCGAGTGGTACCTTTCGGGTGACCTCGCCCACAAGGACGAGGACGGCTACTTCTGGTTCGAGGGGCGGGCCGACGACGTCATTCTCTCCTCTGGCTACCGCATTGGTCCGTTCGAGGTCGAGAGCTCGCTGGGCGAACACGAGGCCGTCGCAGAGGCAGCAGTTGTCCCCAAACCACACCCGGAGCGACGGAACATCGTCAAGGCGTACGTCGTTCCAGGCGAGGCGGCGGAGCCGTCTGAGAGCCTCAGAGAGGACATCAAGAACCACGTGAAATCGGAGCTATCGGCCCACGAGTACCCGCGTGAAATCGAATTCCGTGCGGAACTACCAAAGACGGTTACTGGAAAGATTCGCCGAACCGAACTCCGAGACGAGGCCGAAGAAGAGTCCGACGCCGAGATTTAACGCGTACTGAACGAACACCGACCTGACACATTACCAATGAATTTCGAATCCACAGAAGAGCGGTCGATGATTCAGTCGACTGCAGCAGATGTAGCGGCCGAGTACGGACCGGAGTACTGGCGCGAGAAAGAAGAGAAAGGGGAGTTTGCCCAGGGGTTCTGGGACGAACTGGCAGATGCCGGTTTCCACGGCTTGCTGGTTCCCCACGAGTACGAGGGGGCTGGCATGGGGACACAGGAGATGGGGCTGGCGATGGAAACACTCTGTTCTGAGGGCTGTGGTATGGCTGGGACGTGGTATCTGGTACTCACCGCGGGCATGGCTGCCGTCGGGATCCGCGAAAACGGAACTGACGAGCAGAAAGAGAAGTATCTGCCGGACATCGCCAACGGCAAGCGGAACTTCTCAATCGGCATCACCGAACCGGAGGCCGGGACGAACACACTAAACGTTGCTACTGAGGCAGAGAAAGACGGCGACGAGTACGTCCTCAACGGGAGCAAGGCCTGGATAACGTTCTCTGACCGGGCGGAGAACATGATTCTCGTTACACGGACGACCCCGCGTGACAAGGTTGAGCGCGGCACGGACGGTATCAGCCTGTTCATCGTCGATATGGACGATCCGGGTATCGACGTATCGCCGATCTCGAAACACGGCATCAACTACTCGAAGTCCTGTGAGGTGTTCATCGAGGACGTTCGGGTCCCCGAGGAGAACCTGCTGGGAGAGGAAGATGAAGGGTGGTGGGCGCTGGTTGATATGCTGAATCCGGAACGCATCGGTTTTGCCGCCGCCGGGACCGGCATTGGGAAACTGGCTGCTGACACTGCCATCGAGTACGCAAGCGACCGCGAAGTGTTCGACGCACCGATCGGCACGCATCAGGCCGTTTCGTTCCCGATTACGAAGGCCTACGCACGCATGGAGACGGCATCACTGATGCGTGAAAAGGCGTCGTGGCTCTACGATCAGGGCGAGGAGTGTGGCTACGAGACCAACATCGCGAAGGCGACAGCCGTCAGCGCTGGCATCGAGGCCGTCAAGCAGTCGATGCAGGCCTTTGGCGGCTGGGGCTACGCGAAAGAGTACGACGTGGAGCGGTGGTGGCGCGAAATAAACCTCACGCGTCTGGCTCCGGTCTCCCAGCAGATGGCGTACAACCATATTAGTCAGGATCTTGGCTTCCCTCGATCATACTAATGTTCGAGAAAGTACTCGTCGCAAACCGTGGCGAAATTGCGATCCGCGTGATGGCGGCATGCGAAGAGCTGGGGATCGAGACGGTCGCCGTCTACAGCGACGCCGACCGTAATGCCGGGCACGTCGTCTACGCTGACGAAGCGTACAACGTCGGTCCGGCACCCGCCAGCGAGTCGTATCTCGATCAGGCCGAGATCATCGATGTCGCCCGGCGTAGCGGTGCCGAGGCGATCCACCCCGGCTACGGATTTCTCGCGGAGAACGCCGAGTTCGCCGCACGGGTCGAGGAGACGGATAACATCACGTGGGTCGGTCCGCCAAGCGACGCGATGGAAACACTCGGCGAAAAGACGAATGCCCGGACCGTCATGCAGGAAGCTGGCGTCCCAGTCGTCCCTGGGACGACAGACCCAGTTGCGGACGCGTCGGAAGTTCGCGACCTCGGCACGGAGTATGGCTATCCAATCGCCATCAAGGCGGAAGGCGGCGGTGGTGGCCGTGGCATGAAAATTGTCCGCAGCGAGGCCGAAGTCGAGGCGGCCCTCGAAAGCGCACAGCGCGAAGGCGAAGCGTACTTCGACAACGACTCGGTGTACGTCGAGAAGTACCTCGAAGCGCCCAAACACATCGAGGTGCAGGTACTCGCGGACCAGCATGGCAACGTCCGGCATCTGGGCGAGCGTGACTGCTCGCTGCAGCGCCGCCACCAGAAAGTTATCGAGGAGGCCCCCAGTCCAGCGCTGGACGCCGACCTCCGCGCGGAGATCGGCGAGGCCGCTCGGCGGGGCGTCAGCGAGGCCGGCTACACGAATGCGGGGACGGTTGAGTTCCTCGTGGATGACGGTGGCGACGGCGCTGAACCGGAGTTCTACTTCATGGAGGTGAACACTCGCATCCAGGTCGAACACACCGTCACCGAGGAGGTAACGGGAATCGACATCGTTCGCTGGCAGCTCCGGGTCGCCGCTGGCGAAGAACTGGATTTCGCCCAAGAAGACGTGGCTATCGACGGCCACGCAGTCGAGTACCGCATCAACGCCGAGAACCCGGCCGCGGACTTCGCGCCGACACCGGGCCCGCTTGCAACCTACAACCCACCAAGTAGCATCGGCGTCCGCCTCGACCACGCGGTCACACAGGGCGATGAGATCGGCGGCGACTACGACTCGATGATCGCAAAACTCATCGTTTCGGGTGCGGACCGCGAGCACTGTCTCGACCGCTCAAAACGAGCTCTCGACCACTTCACGGTCGAGGGGGTCCACACCACGATCCCGTTCCACCGGCTGATGCTTGACGACGCGACGTTCGTTTCGGGCGAGCACACCACCAAATACCTCGATCAAGAACTCGATGACACGGATCTCGATGTGGCCGTCGAGCGGTGGGGTACCGCAGGTGAGACCGGCAGCGGCAACACGGATACCGAGACGGCGACGGTCGCTGTCGAGGTTGACGGCGAGCGGTTCGACGTGGTCATCGAGGATGGCATCCCCCGCGGAACGGGCGGTGCGGAGACAGGCAGTAGTTCCGCCAGCCCGGCGGATAGTGAGTCTCCCCAGGTCGCCGCGTCTGGCGCGATCACCGCCGAGATGCAAGGGACGATCCTTTCAGTCGAGGTCGAACCCGGCGACGAGGTCACGCAAGGTGACGTCGTCTGTGTACTAGAAGCGATGAAGATGGAAAACGACGTAGTGACATCTGCGGGAGGGACGGTCGCATCCGTCCCGATCACCGAGGGTGACTCCGTTGACATGGGTGACACCCTCGTCACACTGGAGTAAGTCCAATGCGAATCAGAGTCCCAGACGATACGACCGAAGAGAACGCACAGGCAATTGCCAAGGCGATAGCATCGCACTACGGCAACGATGTAACGGTCATCGGCGATGGTGGTGATGAGATAACCACTGTGTCCCACAACGGCACTGCAGCGTCGTCGGGCGACACCCAGCCACAGCAGGATCGTGACCTCGGACCGACAACCCGTGAAGAGGCCCTCATCGAGGAGATAGAGGAAATCATCGAAGGCGGACCGGAGAAGTACAAAGAGCAGTTGTCCGAGGAGGGGAAACTGTTCGTCCGGGACCGCATTGACCTGTGGTTCGGTGAGGGGTTCCTGTTTGAGGACGGAACGTTCGCAGCGTTCGACGCCGAGGACAAACTCCCGGCAGACGGCCTCATTACGGGGGCCGCAGAGTTCGAGGGCCGTGATCTGCATTTCATGGCCAACGACTACACGGTCAAACGCGGGAGCATGGCTGCCAAGGGTGTCGAGAAGTTCCTCCGGATGCAACAGCGGGCGCTGAAAACCGGGCGGCCGGTGCTGTATCTGATGGACTCTTCTGGCGGTCGCATCGACCAGCAAACGGGCTTTTTCGCCAACCGCGAGGGTATCGGGAAGTACTATTACAACCACTCGATGCTCTCGGGGCGGGTACCACAGATCTGTGTTCTCTACGGCCCCTGTATCGCTGGGGCGGCGTATACGCCCATGTTCGCGGATTTCACCGTCATGGTCCGGGATATGAGTGCGATGGCCATCGCTTCCCCCCGGATGGTCGAGATGGTCACCGGCGAGGAGATCAGTCTCGATGATCTGGGCGGGCCCGACGTGCACGCACAGTACTCCGGGAGTGCGGACCTCGTCGCTGACGACGAGGAACACGCCCGGGAACTCGTCGCCCAACTCATCGGCTATCTCCCGGACAACGCTGACGAAGATCCGCCCCAGACCAGTGGCAAAGCACCGGAGTTCTCGCCGTCGGGAATCGATAGCGTCGTGCCACAGGAACCGAACAAGGGCTACGATATGTTCGATGTCATCGACCGGGTGGTCGACGCCGGATCGACGCTTGAGTTGCGACCCGAGTACGGGAAAGAGATAATCACGTCGTTTGCCCGAATCGACGGCCGGCCGGTCGGTATCGTCGCCAACCAGCCTGCCCAGCGCGCTGGCGCTATCTTCCCCGACGCCGCCGAGAAGGCAGCCCAGTTCATCTGGACCTGTGACGCCTACAACATCCCGCTGTTGTATCTCTGTGATACACCGGGGTTCATGGCCGGGTCCTCCGTGGAGAAAGAGGGAATTCTCGAACAGGGCAAGAAGATGATTTACGCCACGTCCTCCGCGACGGTTCCCAAGCAGTCAGTTGTCGTCAGGAAGGCCTACGGCGCGGGGATCTACGCGATGTCCGGTCCGGCCTACGATCCTGAATCAACCATTGGCCTTCCCAGCGGAGAGATTGCAATTATGGGGCCGGAGGCAGCGATCAACGCCGTCTACGCGCGGAAACTCTCCCAGATCGACGACGAGGAAGAACGCAAACAGAAAGAGCAGGAACTCCGCGAGGAGTACCGCGAAGATATTGACATCCACCGGATGGCGAGCGAGGTCGTCATTGACGAAATCGTTCCGCCGAGTAACCTCCGTGAGGAACTCACGAACCGCTTTGCGTTCTACGAGACAGTCGAGAAAGACCTGCCCGACAAGAAACACGGGACTATCCTCTAAAAAGACAATGACAGGACGCTACTACGAGGAGTTCGAGGTCGGCGAGACCATCGAACACGACAAGCGACGGACCATCAGCGAGAGCGACAACCAGCAGTTCTGTGACATGACGATGAATCAGCAGCCGTTACACCTCGACGCTGTGTTCGCTGCCGACACACAGTTCGGCGAGCGACTGGTGAACGGCCTGTACACGATGAGTCTCGCGGTCGGGCTGTCCATTCCGGACACGACTGACGGCACTATCGTCGCGAACCTCTCCTATGACAACGTCGAACACCCCCACCCAGTCTTCCATGGCGACACTATCAGGGTCCAGTCGACGGTGACAGACAAGCGTGAGACGAGCGATGGTGACCGCGGCGTTGTCACGATGCACGTCGAGGTGTTCAAAGTCAACGACGAGGACGAACCGCTGGTCTGTGAGTTCGACCGCACTGCCCTTGCACTGAAACGCGAACACGCCGAGTGATACCGCTGTCACCGCAGCCGAGGACTCCGTACGCAGCTAGTCGGCAACGCCGACGATCCAGCGCCACTGCTGTTCGAAGGTTCCTTCAAGCGAATCAAGGAGGGCGTGAGCTTTTTCCACGCGTTCATCGGCATCCTGTTCTGGGTAGAGGCGTGCAGCCATTGCGGGAATTGCGTGGAAGCGACGCAGGTCAGCGGCGGTCGTCGAGAATCGCCACGTTCCCGTGGTCGTCGTGAACGTCCTTGCGATGGCGTCTGTGACCTCGTCCGCGCCCGTGGGGGAGCGCGAGTCACGTTCGAGCCTGTTGAAGACGTCGTCGCCGTTCTGGTCAACCCAGCCAAGCGGTGCCACGGCACCGACAACGCCGCCCGACCGGAGGACTCTGGCGGCTTCCCGCACTGTGATCGCTGGGTCGGGGACCAGAAAGAGCGAGGCGGTGAACGCGACCCCGTCAACCGACCGGTCTGCGAGCGGCAGGGTGTCGAAGTCGGCCTCAACACAGAGGGGAGAGTTGACCTCGGACAGCATCTCGCGGCTGATGTCGAGGGCAACGGTGTTCGCTCCCGTATCGGCGAACACGCGCGTGCTCACGCCTGTCCCTGCGCCGGCGTCAAGGACTGTACCGAACCCAGTATCAGTACGGGCGCTCATCTCGGCGGCTAGCAGGCGTGCGAGTGCAGTGAAGCGCCCTGTCCGCTGTTCGTAGGTGACGTAGGCATCGACGCTATCGTCGAAGTTCGCCCGGACGACGTCCTTCATACGAAACGGCACGACCGGTCGCAGAATAGGTGTTCCTGTCAGCGACTGGCCGGCACTCGATTACAACGTGGTTGCCAAAAGCCGAGTTGACTAGGCGTCGCTCTGGGCCTGCGCTTTCGCGTCTTCCCAGATCGAGATAAACCGGTCCAGATCCGGGACGCCAGTGTAGAAGACAGACTTATCGATGATGTCGGGGATGTCATCAACCCGCAGGACCGTCCGCTGTCTCCGGCTGAGCTTGTCTATCGACTCCTGATGCGGGACAACGTTCGTCCCACCGACGGTCGGCCACATGAGGTTCTTCGCGGTGATTCCGTGTTGCATGTATGCCAGATAGTTGTCCGAGACGCTCGGGTGGTCACCTTTCAGCATCGTCGTCGTTTCGACCCAGATGACACCGCCCTCCTCCGGGACGTGCGCCTCGTACTGGAAGCTGCCGCCACGACGGAGTATACCATTGATCCAGTTACCGGAAATAAGCGCGATATCGATTTCGTTGTTCCCCAGCGCCGAGTTCACCGACGAGATATCTGGAAGGATCGTCTTTGCGTTCTCGAACAGGTCAATCGTCGCCTGGCGAACCTGTTCGGCCTCGGCATCGGTGTGGGTTTTGTACGGGTCGATACCCTCGCGCAGCATCACAATCTGGACGCCCCAGAATGGCAAGTCATACACACCGACATCGTACTGCTCTGACCAAGCTGCGTCATAACTCTGGTAGTCTGATTTGGCAACAGTGTCTTTGTTCACAGCGAATGACGCCCACCCGAACCGCTGGGGAACGCCGTACATCTTCCCATCAATATCGAAGGAGTAGTCGTCCTCGTTAAGGAAGGCGAATTTGTACCCCTCCGATTTCTTGAACATATCTGTGTATTTGTCGAAGGTGTACGGCTTCCACTGTTCGTATTCCAGCGGCCGTATCAGCCCTGCTTCGGCCAAGTTCGGAAGCCATGCCATGTCGAAGGTCGCGTGATGGAAGTCCTGCCATTCACCGCCGTCTAACCGATTAAATGCTTTCAGGTTCGACGTGAACAGGTCCAGTTCTGTGTCGCAATTGAACTTCTTTCGGAACGGCTCCTGAACGTTCGATGCTTCGTAGCCTGACCACGTGAGATGTCTGAGGGTCTCTCCCTCCGCGTTACTATCACTAACTTGATATAGATCGTCGAAGGTTTTCGCTGGCACCGACGCCAATTCCTTGTTTCGCCATTCATCCCCACCGCTGCCTTCACGTCCTAAGAGCCCCGTACAGCCTGCGAGCGCTGCACTCGCAACCGTGCTGCCCGCGGCAGCCTTCAGGCATTGCCGTCGAGAGTACGTGTCTTTTCCTGTCATTTTTCTGTGGTTTGTGTTGTTGTGCTATTCGTCGTCCTGTGGCAGTTCGTTCGCTGCTGTCGAGTCGTGGATGTCACCACCGTCAGCCGCCGTTTGCATACCTCTCACCTCGAAGTCGGTGAGCAGGTCGTACAGATCAGCCGACTGGGCCGAAAGATCCTGGATATGTTCGGTCACTTCGGTGATCGAGGCAGTCTGCTCTTCAGCTGCAGCAGCCGCGTCCTCGGCTCTATCTGCCGTATTGTCGCTGATATCCCCGACCTTGTCGACCATCGTGACAACTTCTTCAGTCGTGGCAGCCTGTTCGTCCGTCGCGTCGTTGATGTTTTGCACACCGTCGTTGGCTTCCTCTATCCGTTCGACGATGGTGTCCAGCGTTTCGACGGTGTCTTCAAACGTGTCCATCCCATCAGCGAGCCGATCACCCATCTCCTGCATGTCGGAGACAGCGTCACTGGTGGAGTCTTGCACGTCGGCGATGAGGTTGTCGATCTCCTGTGTCGCTTCGGTCGTCTCTTTGGAGAGTGACTTGATCTCGTCTGCGACGACTGCAAAACCCTCACCGGCTTCGCCAGCCCGTGCGGCCTCAATTGAGGCGTTGAGTGCAAGCATACTCGTCTGCTCGGCAATGTCATCGATGAGTGTGACAATATCGCCGATTTGCGTCATCTCCTGGTCCAGTGCTTCCATTTCTGCGATCGTCTGCTGTGCCTTGTCATCAACTGCTTTCATCTCTTCAATAGCCATCTCTGAGCGCTCCCGCCCCGTATCTCCAGCCGAAACAGCGCTGTTGGATTGCTCAGCGACTTCGTCTGACGAGGAGGCGATTTCCTCGATTGTCGCTGAAAGGTCAGTCATCTCATCGGACGCCTGCTGAGCGATCTTGTCCTGTTGCCGGGCATCAGCGGACATCTCCTGGACGGTATCGCTTACTTCACCGCTTGCACGTTTGACCTCCTGGGCGCTGGTGTTGATCTGGTCGCTCGACTCAGCGACGTCCTCGGAGAATCGCTGAATGCGGTGTATCGTCCCTTCCAACTCTTCAAGGAGGCTGTTGAACGCGGCTGCGATCGCCTTCATGGACTCATGGTCCGACTCGGTATCGAGTCGCTGGGTCAGGTCGCCGTCAGCAGCATGCTCAACTGCCTCACGGATGTCCTCAGCCTGTGACTCGAGAGCACCAGCGAGGTCTTCAGCTTCTTTTCGAGATTTCTCAGCGGTCTGTTGTGCCTCCTCAAGCTCTTCGATAGAGTTTTCGAGATCCCGGTGCATGGTCTGTAATGAGTCCCCGAGACGGCCGGGCACCGTCTCATCAAGGACGTCAGCCTCGAACTCCTGCTGGGCCAATGCGTCGGCCTGTCCAGCCACCGTCTGGAGGTACTGCTGAATCTCTCGGAACGATTGCCTGAGCTGCCCAACCTCGTCGAGCCGTCCGGTGTCCTGAATCTCAGTATCGATCTCACCGGTCGCAATAGCCGTTGCGCGATCCGAAAGCTCGCTCAGTGAACTCAACGCGTCGCGGCCAATGACGAGCACGAGAACAGCGAGACCAGTCAGCGCTGTGAGGATGAGGACGATGATGTCCGTCTGGACGCTATCGCGGAGCGCATACGCATTCGACTTCGGGGCGTGTTTGAGGAGTACCCAGTCCGTACCCTCGATTTTCGCATGTCCAACAAGGAGATCGCCCCTGCTCTCAATACCGCTCTCAGTTGTCAGCCCGTTTGCGATCACTGGTGCATCGCTTCCAGCCCCGTATTCGGCGTTGATCGCCGATTCGTCCGCTGCGAACTGGACGTTCCCCTCGATGTCGACAACCTGCGTGTAGCTTCCGTTAATATTTCTGCTGAACCCCTTGCCCCGGGCCTCAACGCTGTGGAAAACAAACACCGCGTTGTCTTTGCCCGGCTGCTTGCTGGCGAAGGCCATGACGGGTTGCCCCTGGTACTCGAAGACACTCGACATGATGACATCGCTGCCCCCGTAGAAGGTGAGCCCTTCTCCGCGCCACGGTATTGAGAGTGGCTGGTAGGAACTCCCCTCAGCGGCCTCATCTGTCGACGAGCGGATCTGCTGTGTAGACATATTCACGTAGTGGATAGCAACGGCCGTTGAGGTGAGTCCGGAGATACGCTTTTCCAGAACCTGTGAGCGCTCTGCTCGGGATGCGGACTGTATCTCGTTGTCCTGTGAGAGATACTGTGTCGTCGATCGCTGTCGTCCGATCCACTCTTCGAGCGCTTCGGCCTCCTGTTCAGTGCCCGTGAGTAATTCGGTATTTCGCTGGTCTGTCACTTCTGATGACACCGTCTGAGTAGTCAATATGCCGACACTCACAAGGACAAGCGTCACGACCAGAATTACGACTGCTGCTTTCCGGATAAGACTCTGTCGTAGTTTTGTTGGAACATACGATTCTAGCGCCATGGTGCCTGTATGAGTAAACGTATATATAATCTCTTGTGAGCAGTTATCAAGATTTGTACTATCCACACATATCCGGGTCCTCACTCCACGTAGACGTGTGATTCACACGAAATGGAATTATGTTGACTTATACATTGGAGTTAATATATTTGATACTTCCTTCTATCTGTGTCGGAAGGTACACTGTTTCCGGACGAATCGACTGTGCCCCAGCAGCCATCAGTTGATGGGAATACCTAGTCAGCCGCGTCACCCGTCGTTTGACTCACGTGCGTCGCTTTCATCAGAACGTGTAGCACTGGCATCCTTAGCCGACTCGCCGAAAAATAATGTTGCGAGAACAGACGTCTCTTCGTCTGTGCATTCTGCTGTAGGTTCGGGATCGTTCTCTCCTGAAGAATCCAGTGGGTCGGCAACTTTCGGAGCCGTGTACGTGTAGATTTCACTGTCGACGAGAACGGCATACCGCTCACCATCTTCGAGGACACGTCTGTCACTGTCGATAGCGATGTCAACGAGATCTGCCAGCGTGTTTGTCGAGATGGTCGTTCGGTCGTCGCTTTCCGGTATCTTCGCTGTAGAGATCCACTCGTCGAAGTCGTTCCGTGCGGTTTCGAACTCGTGGCGTACTTGCTCGCGTTCGGTGACTGCCAGCCAGCCGCGCCAGCGTGCTATCCCGAGGAGGGCTGCACAGAGCAGTCCGAGCGAACAGAGCACTGGCCCGCCGTACAGTTCCAGCCGTGACGGCTCGATGGTTCGGGTCACCTGTTCGGTCGCTTCGTAGGAACTCTGGCTCTGGGTGGTAGTACTGACGCGATAGACACTCTCACCGGGAGTAATTTCAATGCGATCAGTGCGAGTATCTGTGAACGTCTGCCCGTTGATTGACGATTCAACGGTGGTGTCAGCGATGAGCAACACCTCAGTCTCTCCGGGGGCAGCCCCGAGGTCGTTCTGGATCGACTCGGTGCGATTGAGGATGGTCGGAATATCAACACTGACTGTCGTCGACTCCGTATCGCCGTCCTCGATTTTGACTGCGTCGAGCGTTTCCAGGGAGTCGCTTGTCCGCCAGTGGACGACCGTTTCTCCGTTGCGCTCCTCGACTGCGCGGATGACTAGCGACAGTTCCGTCGAGGTAATCGCCGGATTGTCGTCAGTGTTGTCGTGGGAGATGGTGTACGTTCCGTCGAGCTGGGGCGCAGCCGTTGTGAAATAAAGCGACCGGTTTTCGAGTTCTTCACCCACGCTGAAGACCGCG
The DNA here is from genome assembly GCA_042219425.1 of Haloarcula sp. Taxonomy (GTDB): domain Archaea; phylum Halobacteriota; class Halobacteria; order Halobacteriales; family Haloarculaceae; genus Haloarcula. Next base: position 4,893 of record JBDGPY010000079.1, on the reverse strand, counting down.
GTATCACGCTCAACTGTGGCACTGTGCTCGAACCCACTTTCTACCGTCCACGTTCCGGCCGTTTGTTGCTCGACGACCGTTTCCCCTCCTTCGATGTGGCTATCGTACGTGACGTATCCGCCAGCGAGCGCCAGCACGAGTGAAAGAAGAATAATTGGGAGCAGCCACCGGCTGAGAGCGGAGCGAACAGGCACGGAAAAGAAGGGTGCTGTCATCTGGTCTCACTCTCGTCTATGCGTGATAATACGCTACTATCAGTATCGTAGTGACCACTACATTAGACTTTTCTGTTCTTTCCATTCATTTTATTTCTATATACTTCAGTCTCTGACGCCGTGCTATCTTCATCGCTGTAACCTGCGAACCCAACCGACTGATGTGGTGTCACGAGGGGCGTGTCTGTGACATGTGTTATCTCGTGTCTGGCTATACACCCGAACACGAATAGTTCAACACACCTGTTGCTGATTCCCGGACAACAGGATTTCTCCCGGCCAGTCAGCAAACGAGACTGTTGCATGACTCGTGTCCAGGTGTATAACTGGGAGGAAGGGTTCAACCGCTGATGTCGCCGCCACCACCATCCTTGCTCGTCTCGTAGAGGTTTTCCACCTGCTGGTCGGTGAGTGCGCTATCGTAGATTTTTGGCTCATCCAGTACGCCGTTGAGCCCATAGTTGAGATCGCCGCCAGAATCCTCACCGTTACCGATTCGGAGCGGTTGTGAGGAGGCCTCCGCATCAGGTAGGTCGGTTGTGTATTCATTATTGCCGTTGCCGTTACCCCCGTTTCCATTGCTGTTGCCGTTACCCCCGTTTCCATTGCTGTTGCCGTTACCCCCGTTAACATACACCTTATCCGACGACTCCGTATCCGACGACTCGTGAGTCCAGACGACGTGCGACCACTCGTATCCATTTAGTGTGAGCCCCGTGAGCTCCCAGCTGTCTGTGGTTTCGATGGCGAGTTCGTTTGTATCGGCCCCGTTCCAGTTGTTTGCGAGGAAGAACTGATAGCTGTCGTCGCCATTGGAGTTCCACTTACTGAATAGTCGCGAAAGCCACTCGTTGTCTCTCGGGTATACCCAGACCGAGAGCGAGAATTCGTCGGTGAGGTCCAGCGTCGAGTCGTCAGTGACGGTGACGACATCGGTACCGTCGAAGTTGAGGACTTGGCCGCGACCCTGCGAAGACTGCGCCGAGTCCGGCTCATAACCTCTACCATCGTTGTTACCCCACGAATCCGGAACATCAATACCATCCACGTCCTCGAAGTGCCACCACGCCACTCCGGAGTCCGTATATTCAACTGTAACTTCCCGACTCAGCGTGATTTCCTGGCTGTTTCCTTTGGCAGTAATGGTGAGTCTGACGAGGTATGTATCGCCATCCGAGTTAGAAGAGAGAGTAGCTGTGACATCACCGCTTGCACCCATGTCGATTGATTCCGGGGTGTTGATAACGCCGTCTTTGAATAGGTCATCGGACGAGACACCGCTGGTCAAGACTTTGACGTTATCTATGTTGATCTTCTCCAACTTCTCGTCGAAGTTGTTTGTAAGCGTCAGTAGCGTCACCTTCTGATCGGGGCCCCCTTCGACGGGGCTCTTATTATCTATTCCCAACAGGGCGTTCTCATCGTTTTCGGCCGTTCCGAGGTCGCTGCTACGTTCGGCGTCGATAACGGTGACTCCAGTAGTGTCCGCAGCGAGCATCCCCGCGCCAGTGGCAATGAAAGCGAGTGCGCTCCGCCGCGTCCACTTTTTGCTCATGTTTCGACATCCGGTGGCTTCTCGCCGGTCCCCAGACGGAGCTGCTGGCTCTGCCAGACGTGATACAGCGCTGATCCGAGGAACAGCATAACGACGAGGACGGCCCACGCGAGGTCAGGAATGCTCGACGGGAACACACCCAGCCCGGCAGCACCGACCACACCTCCCGACAGGACTGCCAGCCCGAGGTAGTACTGTCCCCACGGAATCGAGTTCTCCGGAACGACATCCATGTACACGTCGAGGTCCGCTGCCTGCTCGGTCAGCGTGACTGTTCCGTTGTCGTAGTTGATGACGCCTGCTCGGTCCATCGTGGGCAGGTGCGTCTGTTGCATCGAGGTGTACACTCGATGGCGCTCATCGGAGGTGATCTCAGTCGGATCTTTCCCGTTTTCCCAGGCTGCGACCTGTTCTGCAATGTCCGACAGTTCTGATTCCCCATCTGTCTGCTTTACTACGTGCAGCGCGTATCGCCGGCGGTGATTGCTGAGCAGTTCAAATACTTCGTCCCGCGAAATCGCGTTACCAGCCCCTCTCTGGTTGTTCGCACCCCTACCCATAGCCATTGGTCACAAGTCATTACATAATAACTAAAGCTTTCTGGAATGTCACTGGTAATAAAATCATGTGTATATTAAGTCACCAGTGGATAAGATTTAGATGTTCTTGGTTCGAAAATAGCGTTACCGAACTATCATCTGGAGTGCCCCGGCACTGTCAATCGTGACGGTCACATCGTGTTTTTTGAACCCAGTCTCATCAAACGACTTCCGCCGGGGGCTCAAATTCAGGAATTTGACCGCGAGGAACCACTGCTGTCGAACAGCAGAGTGTGTGCTGCTGTTGTCGATCCTGTGTGACAGCTTCTCCATCGAAAGCAGATGTATACCACGTTTCCACCGTTTTGAACGGTTTCCCATTCGTAGTCTGGAGCAGTCAACCCGGTTGCGTCGCTATTCGATCCGAGTAAATTATAGAAACTCTGCCTGCTTCGCTCTCCAAACTGAAACTGAACGATGCCTCTCTGGCTGGTAGGCTTAGCTGATAGTAATAGTTAGCGTATCAGTTTCTTTACTATTGTTGCCTGTGTTGAGTCTGGCATCAAGAGACGTGGTGGTTCCACTACTGACCGTCCCACTGGTGATGTCGTTATTGTCGCTTTGATCAGTCAAGAGATCTCCCCTTTCTGTTGACATTGTCACACTGAAATCGTCAGTGGTAGTATCGCCATCATTCACAACGGTAAATAGTCCATCGTAGTCTACCTGCGTGTTCGGTGGCAGTTCGTTGCCGGAAGTCCCAAAGATGACCTTCACATCGTTTTCTATCAGGCTGACGTCGGTATCATCGGGACTGTAACCGGAATTGCCATACGAGTTGTTACTGTCAGGGAAAAGGTTCGCGGGATCATCGGTACCATCACTATCGCTGGTCTTGTCGACACCAAGTTCAGTGTGGGAACCAACATCTTCGAGGACGACATCGACGTATTGATCGGCGATGTCTGTCTCGTTCACAACGTTCACTTCGAGTTCGCGTTTTGCTTCTGTACTCGTAAACGCGCCAGAGCCGAAGAGTGCACCACCACTAATTGCCAGTCCACCGAGTGCCGTTAGTACGTTTCTGCGATTCATAGTTCTGAGTTAGTCAGCACGTACCGTCGTGCCGTATCCACCACAACAGTTTCCGGGGGCTTACTATTGTGCTGCTTGAGCGGGGTTATAGCCGTGCTTGAATCCATAATGGTCGGCATTAACCCGGCTAAGGCGCGTCAATAATAACTGATGGACTATCTTTTGTTGGGGTAATAAATGAGACTAAATAGACGAAGTGTCCTGCTCGGACTCGGCACGATCAGTGCCACTGTTGGTGGGGCGTTTGGGTCCGGTGCGTTCTCCTCCGTTGAGGCGACGCGGACAGTCAATATCAACACCTCGGGCGATGCGAGCGCACTCCTGAGCTTCGAGCCGAACAACCCGACCACCGAGAGTGATAACAACATCATCGCTACCGAGGATGAATCCGGTACATCCGTAATCAAACTCGAACAGACGGATCTCAACGAGAATGCTACGACCACGTTCAGCGATGCCCTCAAAGTGAGCAACGACGGGGAGAAGGACGTCGGCGTTTCGGTGAACCCTGCCGAGAGCGACGACCCGAACAATCTCATCGGAGACGTACTGGACATCGAGGATGCGAACGGGAACTCGATCGTCGACAGCTCTGGTGACAACGCTGTTGACCTGGGCGCTGGTAACGAAATCAAACTCACGGTCGTCATTGATCTCCGAGACGGGAATGAGGGATCTGCAATTGGCAATATAAATACAATCGTCTTCGCGGCACGCCAGGACGATTACAACAGCTGATGGCAGCCGCCCTGTTTCGCGACGGGTGAACACAGACCCAATACCACCCCGTATAACCCATTGGTTCTAGCCACAACATGAAATGGTACTTCGCCCTTGGGCTCGTGTTCATCGTCTGCGGGACAGTCATGTCCACGAGCGCGGTCCCGCTTTCCGAGCCAGCTGACGAACTCAACCCAGTGGAAGAAACTGAGGTTGCTCTAGCGCCGGCCGACACGCCCAACGGCGACCGCTATGCCGATTTCGGCAGCAATGGTGAGCTTGTTATCTCTGTCGACGTTATCTCCGGTACCCAGACCAAATTCGACGACGTGTTTGTCGTGAGCTTTGAGGGCGTCGAGGGCAGCGATGAAGCTGCAAGGTTGCAGATCAAGCACGATAGCGAGTGGCTGGACATCTACACAACAGACGCGGGTACGCGTGAATCAGTTGACGAACCGGGTAACACGCTCACCCTTGATCCGGGCGAGCAAGCAACGCTTGGATTCGTTGTGACGACGGACTCCGACAGCCCGACGTCTCTCTCTGAGACAGTGACCTACAAAATGGAGATCCCGGATACTGAGGCGAACAACGGTGGTGGAGACGGCGGAAGCAGCGGAAGTGGCGGAGGCGACGACAATAGTGCCGGTGGCGGCGGTGGCACTGACGCAAGCGGTGGCGATGGTGATGACACTGACGCAAGCGGTGGCGATGGTGATGACACTGACACAAGCGGTGGCGATGGTGATGACACTGACACAAGCGGTGG